>JBBRSC010000080.1:0-12836 GCA_038245795.1 Acidimicrobiales bacterium
CGGGACCATGAAGGCGGGAGCGAACAAGACGGTGCGTGCCACCAAGTCCGGCGCCAAGGGAACCGTCACGACCGCCCAGAAGTCCGCTCGGTCGACGGCAACCCAGGACAAACGTGCGACCACCACCGTCCGGCACACCGCAGAAGCTGCGGCGTCGAAAACGGCCACGACCGCCAAGAGGACGGCCAAGAAGACCGTGGCAACCGCCAAGGGATAGCGCGCGCCGGTTAGGCGAGTACCCCGGGGTGACACACGCTGGGGTACTCGCACTGACGGCGATTCTGTTGATCTCGTCGGACGCGCCATAGGCTCGCAACGTGCCCGACGAGACCTTCGATGTGATCGTGGTCGGTGGAGGACTCGCCGGCTTGGCGGCCGCTCGACGTCTTGTTGCCGACGGCCGGTCCGTGGTCGTACTCGAGTCATCTGACCGTGTCGGCGGGAGAGTACGCACCGATGATGTGGACGGGTTCCATCTCGATCGCGGATTTCAGGTGTTGCTGACCGCCTACCCGGAAGTGTCGACGCAGCTCGACGTCGACTCGCTGCATCTGCGTGCGTTCGATCCCGGTGCATTGGTCTGGACGGGCAAGCGCTTCCACCGTGTTGGTGATCCGCTCCGACAACCGGCGACGCTGGTCTCGTCAGCGTTGGCGCCGGTTGGTTCGCTGGCCGACAAGATGCGTCTGGCACGGCTGCTGCTTCGGCTGCGTCGCGCGGAGTCGAAATCGCTCCTGCGGGGCGATGACCTCAGCACCATCGAGGCCCTCAGAGCCGATGGGTTCAGTCCGAAAATGATCGATCGGTTCTTCCGCCCGCTCGTTGGTGGCATTCAGCTCGATGCGTCGCTCACGGCGAGCCGTCGCATGTTCGATGTGGTGTTCCGTTGTCTGGCCACCGGTTCGTCCACGGTCCCCGCCGCGGGCATGGGCGCCATCCCGGCACAGCTTGCTGCAGCGCTGCCGGCGGGTTGTGTGCGTTTGAACACGCCGGTGAGTGCCGTGGCTCCGGGACTGGTGACGACGGCTGACGGCACCCGAATGGTTGCTCGTCATGTGGTTGTGGCCACCGAGGGCCCGAGAGCGGCCCAACTCCTGGACCTGGATCCGGTCGTGTCACGGGGCGTGTCGTGTGTGTGGTTCGCAGCGGACCGACCGCCGTTCCGTGATCGGCTGATTGCCCTCGACGGCGAAGGCACGGGCCCGGCGTTGAACGTTGCGGTCATGACGAACGTGGCGCCCGAGTATTCGTCAGACGGAAGGGCGTTGATCGCCGCTGCTTGTCCCAGCGGTCACGGGTCGGACCTCGTGGGGTCGGAGTCGCCCGCCTTGGTCGATCGCGTGCGCGCTCAGATGCAACGATGGTTCGGCCCGGAGGTCGACGGGTGGGATCATCTCCGAACCGATGTGATTGCGCACGCCCAACCAGACAGCCAGCCTCCGTTTTCACCGAAGCGACGCGTGTCGTTGGGCAACGGGTTGTTCGTCTGCGGCGATCATCGTGACACCCCGTCGATTCAGGGAGCGTTGTTCTCGGGTCGGCGATGCGCCGAGGCGATCCTGGCCGACGGCGCCTGATTCAGAGGACGAGAACGGGGCTTACCCGAGAAAGACTGTTGGCGTCAGCGGGTCGTCGTTACCTTCGGCGCATGTGCGAGGTTCTGTCGGCCGAACTTCCGTGGGATCGTTAGGGCGGCAATGACAATGGTCGATCCCATGACGTTCGCGACGATTTCGCCACCCGTGGGTGAGCCGATGAACACGTCGAGCGCGGCGTGAAAGACCGCCAGAACGGCGATGCTGCCACCGGTCGAGTTGAACAACCACGTGCAGATCAACGATCCGGTAACCATGCTGGCGCCCCATCCGATGAGTCCGACCGGTGCCATCGTGCTCAACCCTGCACTGAACACAAAGAGGGGTAGATGCCAGAGGGCCCACAGGACCGCCAACCACATCGACGCGCTCAGAGCGCTTCGGCTGCGCTGAAGTCGTGGCAGCGCGAAGCCCCGCCATCCGACTTCCTCGCCGTATCCGTAGAAGGCGAGATTCGCGAACCAGAAGACAGGGAGCGGGAGATCGGGAAATTCTTTGCTCGCACCGAGTCGGGTCAGATCGACGCGTACGCCAGCAAGGCGGGCGATGCCCAACGCAAGCAAGCACATCACCAACGGTGCGACGAGCACCCCGAGAAGCCATCTTCCTGGTCCGGTGAACATTCGACGGAAGAGGAGGCGGAGTCCGGCTCGGCCCTCGAACGCCGCGGTCAACGCAAGCGCCGCGAATGCTGGCCCCACGCCTCCCGCAAGGTGCCAGTACGGGCTTGCACCATCGATCCACCCCCAGCGGTCTGCGACGAGCGGCGACCACAAGAGCCATGACAACGCGATCGCTGCCACGCCAAAAACCACGACCTGGACGTCCGAGTGATGATCGCTCACGCGCGCGTCCTGAGCGGACCTGGCGATGGGGCCGAGGTTCGTCGTTGCCATCAGACGCCGTCAGCTTCCAAGAAAGCTGGGTCGATCATGAGACAAGCATCAGTGGGGACGGGCAGCACCGAGAGAGGACAAAGTCTCCGGCGCGGTGGGTGTGAAGACGACGAGGAGTTCCAGGTCTCGAGCCTTGGGAAAGCGGCGCAGGTATGACGTCATCGCGGGGTCGGCCGCGTCACCGGCTCGTACAACCTTGCCGATGACGCGCCTGGGCCGGCGGGCGACGGTGACGATCGCAGGATGAGGGTCTTCGAAGTTGCGCCACCATTGCTTCGACTGGTGATGGGCGGGACAGACCACGATCTGGTCTCCGAGTAGTGCGTATTGAACGGGGAGTCGGCGTGGTTGACCCGATCGCTTTCCCTCGTATTCGATGGTTGCGACCGCGCCACTGAACATCCGATGCGCGGGCGAATCGAGCATCCGCAGGACGGCCGCATTGCCGATGCTCCGAATGCTCATACGGCTGGATGCACGAGCGAGCGTTCGGCAAGCCGCTTGATGTTGCGCAGCATCTGGCGGCTCATCACGAAGCTGATCGGTTCCAGGATGGCGGGACCCATCGCAAGGCGGGCGGCTCTCGTCGGTCCGACCTCATATCGGCCGCGCTCGACGAGTCGCGTGGTGCCGTCAGAGGTCTCGAACAAATGAAACGCCCACAGGGAAGCGGCTTCGCTGCCGGTGACGGGGTTTCCGCCGATCAGAGCGAGACACCGTTCGGGTTCGGCGATCGCCACGACCAATGGCGGTGACTTGGGGTGGAGACGGACAGGGTCGCCAACGGCGAGTTGCTGGAACTCCGGAAGCAGTGTGTCGCTGTTGTGAATGTTGCACCCGACCAGGTTCTCCAACAGATCAAAGCTGTAGAACCCGCCCCGACCCTGGCCGATCTGCGCAAGCCACGGCCATACCTCGCTCGGCGGAGCGTCGATCGTGATGGCGTGGGTGTACCCCCAGGATCGCGACGGCACGAGTTCGTCTCCGGGCAACGTCGCCTCGATCTCCTCAGGCGAGGCACCCCATGTCATGCGATCAGTGCGACGCCATCGCGCCACGAGATGCATGACCATGTGGCCAGCCCCGTGGAGGTTTTCGTTGAGCTTGTGGAACTGCATCGTCAGCCCTGCGTGCCGATCGCTGGCTGCAGCGCCGCGATGAATACGTTCATCCGATCATCGTCGGACCGATGATGGATCGCCGATAGGGGCAAAGGTCACTCACGCGATCTCGGGCCAGCGGCACTTCGGCCTGACCGACGGCGTCGCTGAGAGCGCTGAAGAGATGGATGAACCAGAACTGGACCCATGGGCTGTTCTCACCATCGTGAGCGTGACTCCTCGGCGAAGCCGAGCAGCCCCTCGAACACGATCGGATCGTGATCGTCCGGGGTGACGAAACCCGACCATGTTCCGAAGACCTGATGGGTCTCGGTCGCCAACAGCAGCGCCCGGATCCGCGAGTGTTTGTCGTACCGCGTGGTCAGCACAAGACCGAGGCGGCCGCCCGGGTCGGTGACGCGCCAAGCTCGCATCGGGTGGTTCCAGTCGTAGTCCCAGACCAGCTCGTCGCCAATCTTGGTGAGCCGACCATCGAGGGTGATGGAGTTCTCGGTGAAGCCCGTCCCAGCGGTCCACTTTCCACCCAGTTGCAGCCCGACCACCGGCCCATCTGCGCCCACGCGTCCGGCACCACCGCCCCAATTCCATCGTGTGTTGTAGGGCCAGCGTCCTCTGCCAACATCAAGAACACCCCATGCGTCGCCGTGATCCCCGCCGAATCTGCGAGCGGTATCGCCGATCTGGAGTTCGCCGGTTGCGGGGCGAGCCTGATCCTTCCGGGTGTACTGGAATCGGCGGTCAGACCACGGAATCACCGCGTTGAGCGACTCGTGCCCGCGCGGGGTGTCGATGCTCGCGAAGAGTCGACCCGGCGACCCGTCCTGTTCGGTCCACGAAGCGGCCACGTGGGTGAGGCGATCTGAGTCGTCGAGTATCTCGAGCGAGAACCCAGGGCGATCGATCCGCAGGGGCACTGAACCGGGAAGATCGGGCAGGATCATGCCACTCCCCAAGGGGCGAGTGACCCCGCCACCGCCAGTGCGACCGGTGGCCAGGTCGACCCACCACACCTCGGCGAGTCCGAGGTAGTCGATGTCGGCGTAGAGAAAGGACACGACGAGATCACCGGCGAGGATTGCCCAGTAGTCCCACCTCTTCGTGCGGCCCCAACCTCCCCGGAGGTTCGCCCGATGGAAGGGATGGCGTGACCAGCCGCGAGCCGCTGGGTTGAGATGTCGGCCGTCGTCAGTGCACAGGTCAACCACCGAGGTGATCTCGCGCTCGTGTGTCATTCGTTCATGTGCCATTCGTTGGGTGCTGGTCGAGGCTCGGCGCGGTCAGCGGTACCCGCAGGAGGCATCCGAACTCCCGGGCGATGTCCGCTGAAACGCGTGCGTGGACCCTGCCCTGTCGGGTCCAGAAGTTCCCGTCGCCCTGTTCGGGGTAGACGCCATCGTGCCAGACGCCTGGTTGCAGACAGATCGCGAACGAGCCGTCGCTGCGTGCGATCACGGCCCGGTCCAGATCTGGCGATTCGCCGGGTGGGATCGCTGGAACGAGGAACGGTTGTCCATCGAGGCTGGCGAACATCTGCCCGCCATCGGGATGGTGGTTCACATGCCAGAGCAGCACCTGCGCCGGGGGAGCGGTGCGCGGTCGATCGTCGGCGTCTTCGGGGGCGCACGCGTAGCCGAGTAGGTAGTGGCCACCGACTGCATCGTTCACGGCCATCAATCGATCGCCGGACCAGGTGCACGTAAAGGCCCCTTCGGTGGAGCCCCCGCCGACACCTGTAGCTGGGTCGAGGGGGCGACCGCCCGTCACCGGCCAGGGAACGATTGGGACCTCGAAGTCGTGAGGGTCGCCCGTCACGACGACGAGCACCTCGGCGAGCGAAGGGTCGCGGGCGTCGACGATGGGAAGGTCGCGCCACGAGAGCCCGCTCGGGAGGTCGGGGGAGAGGTATTCCTCGGCGGTGACGCCGTGACCGGTCATGGAGTCACTGTACGACGGGGATAATTCCTGTCATCGACCGTGCCGATGGAGCGGGCCACTTGCGCCATGTGTCGGTGGTGACGTTGGACCCTGTTTGTGGCCGTGGCTGTTGCGTAGGGTCTGTCCACGACAAAGAGTCCACGACGAAAGAAGCACACCCTGATGATCATCGACGCCCCCGCCACCGCAGATCCGAGCGAGCCGTCCTCGCCGAGCAACGCCGAGCGCACACGTCGCGCCGTCGACTCCGTGACGGCCCCTATCCAGACGGCGGCGCGCGACCTCGAGCGCGAGGTGTCGCGAACTTTCAGTCGCGAGCTGAAGGAGCTTCGCCGAATGGTCGACGCCATTCAGCATGATCTCCAGCAGGCCGTCAGCCGACTTGAGCGTGCCATGGACGGCATCGCCAAGCAGGTGCCGGGGCTGAAATCGAAGAGCAGCGCTGCGAAGAAGAGCACTGCGAAGAAGGCCCCGGCCAAAAAGGCCCCGGCGAAGAAGAGCGCTGCGAAGAAGAGCGCTGCGAAGAAGAGCGCTGCGAAGAAGGCCCCGGCCAAGAAGGCCCCGGCGAAGAAGAGCGCTGCGAAGAAGGCCCCGGCCAAGAAGGCCCCGGCCAAGAAGAGCGCTGCGAAGAAGGCCCCAGCCAAGAAGGCCCCAGCCAAGAAGAAGTAGCGCTGCTCAGCGTCGCGGGGTTTCGCCGTTCTGTCCGATGGCCAGCAATTCGGCGAACCCCGCCTCGATGCATTCGGCAAAGAACTCGTCGTCGGCGATCGCTCCAGTATCGGTGGTGATGCCGATGAAGCACTTCTTCCGATAGGACATCAGCGTGATGTTCGCCGAGGCGCCCATTGTCGGCCCGAAGGCGTAGAAGCCGTCGAGTCGTGCACCCCCGAGGTATACCGCCTGATCGAAGCCCGGCACGTTCGACGCCAGGACGTCGACGTGTTTGAGCATGCCCGCCGCGACGGCGGTAGGCAAGAGGTTGAGGGCGCCCGCAATCGCCTCAGACCATCCGATCGCGGGTTCGTGTCGAAGCGCTTTCGTGCTGTGATCGATGGCGATCATTCGTGAGATCGGATGAAGATCCCCTAGGGGAACGGTGAAGCGGACGAGCGTGACGTGGTTTCCTCCGGGTGCATCGGTCGGGGTCCGGATGCTGATGGGCATCGTCACGCGGAGCTCCTCGACCGTGGAGCCATGTGTGAGGTGATAGCAGGCCAATCCACCGGCGATGCCGGCGAGGAAGCCATCGTTGAGCGTGCCATCGGCCGCGGCGGCTGCAGCCTTCAGTGCCGGGAGGGGCACCTCGAGGAGGTGATATCGCCATCCCAGACGGCGATCGGTCATCACCGGCGAGAGCGTGGTCGTCACTGGTCGCACGAAGCGCGCCACTGATCCCACGAGCTTGCCAACATCGCCCCAGACGCTGAAGGGCCGTCGAACCCACCCCCGCACGGCGTCGGGAATCGACCCGACGAGTCCCCGCGTGATGGAAGCGACCTGGCCGACGTCATAGGCAACGGCATCGGCGGCCCGCTCGACCAGATCGTTGGTCGCTCCATGGGCAGGTTCTGGCACTACGGGACGTCGCGAGCCGCGCCGATCCAGATCGATGACGTGCTGGGCGAGTTGAATGCCCCCGATCCCATCGGTCAGTGCGTGATGAACCTTCATCACGAGCGCCGCTCGACCGTCAGTGAGTCCTTCGAGCACCGTGAATTCCCACCGTGGGCGAGCTGGGTCGAATGCCGTCATTCCGGCGATCCGCGCGAACTCCAGGACCTCGTCGAGGTCGCCGGACCCAGCGACGCCCATCCGTCGCAGGTGCCAGCTCAGGTCGAAGTTGGGATCGTCGGTCCACCGAGCTGGAAGAAGTGGCCCCGAGCCCGGTGTGAGCCGCCGTCGGAAGTTCGGTTCGAGGCATGTCGCTCGCTCCATGGTCTGCGAGAACCGCTGCCAGTTCGGAGCGCGATCGAGCACGGCCAACGCAACGATGGTGGAGCGGAGCAGCGGGTCCTGTTCCAAGTGAATGGTGAATGTGTCGGCGCGGGACAAATGGTTGTCTGGCATGGGTTTCTCTCGCTCGTCCTCAGTGTCTCGTTGAGACACACTCACCAACGTACGAACGAAACGCCAAGGGGCGGTAGGGCCGTAGGTCACTCCTTGAGGACGAGCGCTAGCGAGCGCCGGCTGTTCGGTCAGCTGAGGCCGGTCTATCGGGTCGACACCCGGCGAGTCGTCCGAGTTGTGGTTGGCAGCGTCGCAGTCGCTGCTGCGATGGCGCCCATGATCATGAGGAACCATCCGGTGGTGCGTTCGGTGCCGAGTTTCAACAGAATCTCATCAGAGGCGGCGATCACCACAACGCCGAAGATGAAGAGCACGACGCCCATGAATCCGCCGAGGGCCCGCATGTCCCACGCAACGGCTCCAAGGAGAATCAGCAGACCCACGCCGAGCTCGACCAGCCCGATGATGGAGCTGTGCGCAAGTCCGACGACGTCGGCAACCGGACGGTTGAACGTCCCGTCGATCCCAGTGCGGACCAAGGCAACCACGCCGAAGACCACCAGGATGAGTCCGACGATCCCCGACAGGAGTTGGCCGATGCTGAAACGGCGAACCGTCGTCACGGCGGTCTGATCGGCGGACACCACGGGGTCGGTCACCGGGGTGATCGGCTCAGCGGGAACCGCAACGGTTTCGCGTTGTTCGTAGGTACTCATGAGTCACCGCCGTCCGAGGATGATCATGACGAATGCAACGATTCCGAGAATGATGAAGATTGTCCAAAGCATGTGAACTTCGTACCCAATGTGCCACAGGGTGAAACATCGCGCCCGCTCCCCGCGACGCGGAACCCGTCATGGCGCGTCGTCACCTCGTGTCGAGTCGTCCGCATCGTCACGGGCAGCCCGCGCCGCCCGCATCTCCTCGGTGGGTGCTGGGGCGGGCCGACCCGTCGCCAGGAGCACCAGCGCGCTCAGCGTCTGACGCGGGCCAGCGGAGTAGCCGCGGAGTGCCACTCCCCAGAGCGCCGCGCCCAGAGCGCTGAGAGCGAGAGCGCTGGCCACCGCTCGGCCGCCCACCGCTTCACCCGCCGCAATGAGGGCTGCGGCCGCTCCGATGAGCACGACGAACGTGGCGAGCACCGTCACCGATTCGAATTGCGTGGTTCGCTTGTCGAGGTAGACATCGCGGTGTTCACCGACGCCGGGGGTGTGGCGCTGGATCATCCGGAGCGGAGCGGTGACGCTACGAGCAGCCAACGGTGCCCACAACACGTACACGAGGGCGACGAGAAAGAGGTACCTCGGTGGGAATCCGCGACTGAATCTGCCACCGGTCGCGTCGACCGTGATGGCATGCTCGACGATTCCGGACGCGGCGAGCGTGGCGACCGTGGTCGCAATCAGGAGGAGGAGCGCCTTGGAGTATCTGAGCACCGCCGTTCGGATGATCAGCACATGGCGAGCGAGCAGTGCCTCAGTGCGAGCGACATCGTGGGCAAGTGTCCGGTCGCGATGCAGCCCCGCCATTCGGAAGGACTGACGCAACCGTTCGTCGTCGCCCGCCTGACCCGTCGGGAAGGCGGTGCCCCACACCTCGAACACGCGAGTATCGAAACGGTCCCGCCAACCGCCATCCTCGGGATTCCCGGGGACGAGCAGCGCCCTGGTCCACTCGTCCTCACGACCCTGTTGCAGCAACTTCCACGTCCGTTCGTTGAGTTCATCGTTGTTGAATCCGAGACCGGGCAGGATGAAGCGGGGGTTGAAGACAGTGCGGCGCGGTGCATTGTGCCCGGCGCCAGGAGCTCCGAACGTGTTGCTCGTGAAGTAGAACCCCAGGAGATCACTGACGAGCACATAGATCGCCATCACCGGCATCACGATCGACAGCACGGTTGCGAGTCCGATCCCAACGATGATCACCCAGCTCTGTCCAGCGTCGTAGGCGGAGATCAACAGCGTGGTCATCTTGGGAAATCCGTCGCGGATGAACAGCGGCAGCAGCAGCACCAGCGCCGAGCCGCCCAGGAGCGATTGCGCAACCCGATGGATGGTGGAGAGCCGAACCTCGCTCCGCTGGAGGAACGAGCGCATGGCGTCGCGCGATTGATCGTCGGGGAGATCGGACCGCAGGTCGTCCGGGGGCGATGGGTTCACGGGAGGAGATCACCTAGCGCAGTGGCGAGTTCGTCGCGAAGCACGTTGAGGTCAGGGACGACGTCGGGGTCGGCGATAATGGAGAAGTTCAGCGCTCCCGCATAGGAGAGCACGGCGAAGGCCACGTCGACATTCCCGGTGGTCATGCCGATGGCGACGATGTCGACGATCGGGGATCCCATGAACTGGAGCTGTTCGGCCGGCCCGTGAAGGTTCGTGACGAACGTGTGGATGGATCGCTGACGATTGATGAACCAATTGAAGATCCCGAGTCGCGCCAGGACTCGAAAGAGGGGGCCCAGGATCGAGGTCGATGCACCTCGTGGCGTCGCCTTCGCCGCGCGGGTCATCTGCGCTGTCGATTCGAGTCGACCGATCTGCTCGCCGGTGGCCGCGACTTCCATCGGGATCACTCCGACGTCGTTGCCCAGTTCGGAAGCGGTCGTGCTGGGACGAGCCGAGACCGGGACGGAGACGACGAACCGATCGACCCTTTCGCCCCTGGTCAGCAGCAAGCGGTGGAGTGCCGTGGCAACAGCAGTGAGGACGACATCGTTGACGGTCGCGTCGTGGGCGTGTGCCGTCCGCAGCACAGCTCCGAGATCGACCCGGACCACGGTGAGGCGCCGTCGAGGACCGGTCGGTCGATTGAGCGAACATCTCTCAGCGGATGTCCGGCCAACGGGTCGCAGCTGATGGAGCGCGGCGCTCATACGGTGCAGCGCATCGCGAACCCGCAGCACGGAGGTCAGACGCTCGGTAGCAGCGTCGCTGGCCAACGCCCACGGCGTCGGCGCGGTTCGGGGGAAGTCGGTCTCCGCCGGCCCATGGGCCCCATCGACCAGGTTGGCGAGCACCGCCAGACCACCGATCCCGTCGGCGAGGACGTGATGAAAGATGAGAAGGATGGCGGTCCGGTTGTCAACGAGGCCCGTGACGAACGTCAATCGCCAGAGCGGCCGGTCGTCCGGTAGGCGGTCGGTGACGAGTTCGGCGGCGAGGGTGAGTAGGGCCTCCTCGTTTCCGGTGCCGGGGCATCTCATTGTGTGGACGTGGTTCGAGATGTCGAACTCGCCGGCGTCCACCCAAACCGGTCGACCGCGTCCGAAGCCGGCCGCCATGAGGTGCTGACGCAGTCGAGGAACAGCGCTGATCCGCTCCGCAACCACACGTGTCGCATGGCAGGTATCGAAGGTCGGTCCGCTGTTGAGGAGCAGCACCGCGCCGACCTGCACAGGCGCTGGTCCCACATCGGTCACCAGCGACACGTAGTCGTCGGGCGTCACCCGACTGAGCGTGGCAGCCATCACTCGATGATCCCCTGAACGCCTGTCATCGGGCAGGGCCTTCCGTCCGCAGGAATTGTGACCTTCGGCCCTTGGAGCGAGCGGTCAACCAGGCGACGATCAGTGCGTGGCGGGACAGCCACCAACGACGACGCGAGGTCCCCAATGACAACGACGGCTGACGAACATCCGGGTGCTTCAACCACCGCGAACCACGTCCTCGATGAAGCCGTTGCGCTGCTGATGCAGGACGCCCGCGACATTCGCGCTGGCGCTGCGATCCTCGAGGGAACGCCGCCTGCCGCCCATCAACGCTACGCCGATGACGTCGCCTCCATTCTGGCGACGACGGAACTCGACCTCTTGTTGGCTCGGGCATCGCTCGACGCCAGCAACGCCGATGGTGAAGATGGCATCAAGCACTCCATCGAGCTCCTCAGCGAGGCAGTGAAGTCCTGGGTTGACGAGATTGGCGTGCGATCGCATCTTGCACGGATGGATGCCCGCGACCGGACCGGGTCCGTTGTTCGTCGGCTCGACCGCGCCAGTGCGGAGGCCCGTCGGGCCGCCAGTCGCGTATCGGAAACCATGGGCGGCGATCTCAACGAACTCCGCCATGTGGCGCTCCACTCGATCAATGGAGTTCGTCAAGCCCTCGGCGACGCTGCCGGAGCGGTACGCGACCTCGGCGACTGATGCCGGGCCGCGAGGAAAGAGCTCAGCGGGGCCGTCGGGCCGGGGCAATGTTGACCACGGCGTCAAGCGCCAGTTGGCCGGCGATGATCTCGTGGGCAACGGCCGTGAGTTGACGATTGTTGGACCGGGCGTACGAGCGCAGCAGCGTGAACGCCTCGTCCATCTCGATGCGCCCGCGTTCGGCGAGCATCCCTTTGGCCTGCTCGACAGTGACCCGTCTGTCGAGCGCGTTCTGGAGTTGCCCGACCTGGACCTGCGAGGCCCGAACCGCCTGATCCTGAAGGATGGCGATACTGGCAACATCTGCAAGGGCTTGGGCCAGGAGTACGTCGGGTTTGGGCAGTTCGCCCGGTGTCGAGCGGAACAGGTTGAGCGCACCGATCACCACCGCGCGGAGGTGGAGCGGGAACGCAAACACTGATTCGAAGCCGGACTCGACGGCTTCTGCTGCGAATTGTGGCCAGCGTTCACCAGCGGAGCGAAGTTCGCCGTGCAACACCTGCTGACCAGTGCTGAAGGCCTCGAGGCAGGCACCTTCTTCGTTCTGTAACTGGAACAGTTCGATGAGTCGGGTCTGCTCGTTTGATGCCGCCATGACTCGGAGCTGACCGTCAGCATCGGCCAGAAGGATCCCTGCGGCATCGACGTCGAGGAGATCGACGACTCGCTCGACGAGCACCGTCAACAGGTCGATGACGTCGAAGTCGTCGACGAGCGAATCTGCGAGCTCCACGAATGTCTGCGCCAGAAGATTCTCGCGTGGCATTACGGCTGCCTCTCTTTGTCGTTATCGTCTCTCGGGCTCATGCCGTCTCCGTCGTCGTCGAGGTGAAGGCGTCGTGCCACGACGTCGTGGGCAACGGCCGCGACGGACCGTTGCGTTGCGTAAGAGTAGGCCCGAAGCCGCACCAGCGCATCGGAGACAGTGATCCCGAGCTGCACGGCCAACATGCCCGAGGCCTGATGGACCTCAGCCCGATGGGCGGTCACATCGCTCAGGCCATCGGCGAGCACTCCAGGCTGATTGCGGGCCTGGATGCTGAGCATGGTCTGTGAGAGGACGTCCGCCACGACGAGACTGTCGGCAGTCTGATCGTCGCTGAGCGCGCCGGGCGCGTCCTGATACAGGGTGAGGACTCCA
>JBBRSC010000081.1:0-12718 GCA_038245795.1 Acidimicrobiales bacterium
AATGTCGCCATGTCGATCTGGTCAGTCAGCTCACCGTTGCGTGAAACGAAGATGACAGCACCTTGGTCAGCAACTCCCGAGTTGCTTCAGCATCCACGGGGCGACCCAGATGGAAGCCCTGGGCAAAGGCGCAGTCGAGCGATTGCAGCGCCTCAGCCTGATCGGCGTGCTCGACTCCTTCGGCGACAGCGCGCAATCCGAGGGTCGCAGCAAGTTGGACGATCGCTCCAGCGAGCGAGCGTTCGGTGTCGCAGGCGACGTCGTCCACGAACGCCTTGTCAATCTTCAGGAAATCGATGGGGAACTGTTTGAGATACGCCAATGACGAGTAGCCCGTTCCGAAGTCATCGACTGCCAAGCTCACGCCGAGGCGGCGGAGCGCAGTGAGCGACTCGCTGGCAGTCTGCGGATCGCGCATCAGGGCGCTCTCGGTCACTTCCAGGATGAGCTGGTCTGCCGCCACGTCGTGCCGTTCGAGGATCGACCTGACACGCTCGGGAAGGCGTCGATCAAGAAGTTGTCGCGCTGACAGGTTGACGCTCATGCGGGGGAGCGGCTGATGCCCGAACATCTCGGACCACGTGGCGACCTCGCGACACGCGGTAGCCAAGACGTATTCGCCGATCAGATCGATGAGCCCACTCTCCTCGGCGAACGGGATGAACTCGCCCGGTCCGACGAGGCCCCGCTCGGGATGCTGCCACCGGACGAGGGCCTCGAATGCTTCGATCCCTCCGGTAGCCAGATCCCACACCGGCTGATAGTGGACGACCAGCTCGTGGTCGCGGACGGCCCGACGGAGATTGGCCTCGGTGTCGAGTCGGGCAACTGCCGCTGAGTGCATCTCGGCCGTGTAGTCCTGATGACAGCCCTTTCCGCGGGCCTTGGCCTGATACATCGCCAGGTCGGCATTGCGAAGCAGAACCTCGACAGGTTCACCGGCCTCGCCGAAGCAGATCCCGACGCTGGCGCTGCAGCTGATCTCCGAGCCGCCAAGTCGCACCGGTCGCGCGAGCTCGAACAACAGTCGATCGGCCATCTCTCGGGCTTCGTCGTCCTCGCCGAGGTCCTCGATCAGGATCGCGAACTCGTCGCCACCGAGTCGGGCAATGGTGTCGCCCGAGCGAACGGCTCGCCGCAGTCGTTCCGCTACTGCCACCAACAACTGGTCGCCCGCGAGGTGGCCGAGGCTGTCGTTGATCGTCTTGAAGTCGTCGATGTCGATGAAGAGGATGGCGAGCCTGCCGCCGGATCGTGAGAGGCGATCCGTGGCGTGCTCGGCTCGATTTCGAAACAACGCCTTGTTGGCCAGACCAGTCAACGAGTCATGGAATGCCTGGCGTGTGAGCTCGTCACGGAGGCGACGTTCGGCGCTGACGTCGCGGAAGCTCCACACCCGACCGACGACGACACCGTCGATGCGTTGCGGGCGGGAGTCACGCTCGAAGACCCGACCGTCGGCGAATCTGATGAGGTCGTTGCTCTCTGCTTCAGGCGCCGCGTACAGTTCGCGAACTCGGGCCATGAAGGCGTCGGGGTCGAGCAACTGATCCAATATGTGACGCAACGTGGCGTCATCGTCACCGGCGTCAATGATCTCTTGAGGGATGGACCACAGGGTGGCGAAGCGGCTGTTGGAGCTCGTGATGTTTCCATCGATGTCGACGACCAGGATGCCGTCCGCGGTGGACTCGAGTGTGGCGGCCAAGATCGAGTTGGCGGCCAACAGCGACGCCTCGGCCCGCACTCGATCGGAGATGTCGTGACCGGACACGACAAGGCCCTGGACGGACGGATCGTCCATGAGGTTCACGATGCTCAACGAGTAGGGCACGGGGTCGCCGTCGACCCGAAGCAGTCGGACGTCGACGTCAGTACGAGCTGACATTCCACCTGCACCGTCCGAGACAGCTCGTTCGATGGCGGCTCGCAAACGTGGTTGATCGTCGGGCACGACGAGGTCCTGCAACGGGGAGCCTTCCGCCACTTCCTGATCGTGACCGAGGAGCCGCGTCAACGCGCCTGAGGAAGATACGACGAGCCCCGTTTCGTCGAGCAGCAGCGTGACGGTGGCACCGGTCTGCAACAGCGAACGGAACTTGGCGGTCTCATCGCCGGCCAATTCCCATCGACGTCGGTCGGTCAGGTCGCGAACGCAGAGGACGGTGTAGCTCCCGAGTCTGGAACCGCGAACTTCGACGAGCCGCCACGAATCGGCGGTTCTGATCCGGGCCTCCAGAAGCGAGCCGACCCCTTTGTTCTTCACGCTCACCAGCGCCAGCGCGGCGACTTGCAGATCATCTGGGTGAATGAGGTCAAGCCCGCTCACACCCTGGGCCTGATCCATGGTCATGCCGAACAGGAGCTCTGCAGCGCTGTTGCACCAGACGACCTCGACGTTGTCATCGATCACCAGGATCGCGTCAGCAAGCGCCTCGGCCACACTTTTGGAGAGGTCGGATGGAGCGTCGTGGTGCGCCGCGGATGGTGGGTTGATGGCAAGCATCACCTCTTCAGTCGACCGTTTGGGGTCGCTGGTTGAGCTTTCTCGTCGCCGAGGGGCCGAGACGCGGCAGCGTTTCCTTTGGCCCTCGAAACAACGTTCTGCCCCGATACCGGAGTGGCAGCTCATCGGCCTCCTCGATGGCGTGAGCACACCATCCCGCCATCCGAGCGACGGCAAAGATCGCGTCGGTCGCTCCTGGTTCAGCCCGTGCCACGAATCCCAACGCCCCGAGAGCGGCGTCCACGTTGGGTCGGGGCGCTCCGGCGCCTTCGAATCTCGCGAGATCGGTTTCGATGGTCCGCTGAGCCGACGCACTGGCGACCTTCGAGACCGCTGCCATCAGAGGCTCGAATCGAGGATCGCCGCCGACGTGAACCATGTGCCCGAACCCTTCGACCGAATTCGTCGCGCCGTCGCGTAACCGGCGATGAACTCTCGACGCAGCACCGCCGTGCAGCGGCCCGCTCAATGTTCCCAGCCCCGCGAGCAGTGAATGAGCGAGCCCCGCGCCCGTTGATGCTGCAACTCGGACGGCGAGTGTTGATGTCGCCAACTCGTGTTCGGCCAGGAGTACGAGCGTTTGATTCATGAGGTCGATCCGCGGTGCTGTCGGCGACAGCGGCGAGCATCTCGCCCACAGTCGAGCGGCCACGCTCGCCCCTTCACCGGTCGGGGTTCCCACTACCTCCAGACTGCTGAGCAGCGCGTCCATCAGCACTGAGGCTGCGTTCGCAGCTCGATCCCCGCCGGTCGCGAAGGGATCAACGGAACTGGCGGCTGCGGCACCAACGACGAGCCGTGCCATGGGCGTTGCGCCCCGGCCAAGTGTTGCTGCGGCGCGCGAGGCTGCGCGAACAGCATCGATTTCGACCGAAGTTCGGGCCGCGCTGCTCGGTCTCACAACGGCTGGATCGGGGAGTTCGCCGCTCCACAACAACTGCGCAACATCTTCGAAGGTGCGCGTCGCTGCAAGTTCACTGGCGCCGTGGCCGCGGTACCGGATCCATCCGTCACCGATCTGGCTGATCGTCGTACCGATCACAACATCGACCGCCCCGGGAGAACGTCGGATCGATCGGGGCCGCCCCTTTCGGGCCAGCAGCTCGACCTCGTCGGGGTCGTAGCGACTTCGCCGTCCATCAGGACCGACCCGTCGAGACAACGACCCCCGGCTCGCATAGGCATAGACGGTGGCAACCTCGACTCCCAAGCGCTCGGCTGTCTCCCGAGCCGTCAGACCGGAGTGGCTGTTGTCAGATTCCACGGGGCGATCCTATCAACGCGCTCATGATCAACATGGATGATGATCAACATTGATCTGAGTGCCGACTGAGCGCACGATCACGACATGTCCTTGCCGCTCCGCTATCAACCGTCCCGCCGAATGCACACGCTGTGGGACGACCTCGACGGGGACGCTGCCCACCTCGACCGCGTGAGAACCGATCTCCGGGGACCGATGCTCGGGTCGGTGTTCGATGTCACCAACTTCGCATCCGACACGGTGTCCATTGCGCTGCTGGCCGTCGCCGAACTGTGGGCGGCTCGAACAGCTGACGACCTCCCGATGATCACGGTCGATCGCCGGTCCGCTGTCGCGGCCTTCAAGTGCGAGGCGCTGCTCCACGCAGAAGGGTGGGAGCTGCCGCCGGTCTGGGATCCAGTGGCGGGGGACTATCGAACTGCCGATGGATGGATCCGGCTACACACCAACTACGTCCATCATCGAACCGCCGCGCTGGCGGTCTTGGATGCTGCCGCCGACCGTGAATCGGTTGCCGACGCGGTACGACGTTGGATCGGCGACGACCTTGAAATGGCGATCATCGAGGCTGGCGGTTGCGCAGCCGTCATGCGTTCTGAAGCCGAATGGCGCGCCAGCCCCGCCGGGCGAGCGACGGCCGCTGACGCTCCGATCACGCTGGGGACACCGGTAGACATCGATGGTTCACTTTCCGTGGGCGTGGCCTCGACGCGGATTGTCCGTCCTCTCGAGGGCATTCGGATACTCGATCTGACCCGGGTCATCGCGGGTCCCCTGGCAACGCGACTGCTTGCTGGCTATGGCGCCGAGGTCATCCGTGTCGATCCTCCTGGGTTCGAAGAGGTCGGAGCATTGTTGCCCGATATGACGGCAGGGAAGAAGTGCGTTGCTCTCGACCTGACATCACCACAGGATCGCGATCGATTCTTCGCGCTCCTGCGCGACGCTCACGTCGTGGTCGGTGGTCTGCGCCCTGGAGCATTGCCAGGCCTCGGCCTCGATCCGTCGTCGCTTCGTGCGGTCAACCCTCACATCATCACGGTCACCCACGATGCCTACGGGTGGAACGGGCCGTGGGCTGGCCGACGCGGGTTCGACAGCTTGGTGCAGATGAGCACTGGGATTGCGGCCGCTGGTATGGCTGCGGCCGGAGCGGACCATCCGGTTCCACTCCCGGCGCAAGCGCTCGATCACGGACTCGGCCATCTGCTCGCGGGGGCAACGTGCCGGGCTCTGGCTCGCCTGGCGACGACCGGGAAGGCATCCGATGTGCGCGGCTCCCTCGTCGGTGCTGCCAACGCCCTCATGCAGTCCCCAACTCCTGACGGGAACACCGTTTCAGCACCGAGGTGGGACGAGCGCGACACCGTCGCAGCCACCACCGCCTGGGGACCGATTCGACGCGCGCCGCTCGCTGGCCACATCGACGGACACGAGCCGCGTTGGTCGATCGACGCGGGGCCGCTCGGCCGCGACACGCCTCGGTGGGACGCGACCTGATGTCGCAATGTCAGAAGATCGGGAACGATGCAGGCAAGCCCAGGTGCATTTGGCCGACGGTCTGATAGGTCCGGTTCTGCCCTGCGAGATGATGCGACATCGTCGTCGTGTCTCGACGGAGCCGCTCCAACCGATTCGAGGAGTACACCGCCGACGTGCCGGCCTCATCGCACAGGTCATCGACCATTCGCTTGATCGTCTGGGTGACCCAAATTCCCATGGCGCCGACGTCGGCTCGCTGACGCATGGACGGCGGATCCCCGTCGCAGAGGGTGTTCCACATGCTCCCGAGCGTGTGCGCCGACAAGGCACGTGCGGCCGCGAGATCCGCCTCAGCGCGCCCGACCGCCACCTGGATTCGGTACTCGTTCTTGATGGGCTGGAACGTCGGCGGCGCCACTTTCGTTTCCGCCAGCGAACGAAGCTCATCGATGGCACGACGGCCAGCACCGATGACCACACCGACCATTTTCGTGAAGAACCACCCGTGGTATTGGTACAACGGCGACGACCGGTGTCCGGGTTCGAACGGCGAGAACACGTGCTCGTCGGGAACGAACACGTCGTCGACCGAATAGTCGTTGCTGCCGGTGCCCGCCAAGCCCAGCGTGTACCAGGTGTCGTGGATCTCGACGTCGTCGTTCGGCAAGAACCCAACCAAGAGCCGGGGGATTCCGTTGTCGCCGACGACGAGTTCGCCGTCGCGAAATGCGAGCATCCCGCCGACGACCCGATCGGCGTGAAGAACCCCGCTGCCGAACTGCCATCGACCGGTGACCCGATAGCCACCGTCGACCACGTTCGCCCGTCCCACGGGACTCAACCAGCCTGACGTGATGTGGTCCAGGTCGGGGTAGAGCTCGCGGGCGGCCACCTCATCACGCAGAAACCCCGTGTAGTAGCCACCGTCGCAACAGATCATCGAGATCCAGCCGACAGCAGTGTCGTGATAGGCAAGTTCCTCGAAGACGCGAAGTTGGCTGACGGGATCGACCTCCGGTCCGCCCCAAGCTTTCGGCATTGGCATGCGAAAGACGCCAGTCGAACGAAGCTCCTCGACGAGGTCGTCGGGCAAGCGACGGTCGGCGGCAATCCCGTCAGCCACCTCTTCGATACGAGGCCCCAGCGCCCGGGCACGCCGCAGGATCTCATCGACGTCGATCACCGGCGAAAGCTACCGGATCCATGCCGTCCCTCGAGCGCCGAACGCCCGGGATCAGACGGGTTCGCACGGACTCGAACGGGAACCGGCCGCTCCCGCTCAACACATTGTTGGCGTCTCGATACCGACAGTTTGCCGAGATTTCTTCATCCCCGCCTGGTGATACATGTTGCGATCTGGTTACGATTCTGTCATGAACACTCGATCCTCGTTCCGATCGCTCTTCGCCGCTAGCAGTATTTTGGTCCTGTTTGGATGCGCCCCAGCGCTCCGCAGTCCCGCCACGGCAACCAAGGCAACCGCCTATCGGACAACCCAATCGATGACATTCTCAACGCTCTCGCGGTATTCCACCAGGGCGGAACGTGGTGGCATTGGGCTCTCGACCGATGCAGCTGCGGGGACAACAACCCCGCCCACCACAGTCGTGGCAGTACCCGATGCCGCGATGCCCGAGATCATCTCGCCGCTGCCAGCTGTGCCACCAGCGGCACCCGATGCCGCGATGCCCGGCGGAATTGCCATCCCCGGCTGGCGGCTGACGATCTACTACACCGCCGTCGAATCATTTCATTCGGGAGCGACTCAGTCGGTGACGGGTTGCATCGGCCAGGACTGCTCGGGTGGCAACAGCGACCTCGGGACGTATCCCGCCACCTTTGTCGACGCGGTCCATGACGAGGGCACCGGGCGGATCACGAGCGGTCCGAACGCCGGCAAGTACCTCAACTGGTCCTCAGGCGTCGGCTACTGGCTCGACACCTTGGCAGCGTCGGGATACGGAGTGGCACTGCGACCATTCGTGTCCGCAGCGGCGGACGGCGGCGCGCTTCCCCGGGGTGCCAGGTTCCGCCTGGTCGACCCGTTGGCACAGAACGACGGCTCCAGCATCGAGGCGGGATTTGCCGCTCAACTCCGCAACACGGTGTGGGATGTGGAGGACCAGTTCACACCCGGATTGGGTGGGGCAGGCCATCTCGACCTCTACATCGGCGAGCAGAATCAGGCGAACTTCACCTCGAGCGACCGATATGTCGAGTTGGTCAATGCCACCATCATTCGCGTGAGCTGATCTTCCAAACGGCACGGCGCAGCGCGCTAGTGCAGATGTTCGCCGAAGAATGCTTCGATGCGCTGCCAGGCATCCAACGCGGCCACTGGATCCGACCCGACGCCCATGACTCGGAAGAGCGGACGGAGGGATCGCGGGCCGGCGTCGATCTCGTTGAGGAACGCGTGACCGGCCGTTGGGTACTCCTTGACGTCATGTTCGATTCTCGCGCCGGTGAGGGCCGCATCGAGCTTGGCGGCGGCGTTGGCGAGAGTCCGGTCGCGACCACCGAAGCTCGCAACGATGGGGCAGGCATCGCGCATGGCGTCATCAAGGTGGCGGGGGAGCATGCCGTAGTTGGGTGCTGCGGCGTCGAATCCCCGGCTGGCCGAGAGCAGCGCGAAGCCACCGCCCATACAGAATCCGATGACACCGACGCGGCCCGTGCAGAGCGACGACGCGATCAGCGATTGGCGACCGGCTTCGATGTCGTCGAACGCTCGCCCCTCGCCCGTGAGCATGGTGCGCATCGTCATCATCAGGCAGCGGGCTGCGCCACCGCCACTGAAGAGATCGATTGCCAGCGTGAGATAGCCGGCCTCGGCGAGCCGATCGGCGTGCAGACGAGTTGATGCATCAAGACCGAATATCTCGTGGATCATGACCACCCCAGGCCAGGGCCCTTCTCCAACCGGTGTCGCCAGGTAGCCGTTCATCGCCGAATTTCTGGCGCGGCGGCGAATGACGACACGTCGCGGGCTCGAATGACGGCCAGCCCGGCGATGCCGATCGCCAGGGCGCCGACGATCTCGACGGTCGAGGCAATGAAGGAGAACCAACGCCACGAGCTGATCTGCCACACCGGATCGCTCATGGCGCTCCAGTGTGGCAACCAGTGAGCGACGCCGAATCCGAGGGCCAGCGGAAACCCGGTAGCGACCGCCGCCACGGGCGCTAGGCGGTGTCGTGTCAGGATCAAGGTGATGGCAGTGATCTGCAGGATGAGGCCGATGTTGCCCATCAGGTACAGCAACTCGGTGACGCTCCCCTGACCGCGGCGGAGATGATCGACGAGGTGAATTGCGGTGCCGACGGCGAAGCACACGCCAGCCATCACGAGGACCCGCTCGCGACGTTCGAGCGTCGATGGCGCTGCGGTGTGGCCTGGATGTTCCAACTCGGCGCTCGGGATCATGTTGCTCTGGGTCATGTGGTCTCCAGTCGCGGATGCTCGCGATCGACACCGTACTAGAACGTACGCTCTAGACTCCAGCCATGTCCCCAACCCGAGAGCGAATCCTGACCGCCACCAACGAACTGTTTCGCCGGCAGGGATACAACGGAACATCGCTCAAGCAGGTCACGGAGAGCGCCCCGGCGACGGTGGGCTCGCTCTATCATTTCTTTCCGGGCGGTAAGGAAGCGCTGGCAGCAGCGGTGATCGAGACGTCGGGGGCCGCATATCGCGAGTTGTTCGAGATGATCGCCGACGCCGAACCTAACTTCGGCGAGGCGATCATTGCGTTCTTCGATGGAGCCGCAGCGGTTCTCGAAGGAACCGATTTCGTCGACATCTGCCCGATCGGCACTGTCGCACGCGAGGTCGCAAGCACCAACGACACGCTGCGCACCGCCGCCGAGAAAGTCTTCGCTTCGTGGGTCGACGCGGCCGAGAGTCGCCTCATCGACGAAGGCATCGCGACGACCGAAGCTCACGAGCTGGCAGTGTCGTTGGTGGCATCGCTCGAGGGTGGGTTCCTCCTGGCGCGGGCCGCTCGCGATGGCGATCAGCTACGCGTCATCGGGCGTCAGATTCGCCGGCTCGTCGACTCGACCCCGCGGTCGACGGGAGCGTCAGACCTGATGGTCGAGCCAAGACCTCGCGGGAAGAAGCGATCATGAGCGGCCGGTTGTCGAGCGATGCTCAACGCATTCTGGCAGCCCAGGCGTTGCGAGCATTCGCCTACGGATTCGGCGCCGTGCTGCTCGGAGTCACTCTTGACGAACGGGGGTTCTCCTCGACCCAGGTTGGTCTGGTGCTCACGGCGGTCCTCGCCGGACCGGTCGTGGCGCAGCTCGGACTGGCTCGCTGGGGGGATTCCTTTGGACGGCGCCGGAGTTACGTTGCGTTGTACCTGGCGTTGGCGCTCGTCGGAGTCGTCTTCAGCCTCTCCAGTCCGCTGTGGGCGTTGATGTTGGTGTCGTTGACCGGCGCGTTGTCGACCGAGGTGGTCGAATCCGGTCCGTTCACCTCACTCGAGCAGTCGATGCTCGCCTCCGAACTGTCCGGCCACGAACTCACCCGCGGCTTCGGGATCTACAACGCAGTCGCCACCGCGGCCGGGTCCCTCGGCGCATTGTTCGCCGGAATGCCTCACCTGGTCAGAGATCGGTGGCCAGGCGCGCCGAGCGATGACCGCTGGTTCGTGGTGTTCATTGTCGCCGCACTCGCTGGCGCGGCAGTTGCTGCGTCGTTGTCAACGGCGGTCGACGTCCATCGCGTGTCGCCTGCAAGAAACTCCGAGCCGACCACTCCTGCTGCGTTACCTGCTTCGTCATCCGCCGAGTTGCCAGACGAGCTGCCTCGGTCTGACAACGCGCTCGGATCGTCGCGACCGCTCGTGCTCCGCCTCGCCGGCTTGTTCGCCATGGATTCCTTTGGCGGGGGGTTCGTCGTGCAGGCCTTCATCGCCTACTGGTTCGCAACCCGCTTCGGTGCGTCGGTCGGGGTTCTCGGCGTGGTGTTCTTCTCGGTCGGCGTCTTGCAGACCGTGTCGTTCCTCTGCGCCCCGTTCCTCGCGCGTCGTTGGGGTTTGTTGAACACGATGGTGTTCACCCACCTCCCGTCCAACGTGTTCCTCATCGCCCTGGCGTTCGCGCCGAACCTGGGCGTCGCTATCGCGCTGTTGTTGTGCCGGGTCGTGCTGTCCCAGATGGACGTCCCGACCCGACAGGCGTACGTCATGGCATTGGTGGAGCCGGGCGAGCGAACGGCCGCTGCCGCGTACACGAACACCGCGCGCTATCTGGTGCGACCCATCGGACCGCTGTTGGCCGGCGCGACCCAGACAGTGGCGATCGGTCTGCCGTTCGTGATCGCGGGGACCATCAAGGCCGCCTACGACCTGATCCTCT
Source organism: Acidimicrobiales bacterium (assembly GCA_038245795.1). Taxonomy (GTDB): domain Bacteria; phylum Actinomycetota; class Acidimicrobiia; order Acidimicrobiales; family Microtrichaceae; genus JBBRSC01. The sequence continues at coordinate 10,619 of JBBRSC010000081.1, forward strand.
GGCGATGGTTCCGGACGGTCTCGATCCCCGGAGCGCCCTCGCCCGACGAACCCAGTGGATGAGAGACAACGACCTGGGAGGCCTTCATTGGATGGATGACAGCAGTGACGGTCGGTTCGTCACCGGTCAGTCGATGCGAATGAACCGATCGCGGAGTTGCGGTTCGAGTTCGTCGTAGACGTCGCGATACGAGAACCACGGAACGCTCACCCAGAGGTGATGGATGAGGTGATAGTTCTGCCCGAGGAGCAGGGCGTGGCGTATGCGACCTGGTTGGATGCGCGTGTCATGGAAGCGTTCGGTGCTGTCGAATGGAAAGTGCGGCAGGTAGTCGAAGGCGTAGAACAGCCAGAGCCCAGCCAACAAGACCGGTAACAGATACAGCACTCCGAAGGCCGCGAAGCGTCCGGTGGCGATCGTGAGCGCCGCCGTTCCGACGATCGCCAGATCGAGCATCCGTTGCCTGCGGCGGTCACCAGCGCTGCCCCATTCATGGCGGAAACAGAATCGTCGATAATTGAACGCCGTTGTGATCAACCAGAACGGGAGCAGCGCGCGCGGGCGGTGCGACACCCAATGGTCGGGGTCGCGATCAGGATCGTTGGTGTGTGCGTGGTGATTGAGATGGCAGATGCGGAACACGGGATAGGTGAATCCCAGCATCAGCGCCGGGAGCCAACCAAGGGCATCGTTGACCGTGCGGTTGGTGTGCGCTGCGCGGTGGACGCTCTCGTGGAAGACCGTGAAGCCGAGGTAGTTGGCGGTGGCGTTGACGAGGACCGCTGCCCACCACGGGACGAGGCCGGACAAGTAACCGGCCCATCCGAGAGCCCACCCCAAGAGAGCGGCGATTCCGAGCCACACCGTCGGGTTGCGCCACCACGAGACGTCGGGGACGCCGCGATGTTCCGGCGATGGGGCGAGGCGGTCCTGGTCGGCCGCGGATTGTTGGAGACGGCGTGCCTGGAGCGCCGCGAGACGCTCGCTGGTCGTCTCATCCATCGGCTGATCGTAGCGATGAATGTTCAGCGCTGAGTCGTCGCCCACCCGACGATGTTTCGATCAGCCGGGCGTGGGTACTGTTCGGCATGACCCTCACGACGGCACATCTCTCCGGCACCTTCTCGCTCAGCGGCACGACGTCAGTAACAAGACTCGGATACGGCACCATGCAACTCACCGGTGAGGGGGTGTGGGGTGACCCACGCGATCCGGATGAGGCGGTGAAGGTGCTGCGGAGAGCAACCGAACTGGGAGTCAACTTCTTCGACACCGCCGACTCGTACGGTCCGTTCACCGCGGAGCTGCTGCTACACCAGGCGCTGCACCCGTATCCCGCCGATCTCGTGATCGCCACCAAGTGCGGATTGACGCGACCCGCGCCGGGTGAGTGGGTCCCCGTCGGGCGGCCTGCCTATCTCCGTCAGCAGGCCGAACTGTCGCTCCGTCATCTCGGTGTGGAGCGTATCGATCTGTTGCAACTTCACCGTATTGATCCTGAGGTGCCGTTGGCCGATCAGATCGGCGCCCTCAAGGAGCTCCAGGATGCCGGCAAGGTCGGGTTGATCGGCCTCTCGCAGGTCACCGTCGACGAACTCAAGGAAGCCGAACAAACTGCTCCGATTGCCTCGGTTCAGAACCTGTACAACTTGTCTGATCGATCTTCGGAGGAGTTGCTCGACTACTCCGAAGCACACGGCGTCGGCTTCATTCCGTGGTTCCCGTTGGCCACGGGGGCACTCTCGCAGGCCGATGGCCCGCTGGCCGAGATGTCGGCTCGGCACGGGGCGTCGCCGTCGCAGCTCGCTCTGGCATGGTTGCTTCGGCGATCGCCGGTGATGTTGCCGATACCTGGTACCTCGAGCGTCGCTCACCTCGAGGACAACGTCGCAGCGGCGGGCATCGAATTGACTGATGACGATGTGGCCGCGTTGACCGCCGCGGTCGCCGCCCCTGCTGAATGATTGTCAGCGGAGGTCGAGGGCCGACTCGGCGGCGCGGAGAACCCTGCGTGCATGGGCGATCAACTCGGCTCGATCGATGCTTGCCAGCGACGGAACCTCGAGGCTGATCGGAACTCCGGGCAGGGTGTCGATGAGC
>JBBRSC010000082.1:0-12675 GCA_038245795.1 Acidimicrobiales bacterium
CCGGGCGACGTGCTCCGCGTCTGCACTCCGGGCGGCGGCGGTCACGGAGCGGGTGCGACTGGCGTCGACCATCGTGGTGTTGCCCATGCATTCAGAGGTGTGGGTCGCGAAGCAGACCGCAACGCTCGATGTCCTGAGCGAGGGTCGCGTCACCCTCGGGGTGGGAGTCGGTGGTCGTCGCGAGGACTACGACGCGCTGGGTCGATCGTTCGAGAACCGTTTCGAGCGACTCGATCAACAGGTCGAGACGATCCGTGCCATCTGGGCGGGAGCATCGCCGGGGGAGGGGCTCGAACCTGTCGGCCCATCGCCCGTTCAGGAACATCTCCCGATCCTGTCGGGGTCGATGGGTCCCAAGTCGATCGCCCGGTCGGCGAAGTGGGCTGACGGTATTGCTGGGTTCGAGATGGATCCATCGGCGAACGCGTTGCAGCGGTCCGCTTCCGCGATGACGGCGGCCTGGGACATCGCGGGCCGAACGACCGCGCCCCATCGGATGACGAGCTTCTGGTTCGCCCTGGGACCTGGAGCCGACGCACGACTTCAGGAGTACGCCCGGCACTACCTGGCCGTCTTCGGTCCAGAACTGGCGGATGCGCTGGCGAGCTCATGCACAGTCGCTGGCGATGATGGCGTCAGGCGGGCGGTCGAGGCATGCCGGGAGGCCGGCTTCGACGAGATCCAGCTCGTCCCCACCAGCGCGGATCTGCTGGAGCTGGACCGGCTGACCGCAATCGTGCAAACTCAGTGAACATCCTTCACGACACCTCGGGAGCATCAGCGATATGACGAGCGCTTCCGCAGTCCCAGATCCGAGTGTGGGGGCGAGTCCGGCGAGCCCGATCCCGAGCGGCGGCGGTCTCCGCGGTCTCGGCTACGTTCGCCGACCGGCAGCCGGGGCCCTCTTCGATGAGCACTCCATGTCGTGGAAGCTCGTCAGCCGTTGGTCGGTTCTGGCGGGGGGAGCGGCAGCGGTACTGCTCCAGGTCGCGCACCCGAGCGTCGGCGCCGGCGTGAACCAGCACAGCTCCTACGCGGCCGATCCGCTGGGTCGTCTCGAGCGGACGTTGACATCGATGTTGGCGATCTCCTTCGGGTCGACGGCCCAACGGGAAGCGGTGCTGGCAGAGCTGCGCCGGCTGCATCGGCCAGTCACGGGCACGCGTGCGGATGGCGAGAGCTACCGCGCGCTCGATCCCGAGCTGCAGATGTGGGTGTGGGCCACGTTGATCCACGTTGGCCTGGCCGTGGAGCGGCGGTACGAACATCGCCTCACCGACGCAGAGCGTCGCGGGTACTACCTGGAGTCTCGAGTCCTCGCCGCGCAGTTTCGAATTCCGGACGCGATGATCCCGGTCGACCTTGAGGAGTTCGAGGACTACGTCTCCGCCACGATTGCGTCACTGGTGGTGACGGATGACGCCCGGCAGATCTGCCGGGAGATCGTGCGTCCCGACCTTCCTTGGACTATGCCAGCATTGTTTGCGCCGCTCGAATGGTTGACCGTCGAACTTCTCGATGATCGCCTACGCGAGGAGTACGGGCTCCAGGCGCTCTCGCCGGTTCGACGTGCGGTGATGCGTCAGATGACCGGCACTACTCGCTGGCTTCTGCCCAGACTCCCCGATCGGCTGATGGCGAATCCGCTCAACAAACGGGCCTTCGGCTGACGTCGGAATGATGTCTGGACGGACCAGATTGCGACTCAGAGATGGACGAGTTCGCCGTCGCTGTCCGGGTCGACTGAACGGTCGCAGGTCGGGCACCAGAGTCGGGTCTCGAGGGTCGCGCCGCACAGCGAATGCTGGCCGGATTGCGAATGCTGGCCGGATTGCGAATGCTGGCCGGATTGCGAATGCTGGCCGGATTGCGAATGCTGGCCGGATTGCGAATGCTGGCCGGACTGACGGGTCACGGAGTGATGAGTCTCAGGACCCGAGCCCATGTGTCGGCGCCCCCAGGTGGACAACAGTGCCAGCGCCCCGGCCAGTTGGCGGCCGTCGTCGGTGAGAGCATAAGAAAAACGCGGCGGACGTTCGCTGTAGGCGGTCGAGCGGATCACCCCGTCGAACTCCAGCTGCCGTATCCGTTTCGACAACACGTTTGGCGCAATTCCTTCGACCGAGCCACTGAGCTCGCCGAATCGCTGGGGTCCGTCCAGGAGCGACGCCACGATCAGGATCGTCCAACGATCGCCGATGCGGTTGACGGCTTCGACCAGCGGGGGGCGGTTGTCCATCCGCTCAGTCTGCCACGATCGGGTGGCATTCACTAGTGACTTGCAAATAACAAGTAACTCGGTAGAGTGAAGCGAACGAAAGAGGCCCACATGGCAAAAACACCTTCATCCGCAACATCTGCAACATCTGCTCCGGCACTCGACGAGATCGCCCATGCCGGACATCACATCGAGACGACCGTGGCGTCGTCGGTGGTGAGCATCGGGCGCGACGGACGCGGCAGCGGTTTCGTCGTGGCGCCGAATCGGGTCGTGACCAATGCGCACAATCTCCGCGATCGCTCCACGCAGGTGACCTTCGGAGACGGTCGATCACTTCAAGGACGAGTGGTTGGCGCCGATCCGGGCGCCGATCTCGTCGTCATCGAGGTCGATACGGCCGAGGCTCCATCGCTCACCTGGGCAGACGACGGCGTCTCCACGGGTACCGCCGTGTTCGCGGTGGCTCGTACCCATCACGGCACCCGCGTCAGCTTCGGATTTGTCTCCGGCGTCGACCGGGCGTTCCGTGGACCCCGAGGAACGGCCATCAGTAACAGCATCGAGCACACTGCCCCCATGGGTCGCGGGTCCTCAGGAGGCGTGTTGGTCAACGTCGTCGGCGAGGTCGTCGGTATCAATACTCACCGGCTCGGAGAGGGCTTCTACTTGGCTCAATCCGCCAGCTCAGGCCTCCATCAGAGCGTGACGCGCCTGGCGGAGGGCCACTCACCGCGACGCCTCTTGCTGGGCGTGTCGCTCGCCCCGTCGGACGTTGCCCAGAAGCTGCGACGCTCGGTTGGTCTCCCGGAACGGGCCGGAATCCTGGTACGCGCCGTTGCTGACGACGGTCCAGCCGCGGCTGCCGGAGTACGCGAGGGTGACCTGATCGTCGCGGCGGGCGGCGCCGACGTTGCGTCATCAGATGCGTTGGCCGCCGTCCTGGCGACCCACGATGCCGACACCGAGCTCACGCTGGGCCTCGTCCGAGGCAACGATGAGGTCGAGGTCGTGGTGTCGTTCGTTGCGGCCGCTCCGACGGACGACGCCGCCTGACCATCCCCCGAACTGAGCACGTTCGGCCACCCCGCCGGTGGTTGAGCGTTCTCAGTTCGCCGCGTGCGGACCGCTACCGTTCCTTGCGTGCAGTGCATCGAAGGGTACGCGGATCAGCTGAGCGTGCTGCCGGGCGATGCGATCGCTCTTCATCTGTCCGGCGTCGGTCCGGCCGAGCTGACCGTCTATCGAGATGGTGCGACTCGTCGGATGTTCAAACACCTGAAGGTCGCGTGCCGCCCTCAGCCGGTGCCAGCTGATGCTGCGCGGCATGGCTGCCGATGGGAGCCGTCGGTCACGATCGACATTGAACGATCGTGGGAATCAGGTATGTACCTCGTGGCCGTCGACGCGCCGTCAGGAGCGCGTCGATGGGTGTCCTTCGTGGTCCGGGCGCCTCTCGGCCAGCGTGCCGCGTTGGTGCTGGTCTCAGCCAGTGCGACGTCGTGCGCATACAACGATTGGGGAGGGCCCAGCCTCTACGACGGAGCGCATCGCGTCAGCTTCGAACGGCCATGGTGCCAAGGATTTCTTGATCGGCCCGACGAGCCGGTCGGGCGACACGCCGTCGTCGGTCACGAACCCGACCCGGATTGCACCGGCTACCGCGACTACGTCCAACGTCACGGATTGTCGATCCGAGCCGCCGAGGCGGGCTGGTTCGGGTGGGAGCGACGGTTCGTTCGGTGGGCGGAATCGAACGGATACCGGATTGACCTGGCGCAGTCCACCGATCTGATCGGCAACGACGAGGGATCAGGTGACGAGGTACTCGCTGGGTACTCGGCCATGATCTCAGTCGGCCACGACGAGTACTGGTCAGCCGCCATGCGCAACACCGTTGAGTCGTTCACGGCCGACGGAGGAAACGTTGCATGGTTCTCGGCCAACAACTCCTTCTGGCAAGTGCGATTCGAGGAATCATCTGCCGGTCGATCGGCAGCCGAGATGATCTCGTACAAGTACGAGGCACCATGGACGGATCCGGTAATCGGGACGCACGAGGAGTCGACCGTGACCGCCATGTGGTCCGACCCACTCATCGGTCGACCCGAGAACACCATGACCGGTGTGAGCTTTTCACGGGGCGGTTACGTGCGGTTCGGCAATGGCGTTCCCCGCGGAAGCGGCGGTTATACGGTGCAACGACCGGGCCATTGGATCTTCGCCGGAACAGATCTCCGTGTCGGGGACCTGTTCGGCACCGAAGCGGTCGTCGTGGGCTATGAAGCTGACGGCTGTGAGCTGGCGTGGATCGACGGGCAGTTGGTGCCGACCGGGGCTGACGGTACGCCCGAGGAGTTCGAGATCCTGGCGACGTCGCCCGCCCGGCTGTGGTCATCGACGCCCGAGAACGGGTCCGATCTGCCGCCGTACCAGGAGCATCCGCTCGACACGCCGGCGGATCTCGAATACGTGGCCCTGCGTCTCTACGGGGACATGTCGACAGCATCCACGGACCGGCTGGCACACGGTCACGCCGTGTTGGGTATGTTCCAACGGCCGGACGAAGGCATGGTGATGACGACCGGCTGCACCGATTGGGCCCATGGCCTGGACCCGATCCCCGATCGCGACGTCGTCGCCATCACCCGCAACATCCTCGACCGATTCGGAGCCTGAAATGACCCACATCCATGACCCACTGACCGATCAGCTCTTGGCGGGTTCGTTCCCGTTTGCCAATCCGCATCCGCTCTATGACCAACTCCGGAACGAGGCGCCCATCGCCTGGAACGACAGCGCGGGGTTCTGGGCGCTGAGTCGCCATCACGATGTCCTCGCGGTCTCCACCGATCCCACGACGTTCTGTTCGGGCCGCGGCATCCTCGTGTCGGAGATCGGCATGACGTATGACTCGCCGCCCACCATGATGCATACCGACCCGCCCGACCACACTCGGTACCGGTCGATCGTGCAGCCGGCCTTCTCGAAGCGACGGATGGCTCTGCTCGCTGAATCAGTCGAGGCGCGTGTCGCGGCGCTCATGGCCCCGCTCATCGATGGGGCCGCAGCCGAGCTGGTCGCTGACCTCGCCGTGCCGCTTCCGCTGCAGGTGATCGCCGATCTCCTGGGCCTCCAGGAGATCGAGTTGGCGAGAATGCATCTCTGGTCTGATGCGTCGATCCCCGACTCGACCGGGCTCACCGACGAGCGCCGAATGGAGCTCCTCGGCGACATGTGGGCGACGCTGTTGTCGGTATGTGTCGAACGACGTGCCAACCCGCGAGACGACCTGATCAGCGATCTCGTGGCCGCCGGAGCCGGAGGACGCCTGGACGAGAACGAATCACTCTCCGACGAGGAGCTGGCGATGTTTCTGATTCAACTCCTGGTGGCAGGCAACGAAACCACGCGCAATGTCATTTCCGGGGGACTCATCGCGCTCGCGGAACGTCCTGATCAATACCGACGACTGATCGATGAGCCGGCGACGATCGGGTCGGCAGTCGAGGAGCTGTTGCGTTGGACGTCGCCAGTCGTGTCGTTCCTGCGCACCGCAACGGCAGACACGGTGCTCTCGGGCACCAGGATCTCGAGTGGTGATCCCGTCCTGTTGCTGTACGGCTCGGCGAACCGCGATCCCGCCGAGTTCGGGCCGACCGCTGGGGTGGTCGACGTGGCACGCACTCCGAATCATCATCTGGCGTTCGGATTCGGTGCCCATTTCTGTCTTGGAGCAGCGTTGGCTCGCCTCGAGATCGCTGCGGTGTTGACGGCCGTGACGAAAAAGGTCAGCGAGATCCACCTCGAAAACGAACCGACCCGCAGCCCCTCGACGATTATCGCCGGGGTGCTGCGGGCACCGGTCACTTTTGTTGTGTCCTGACCGATGAACTGGCCAGGACAGTGATCTGGGTAATCAGACTCCGCGTACCTGCGAGGCCTGCTTGCCCTTTCGACCCTCGGTCACCTCGAACTCGACCTTTTGGCCGTCATCGAGGCGCCGACTTGGGTCGGTGATCTCCGTTAGATGTACGAAAAGATCGGGTCCACCACCGTCAGGTGCAATGAAGCCGAAGCCCTTCGTCGTGTTGAACCACTTGACCGTACCGGTCGCCATGGGGATACCTCACTCATGATCGCTCAGTCTGACGAGCGTTCAGAGATGCCAGGGCAACTCATCACATCTCCTCGAACGACCTGCGCGTAACGTCGTCCGATCCGGGTACCGTAGCATCCGGGGCTAGGGAACGTCTGCCCAGAGCGGCAGAACGAACCCGACCATGGCTCCGCCGGTCGGGGCGTTGCTCGCCGAGACCTGTCCACCGTGGCGTTGGATCGTCTGTTCGACGATCGCGAGACCGAGTCCCGAACCGGGCTGCGTGCGCGCACCAGTCGCTCGGTAGAACCGTTGGAACACGTGCGGGAGATCTTCCTCGGCAAAGCCTCCGCCGCCGTCCAGCACCGTCAGTTGTCCCCGTTCGGTCACGATGTTCACGGGCGAACCGTCGGGCGAGTACTTGATGGCATTGTCGACGAGGTTGGAAATGACCCGTTCCAATTGCGCCGCAACGCCGCGGACGTCGGTGCTGCCGCGATCCGTCACGACGACCGCGCGACCGCTTCGTCGAGTCGCCCGTTCAGCCACCGGCCGTGCCAGCTCCGCAAGGCGCACAGCGGCAAACGGTTCATCGACGAGCGAATGGTCGGTCGCCAACTCGACGAGCTCACTCAACAGGGTGGTCAGTTCCTCGGACTCGTATCGAATGTCCGCCAGTACTTCCGCCCGCTCGGTGAGCGGGAGGTCGGCCGCGCGCTGCAGGAGTTCCACGTTGGTGCGGAGCGAGGTGAGCGGCGTGCGCATCTCGTGGCTGGCGTCACTGATCAATCGCTGTTGCTGCTGACGCGACGCATCGAGCGCGTGCACCATCGAGTTGAAGCTGGTGGCGAGTGAGCCGACCTCGTCGTGGCCCGAGGCGATGATCGGCGTGGACAGATCCCCCGTCTGAGCGATGTGTTGGGTCGCAGATCGAAGGCGGTCGATCGGCCGCACAATTCGCTTCGCCAGCAGCCACCCGAGCGCGGCGGCCGCCAGGATTCCCACTGCAGCGATGGCCAGGAGTCGAATGCCGAGGCCCGCGAACACCCGGTCGGTCTCGGTCAGGTCGCGTCCCACCTGCAACGCGCCGCCGCTCGGCCGAGCGGTGGTGAGGACACGGAAGTCACCGGCATCACTCCGCTTGTCATCGACGTGACTGCTTCGCTGGCCCCGTGCGACGGCCAGGTCCTGGTCATCGACCTCCAGGGTTGATCCCCCATCACACGACGTGACTGTGCCATCGGTCGCAATGATCTGCACGATGTCGGTGTCATTCGTGGGTCCGATGAACCCGCAACTTGCAACTCCGGGGAGCGTCGGGCGGGGCTGGCGGCGACCGCCGCGCTGGTCGCCGTCGAGGCCGCGACCAATGATCTCTGCAGAACGATTCTGTAGCGTCTCGTCGATGGCCGAGCGCACCTGCACCGACGTCGTCACGAACGCGCCGATGGCGCTCGCAGATGCAACGGCGGCTGCAATCACCGCCATACCGATCGAGATCTTCCAACGGAAACTCATTCCGGTCGCACCACATAGCCCACGCCGCGAACCGTGTGCACCAATCGAGAGCCACCGTCGAGTTCGGTCTTGCGTCGCAGGTAGCCGATATACACGTCCAGCGAGCGAGACCCGGTCTCGAAGTCGAAGCCCCAGATGCGGTCGTACAACACGTCACGCTCCAACACGATCCCAGCGTTGACCATCAATAACTCGAGGAGGTCGAACTCGGTTTTGGTGAGGTCCAGGTGTCGGCCGCCACGCGTGACCTGGCGACTCATTGGATCCAGCTCGAGGTCGAGCACCCGAACAGTGGCATCCGAACCACTGACGCTGGTTCGTCGGAGGAGCGCTCGTACTCGGGCGAGGAGCTCGTCAAGCGCGAATGGTTTGACGAGGTAGTCGGCGGCGGCGTCGTGAATGCCCGCCACACGGTCAGTTACCTCGTGTCGAGCGGTCAGCAACAGGATGGGCAACGTCGCGTGCTTGGCGCGCAACATCTTGGTGGCCGTGAGACCGTCGACGTTCGGCATCATGACGTCCATGATGACGAGGTCGGGGAGGTGGCTCGTGACCGACTCGAGCGCCTCACCGCCGTCTTTCGCAGACACGACGGTGTATCCCTCGAAATTCAGAACTCTCGTGACCGCGTCGCGGACACTCCGGTCGTCTTCGACAACGAGGACCGAGGGCCCATCAGATTGAACTGCCATGTCGCCGACACTACGGCGGGCATGTGAAACGCACGTAAGAGTTACGCGCCCGCCAGGAACTTCCACGCTGGGGACAATGTTGGGGGGCTGCCGGGGACGCACAGGTCCTGCCCGGTCGAGTTGTGCTTCGGGGTGGCATCGGTGAGACAGGCCGGGATCTGGTTGGTCGTGAGTTGCTGGGCACCGCTGTACGGGGGCAGTTGAGCGTCGACCGAGAATTGGGCCGGCGACATGCCGAGCGTGGTCCAGGCGGCGGATTGCGCTGCGTAGTTGTTCTCGCCGAGATGAGTCAGGCCGAACATCCTCGATGGAGCGGTGGCGAAGCCACCTTCAGCAATCCATGGGGCGACCGTGATGGTGGTTCCGTCGTTGTACTCGTCGAACGGACCGGACAACATTGCCACCCGGTCGACATTTTTGAACTTCGACAGGTACAGCGCTTCGCCGGCACCGAGCGAGTGGCCGACCACAACGACCTTGGACCAATCGAGCTCGCATGCGCCGTAGATGGTGTTGACGTTGTCGCAGGTTGCGCCGGTGCGCTGCTGGAACTGCTCCCAGCCCTCCGTCGGATAGGAGGAGATGAGTACCTGGACCAGCTGGTAGAGCCGGTTGACGACAGAGTTCTTGAGATCGACCGAGACGGCCGGCGAATCGAAGGCTGCGCCTGAGGGGTCAGTGACCGACCCGCCGAACGTGACCTCTGACCGAAACTTCCGATGACACTCGGGGTCCGACACCGCATTCGATTGCGGACACGCAGAGCCGGTTCCCGTTGCACTTGCGTAGCGGAGTCCGATGACATGGAACCCTGCGGCGGTCAGCGTGGATTGGAGTTTTGTATACGCAAGCGGCTGGGCCCCGAAACCGTTGAACACGATGGCGAGTTTGTTCAACGCTGCGGACCCTGTGGGTCCTGACGCCATGTGGCCGGTCACCGAGTCGCACGCAATCCCCGACTGAGTGGCGCACGGGTTGATGAAATGGGTACCCGACGAGGGGGTGCCGAGTGGAGCGCAGCCCGCGACAACGAGCGCTCCGCTCAGCCACGCGGCAACAAGACCTCTACGCATTCGCCATCCCTCCTGAGAGAAGGACTGTAGTGGGTTGTGCCATCAGTCACGCAACATGGGGGCGATTGTTGTTCGCTACGCCGACACCGCTGGGCCTGGAGCGACGAGTTCTGCATCCTTCGTGAGGTCGATCACCTGCGGTCGAAGTGGCCAGAGTCGCATCTGACGATTCGCAGCAAAATCCTCGACCCATCCGACACCAATGCTGAGCAGGAAGGTGAGGGCGAACACGATCGCGACCCGAGTGCTCATGGAGCTTCGGACGAGCGGGAAGCGGGTCGCGAGGGCCCCTGCCAGTCCGATGGCAGCGGCGTGCCAGAGATAGATGGTCATGGCTCGCTGTTGGATGAACTCAACCGTCCGATCCACCGGACGCAGCATGAGGGCCCGATGGACGAGCGGACCGGCCGCCAGCGCGGCGGCGACCCATGCCAGCCCGATGGTCGCGGTCAGCATGGGGATGGCGGTCACGGTGACGTGTGTACCGGTGGTGACCAGGGCATACCCGAGACCAATCGTGGCCGAACACACGGCGACCGATGCCAGCTTCGACGTCGACGGCAGGCGATGCCGATTGTCGTGGTAGAAGTACCCCAGCACCCAAAATCCAAGATTCGCCGTGAGTGCCCCGATCGCCGGACTCTGGGCGAGTCCCGAGATCAGCACCGGGCCGAACAGCAGCAGGAGGGTGGCGCGCGGTGCCCGTTGTTGCAGTTTGCGGAGGGGAACGCCCACCAACATGAACACGATGTAGGCGTTGATGTACCAGAGGGCCATCCATGTCCAATAGAGCGGGTCGCCCGCTCTTCCGGCTCCAACTGCGGGAAGGATGGGTACGAGGAAGCCTGGGATTCCCCACCAAGGCACGCTCGCCCAGGCACCGGCCACGGTGATCGTGACGGCGACCAAGGCTGCCCACACCCACACGGGAATGACGATCCGTTTGAGTCGTTGTGGGAGGACTTGGCGAGCAGGACGACGGTCGAGCGAAGCGGCGAAGAGCGCTCCGCCGACGAAGAACATGAGCGGCATTGCTGCGACCCAGCTCCACCGGGGCTCACCGGTGGTATGGAAGATGACGACACGAACGGTGGCGACGGCGCGAATCACATCGAGCGTCCGATCGCGCGTCGCTACTTTTACGGCATCGCCCATGCCCTCGCCCCTCTCTGTTGGTTCGTACTCTCACCGAATTCGAAGTGTGACGCAAGGCACTACGTGGCTTAAATCATTGTGAAGCGAAGAAAACCCGGACACGCAAAGGAATCGCGGGCGAAAATGTATGGAAACGAGTCCTCGCAACGGGTCAGAGTGGCGAAATGCAGAGCGACGACCGCCGGACCACATACACCCATGGCCACGAGGACGCCGTACTGGCATCCCACCGATGGCGAACGGTCGAGAACTCTGCGGGCCACGTGGTGCCGTTGTTGCAGCGCGGGATCTCGCTGTTGGATGTGGGGTGCGGCCCAGGCACGATCACGATCGACATGGCCGAGCGAGTGGCGCCAGGTCGGGTCGTCGGTTTCGACGCATCGCCAGACGTCCTCGCAGCAGCTATGGCCACAGCGCACGATGCCGGTCAGCATCGCATCGAATGGATCGAGGGCGATCTCTACGACCTCCCATTCGAGCGCGACGAGTTCGATGTTGTCCACGCCCACCAGGTCCTCCAGCACCTCGTCGACCCGGTGGCTGCGCTGCGCGAATTTGCCCGGGTGTGTCGGCCCGATGGAGTCGTTGCGGTGCGCGACGCGGACTATCGGGCGATGACGTGGTTTCCGGATGACCCGAGACTGACCGGATGGCTCGAGGTGTACGAAGCCGTCGCCAGGTCGAACCGAGCGGAACCCGACGCCGGCCGCAGGCTGTCGTCATGGGCGATGGAGGCCGGGCTGACTGATGTCAGATCGTCGGCAGCAGTGTGGTGCTTCTCGACCGCGACCGATCGGGAATGGTGGGGCAACACGTGGGCCGATCGAATGACCGGTTCCACCATTGGGCGCCAAGCGATCGCTCTCGATCTGGCGACCGAATCGGATCTCGAGGACATGGCCGAGGCGTGGCGGAATTGGGCAGAGACAGCGGGAGCATGGTTCGCGGTACTGCACGGGCAGATCCTTGCTCGACCTGGCTGACGTCGTGGTGAACGGGCACGCTCAGCGCGGAATGTCATCGACGGGTCGGGCGAGGATGTCGGGGTCGATCAGATGATCGAGTGTCGACAGCTTGGCCTCGTCGACTCCAACCGCCAGCAACGCTCCACGGGGGCTCAGCGATGCGTCGGACGCGAGGAGCGAGGCGGCCTTGGCGACGATGTCGTAGCCGAGCACCGGCACGATTGCGGTGAGAATGGCTGGCGATCGTTCGGCGTTGGCCCGGCATCGATCGGCGTCCACGATGATTCCGTCGACGCACTTCTCGGCCAACGACGTCGCAGCGCGACTCATCATCTCCAGGCTGTCGAGAAGTTCGACGGCCATCACCCCCATGGTGGCCGTGAGTTCGAGTTGGCCGCATGCCGCGGCGAAGCCAATGGTCGCGTCGTTGCCGAACACGGCGAGGCACCCCTGGATGACGGCCTCGCAGATCACCGGATTCACCTTGCCCGGCATGATCGAACTCCCGGGTTGAACTGCGGGCAACACGATCTCTCCGAAGCCCGCAAAGGGACCCGACCCGAGGAGCCGAAGATCATTGGCGATCTTGAACAACGTCGTTGCCAGACCCCGACACGCCGACGACACCGCGACCAGGCGTGAGCGGTCGCTCTGCTCGGCGAGGGGATGCGATGACAGTTCGAGCGTTCGGCCCGTCAACTTGCGAAGCTCCGTGAGCACCAGTGCTGCCCAACCGTTGGGCCGATTCAGCCCGGTTCCGACGGCGGTGCCGCCAAGGGCGACCATCTGCAGTCCTGTTACTGCTGTGGCGACGAGCGAGGAGTTGTAGCGGATCTGCGTCGCCCAACCATCGAACTCGAGGCCCATGGTGACGGGGGCGGCATCCATGAGGTGGGTTCGACCTGCCTTGACGACGTCCGCGTGTCGCGACGCTTGGGTGTCCAGCGAGGTTGCC
>JBBRSC010000083.1:0-12440 GCA_038245795.1 Acidimicrobiales bacterium
CGTCGTCCGAGTTTTCATCGCTCGTTGTCGCCGTCGGTTCGGTGGAGGACATCCCTGTGGTTACCCGATATCAGCCCTGATGAAACCTCGACACATGAGCTGCACCACGACCAGACTGGTCGCAGGGCGAACAACCGCCCAGGAACGAGCCGAGGCATGAAAACACGACGATTAATCATCGGAATCGGCGCGCTGGCGGCCACGCTGATGATCGCTGCCTGCGCCCCGGCTCCCCCCACGCCGTCACCCGGGATTCCCGTCCTCACCATGTCAACCGTGATCAGCGGCCTCGATCATCCGTGGGATGTTCGCTTCACCCCCGACGGCACCATGCTGGCGACCGAACGAGCCGGGCGCATCGATGCCATCATCGGTGGCACGCGGATCGTCATGGCCGCTCCGAGCGACGTGGTCGTGGCATCTGAGGGCGGCATGCTGGGTCTGGCGATCGACCCGCAGTTCGCCACAAATCGACGGATCTACACCTGCAACCTGTCCAACATCAGTGGATCGCTGGACGAGCGGGTCACACGCTGGACGGTCGACCCGACCTTCGTGTCGCTCAGCGGTCGCACGGACATCGTCACGGGTATCCCCATGAGCAATGGACGCCACTCCGGCTGTCGCCTGCGGTTCGGTCCCGACAACGCATTGTGGATCACCACCGGGGACGCGGCCCGGATCGACACCTCCCAGAACCCGATTTCGCTGGGCGGCAAGATCCTGCGGGTCAATACCGATGGCACCCCTGCGGCCGGCAACCCCGGTGGCGCGCTTGATCCGCGGATCTTCACGCTCGGTCATCGCAACGTGCAGGGCATCGACTTCCGACCGAGCGACGGTCGAGCGTTCTCCATCGAGCAGGGAACGAACTGCGACGACGAGGTCAATCTGCCCGCCGCCGGCGCCAACTTCGGGTGGAACCCCGGAGCACTCGGCTTCTACAACGAGGTCGCGCCCATGACGGACTTCGCGACCGTGCCGGGCGCAGTGCCCGCCACGTGGTCATCGGGCTGCCCCACCATTGCGACCTCAGGCGGCGGATTCGTGTCCGGCACCCAATGGGGCGTCTGGAACAATGCACTCGTCATGGGCGCGCTGGCCGGGACCCAGTTGCGCGTGGTGTCGTTCGACGCCGCCGGCAACCTGGCAAACCAGTGGACCGCCGTGACCGATCAGGGCCGCATTCGCACCGCCACCCAGGGCCCGGACGGTGCGCTGTACGTGCTCACCGATTCCTCAACTGGCTCGATCCTCAGGTTCGCTCCCGTCTGATATCAGATGACCCCCTGCTCTACGAATCTCCTCAGGTTTGGGGGTTGTCGAATCTCGAGCCGAGGCGCACCATGGGGTGACCACAGGGGACCCCCGACGGTCCCCTCCAGACACCACGGAGGTTGACCATGTCAGGACGTCACCAGCGAGCCCATTGGGGTTCCGAGCGAGTGGGGGTGTCGAAGCCCGAAAGAGCGGCGACACACCGGACGATGCGCCATCGAGCCAATACCGAGATGCACCTGGCCGCTCTGGTCGACGACACCGAGGACCTGGTCTTCAGCCAGCCTCGCCATTCGGGCGTCAAGGTGACGGTCGATACCCAGCCCGTGGCGACGACCCGCAAGCCGATCCGGCATTGGAAGGAACCGTTCTGGAAGCGCCGCAATGCGGTGGCACGTCAGCGGGTCGAGGCCCAACGGCGGCTCGCCGCCTGACGGACAGTACGGATCCACCAGCCGGTTCGGGGCCGAGTTCAGAGCCCGTCGGAGACCTCTTCGGATGCCTCCCGGCGGGCTCGGCTCGGTGCAACTCGCGGGGGTTCATTGGGTTGCTTCGGGTACACCGGCGGCCATGGCGCGTCCATGAGCCCGGCCGCCAGGTCGGCCCTGCTCATCGCCAAGAGCGGCTGCAGCGATTGGGGGTCGTCGTACATCGCCGTCCACGCATCGCCCTCCGCTAGGAGCCGATCGGGCACCGTTGCGAGCGTGAGTTCGAACGGGGCTATGCCATCGAGCTGGTCCCAACGAAACGGCGTCGAGACCTGCCCGTGCGAATTGGCTCTCACGGACCAGGCGCCGAACACCGTCTTGTGCGGGGCGTTCTGGTTGAAATCGACGAACACACGCTCGCCGCGCTCCTCTTTCCACCACGCCGCGGTGATGAGATCGGGTCGTCGGCGTTCGAGTTCGCGGGCGATCGCAACAGCCGCCGCACGCACCTCGAATGGCGAGGTCGACTCGGTACGCACGTAGATATGGATGCCGCGGTTGCCGGTGGTCTTAGGGAAGCTGTCGATCCCGAGTTCATCGAACAGTCGGTGGGTCTCGTGCGCAGCCTCGACGATCATCGGGAAGGTCACCCCTGGGCTCGGGTCCAGATCGATGCGGAGTTCGTCGGCCGAGTCGGGGTGGTCGGCGGTGGTCGCCCACACATGGAAGCCGAGGCAGCCGAGGTTCACCGCCCACGCCAGATGCGCGATGTCCGCCACCACCAGCACCCGCGAGGTCGTGCCGTTGGGCGTCGACATCTCGGCCGTCGTCAGCCAGTCGGGTGCGTTGTCGGGCACTCGCTTCTGGAAGAACGACTTGCCGGTGGCACCGTCGGGGAAGCGCTGCAACATGACCGGCCGTCCGCCCATCGTGGCCATGATGGGCTCACGAACCGCAACGTAGTAGTTGATGAGATCGAGCTTGGTTTCACCGCGCGTTGGGAAGAACACCTTCTCGGGTCGGCTGATCGAGAGCACGCGCCCGTCGATCTCGAGGTCCATACGGGACGTCGCAGCAGCCATGTGCTGAGCCTACGAGCGGTGCGCCCGACTCCGAACCGTTTCGGCCACGGAGACAACGCTTCGGCGAAGATCGGGGTCCAACCCACGCCACGTGTGGCTTGGGTTCCGATCGTCCGCTCACGCAGGTACGGATCCCCGCGGTCCGCCACGCCAGTGATTTGAACGTCGACAACTCGTTCGCCAGCGGTGACCACCGCTTCAGACAACACCGACATCCAACCAGAGCGTCGCGACAAACGGCCGATGGTCCGATCCCACCGGGTCGAGGTCCTCGACCTCCAGGACCTCAACATCGTTTCCGAGGAGGAGATGATCGAGCCGAGCCACGAACGTGGGCACCCATCTCGGCATCCAGGTGGCGATACCCCATGACGGCTTGAGTGCTCGACCAAGCTCGGCATGTGCGTCGCGGAAGGTCCCCGCCACCAGATGTTCATAGGGCGGCTGCAGCGTGCCCGAATTCAGATCGCCCAACGCGATCGTCAACGGGTCCGCGTCGTCGAGTTCGGCACGAAACTGTCGCAGTTGGCGCTTCCAACGGCGAAACGTTGAGCGGTCGGTCGGCGCCTCGGGATGGACCGCCAAAATCCGCAGATCCCGCTCGCCGAAGCGGCGGGTCGCTTCCACCAGCTGAAGCTCACCAGCCGTTCGAACCCCAGACGTGACGAACGGCTCTCGACTGAAAATCCCCACCTCGTACTCGCCCCGGATTGGCTCCGGATGGACTCGATGGGGATAGTGGGCCGCGCCGCCGATGGCATTGAAGCGATCGAGCAGCTCCGGTGTGAGTTCGGTCATCACCAGAAGATCGGGACCAATCTCGAGGAGCTGCGCAATGGCCTCGTCCGGTTCCTCGTTGTCGAGGTAGAGATTCGACAACGCGACCCGGATCACGGCGCCAGTGCCGACACGATCACCGCCCTGGCTCCCTCGTCGATGATCGCGAGCGTGTCGCAGTTTGGGGGCGATCACCAACGAACTGGCTCCCACCGCCACCACAGCCCACAGCGCCAATGGGTAGGAGCCGCTCGTGCCAGCGACCGCCCCAACAACGATCGAGCCCAGTGCCCACCAGGGCGTCAGGAGTTGCGTCACCGCCATCACTGGACCGGTGCACAGCCTCGCCAGGATCGTCGCGGTCGCAATCAAGCTCAACGAGCACACGAGCACGCCCAACAGAACCCAGATGCTCACGGCTGCAGGATCGTGCCCCGTTGGCAGCGCTGTCAATCCACTCGCTACCGGAGCAGCGCAGGCCTTGTGTCACGATTGGGAAATGGCTCGTCGAACCAACAGCGCCCCTGACGTCGATCTCGCCGAGACCCTCGCCGGCCCGCTGGAACCTGAAACCGCCGAACCTGTTGAGGGGGGACTCACACTGGAGGAACTGTCGACAACCTCCGGCGTGCCGGCGAGGACCATCCGCTTCTACCAGGGCGAGAAGCTTGTCCCGAAGCCCGATCGTGATCCCAAGGACGCCCGGGTGGCGCGGTACTCCCTGGCCCACGTGGAGCGTCTTCGACTGATCGGCGAGCTCCGCGACCGTGGGCTTCGTCTCCCGGCCATCCGGAATCTGCTCCAAGAAGGCGATGCCAGCACCAACGTCGCCGACTGGCTGGGACTCGATGCGTCGCTGCGCGGATCCTGGGGCAACGACGCCGCACTCATCCTGCAGGCCGACGAGTTGCGCGAAATGTTGAACGACGCGCCCCCCGGCACCCAGGCCATCCTCGAGGAGGGTGGGCTCATCACCCGTCAGGGGTCAGCCTGGTTGGTGCCGAGCCCGGCCCTGGTTGAGGTCACGCTCCGTTTGGTGGGCGACAACGTGCCGATCGATCTCGTCATCGAGGCGGGTGCCATTCTGCAGACCCACCTTGGCCGCGCGGCCAAACAGCTCATCGACCTGTTCGTTACGGCGCTCGCACAGGGCTTCGGCGGCGGCGCGGACACCTCGTCGTTGGTCAACGCGCTTCGACCCATCGCCGGCGACGCCGCACGGATCATTTTCGCCCAGCAGCTCGAACGTTCGATCGAAGCGCTCCTCGCTGATACCAAGCGAATCCAGAAGCGATGATCTGACGACCATCGGTTCGGTCAGGGAACCGTCGTCGTCGTGGTCGATGTCGTTGCCGGGGTTGTTGTAGGCGGCACCGTTGTGGGCGGCGCAGGAGGTTCCTCCCGCGTGATCAACCGATAGAGCTGGTTCGCGAGGCACTGCTGACCGGCGATCGTGAGGTGCAGGCCGTCGGCGTTGCGTCCTCCCGGACACGTCGCGATCGCGGGAGCGAGATCAACGATCGTCGGACGGTTGGCCGCAGCGCGACGCACCGCCACCGACTGGGCAAACCTCAATCCCGGAAGCCTCGACCCGTAGAGTCCGTCGTAGTAGCTCCCGGGCACGGGTGCGGTCGGGTCGATCCGCCAGAAATCGGCGCCGCGGGTAGTCGCGAAATAGGTCAGCGCCGACCATTCGAGCAGAAGGCGTTGCAGCGTCGGCCCGCTTGCGTCATCGGGAATGATCGACTCGGCAATGACGAGATCGGGGTCCCATGACGCCACTTGGTCCTTGACCTGCCGAGCCCATCCGTTCTCCACCGGCGTTGTGGCGCTGCGACCGACCAACCGCACTTCGACACCCTTCGCCGCCAGCAATGGCTGCAGTTCCGGGATCAGTTGGGGATCGCCTTCGAGCCAGGCTGACCCGTGGAGGAGGCTGTCGCCGACGATCAACACCCGCCGGTAGTTGGTCGTGCGGACCGGTTTCACGTTGCAGGCCGTAGCACCCAACACCGCAACGATCGTCACGATTGCGATGAGAGCGAGCCGCGCCGTACGCCGATCGTGATGTAGTGGAGTGCGCATCGCCGACCAACTGTACCGGCGAAGGTGCCGGCCAACACTGCCGACCAGCAGTGCGACTCAGGGCAGCGCCAAGCGGACGATCTTTCGGATCACACTGCCGAACTGTCGGGAGAACGAACCCGTGTTGTAAGGCACGTCGTAGCGGGCGCAGATCTCTCGAACCTTCGGGGCGATCTCGACGTATCGGTTGGCTGGGAGATCCGGGAAGAGATGGTGCTCGATCTGGTGATTGAGGTTGCCGGACATGATGTTCATGACTGCGCCGCCCGTGAAGTTGGCAGAGCCCATGATCTGGCGCCGGTACCAGTCCCCACGCGTCTCGTTCTCCACGACGTCGGGATCGAAATACGTCACCTCATCAGGAAAGTGCCCGCAGAAGATCACTGAGAACGACCAGAGGTTGCGCATCAGGTTCGCGGCGGCAGCACCCGAGATCGACGCTGCGACCGACGGCAGCCCCAACGGTATGGCCAGTGCCGGAACGGCCACGTAATCCTTGAGCACCTGCGAACGGATCTTGGTGAACGTCTCCCGAAGCTTGGGTGCGATCTTGGACAGTGTGACCTTTTCGCCCGATTGCAGATCCGATTCGGCGTCGTGGAACCCGACGCCGTACTCGAAGAACGTTGCCAACAACACGAAGATCGCCGGCTGCGCGAGATGGACGGGATGCCACGCTTGTTGGTCGTCGACCCGCAGGATTCCGTAGCCGATGTCACGGTCCATGCCGCGCACATTGGTCCACTGATGATGCATGTGATTGTGGGTGTGCTTCCACTGCGACGACGGGCACACGTTGTCCCATTCCCAGGACGTCGAGTGGATCTGCGGATCGAGCATCCAATCGAATTGACCGTGCATCACGTTGTGCCCGATCTCCATGTTCTCGAGGATCTTCGCGACACCCAACATCGCAGTTCCCGCCACCCATGCCGGCGGAAAGATGCCAGCCATGAGCGTTGCGCGGCCAGCGAGATCGAGCCGACGTTGCAGCTGGATCATTCGCCGTATGTAGTCGGCATCGTCGCCGCCGAGCGAGGAGAGAACGCCAGCCCTGACGTCGTCGAGTTCGCGACCGAATCCGGCGGCATCGAATCCGGCGGCATCGAATCCCGGAGTATCGGACGGGTCGTGCGGGACCGGGATCATGGTGGGAGCCGTGAGGGTTACGGTCATGGGGAGTTCTCCTTAGAGATCGAGCGTGATGTTGTGGTTGGGAGTGGTGACGCAGAGCTGCACGTGGGTCCCGGCCTCGATGATCCGGCCGTCGCGCACGTCGGTGACACACCCAGCCGTCAGCGGGGTGACGCAGGTATGGCATATCCCCATGCGGCAGCCCGATGGTGGCGCGATTCCCTGGCCTTCCAGTGCGTCGAGCAGGGTCGTTCCGGACTCGACGGTCAGGTCGATCCCTGAGCTGGACAACGAGACCACGTTGACCCCGCCATCATCCACACCGTCAGCCTTGGGTCTCGGCGCGATGCCGCTGGGGGTGAATGATTCGATGTGAAGTTGCGTTGTGTCACCTTCGCGCTCCCAGAGGTCAATCGCCCCCTGTCGCAACGACGCCGGTCCGCAGACGAACGTCTCGCGTGCCCGCCAGTCCGGGCACAGCTCCGTCATTTGGTTGATCCCGAGATGACGACCTCCCTCGTCCGTCACGACCAGTTCGAACTGGAGCCACCGGCTCCGTCGCGCGAGGTCGGCCAGCTCGTCAGCAAAGAGCAGACGGGATCGAGTTGGCACGTGATGCACCAGCACCACATCGCGACGGTCATCCTGCTCGATTCGACGAGCGAGCTCGCGCAGCATCGCCATCACCGGAGTGATCCCGCTGCCGCCCGTGAGGCAGAGCATCGGCAACGGCTGGTCGGGCAACACGAAGTCACCGGCCGGCTCGGCCAACTGCACGATGTCTCCCACTCGGGCCGAATGAACGAGATGTGTCGACACCGCTCCCCCGTCCACAGCCTGGACGGTGATCTCGACGAAGTCATCGGACGGGATCGACGTCAGCGAGTAGCACCGATGACATCGGACGCCGTTCACGTCGACACCAACGCTGGTGAACTGTCCGGCACGGCCCGTTGGGAACGTGCGATTGGTCTGGAATCGGATCGTCGCCGCGGTGGGCGTGTGATGCCTGATGTCCAGGATGCGACCTTTGAGCGCGCTGCCGAGAAACGGGTTGATCGCCGACAACATCGACTCCAGCTCCAGCGGCGAGGTCAAGAAGCGACCCCATCGCCGAGGTTTCCAGGGTGCTGTTCGGTCCGCCGTATTCATAACAGTAAACACTGTCAGTATCACCGGGGACTGTCAAGGACTCCTCACAGTGACAGCTGTCATGAATCGTGGTTCTGGGCTGTCCGCAATTCAGCGCATCCGTTTGCTTCTCAGCTGCCGAAGTACTGACACGTCCATACGGGCGGGGGGTCGGAAGTCGGCGAAGGGCTTCCACCCGCGAGACACAACTTGGAGGATCAATGATCACATCAGTCAGAAAGAAGGGCGTCGCCACGCTCATCGCCGCCGCTGCGGTTTTCGCGGCGGTACCGGGAGTCGCAGGAGCGACCAACCGGCACCAACCTCGTCATCCCGAGGCGACCATCGTCGATCTCGCCGTGGCGACCCCACAGCTCTCGATCCTCGTGCAGGCAGTCCAGAAGGCCGGACTCGTCGAGACGTTGGCAGACCCCAACGCCGACTTCACTGTGTTCGCACCGACCAACGATGCGTTCGTCAAGCTGCTCGGCAAGCTCGGGCTCACGAGCCTCGATCAGATTCCCGTCGACACACTGAAGGCAGTGCTGCTCGACCATGTCACGGTTGGCTCGAACTCCTCGCGTTGGCTCTCGCTGTTCGATCGCCAGGACTGGACCGAGAACGCCATCGGCGGTCTCAAGCTCGAGTTCGACCGCTCTCCGTTGAGCGTGAACGAGGCCAACATCACCACGGCCGATGTGCGAGCGCAGAACGGCATCATCCACATCATCGACACGGTGCTGTCCGATCCCGATCCTCGTCCCACCATTGCCGAGCTCGCGATCGCCACACCGAGCCTGTCGATCTTGACAGCCGCTGTCGTGAAGGCCGGTCTCCTTCCGGCCATCACCGATCGGGATGCCACACTCACCGTGTTCGCTCCGACCAACGACGCCTTCGTGGCGCTGCTCGGACAGCTCGGCCTCACCAGCCTGGATCAGGTTCCAGTCGACACACTCAAGGCGATCCTGTTGGATCACATCGTGCCGAAGGAACTTGACGCCGTCGACGTCCTCGAGCGTGCCGCCCGCAAGCGCGGCGCCTGGACCCTGGGCGATCTTCGCCTGAAGTTCAAGACGTCGCCGCTGCAGGTCAACGGCGCCAACATCGTCGCCACGGACATCGAGGCAGTGAACGGCACCGTTCACGTCATCGACAAGGTCCTGTTGGATCCCCACAACTAATCAGCAGCGACACTCGGGAGGGGATCGGTTTCGTGCCGGTCCCCTCCCGACCCGCGTCTGGTGAGCTAACACTGCACCCATGACGTCTTCCATCTGTCGGTCCATGGCGATCTGCTCGGTTGCACTGTGTTCGGTAGCACTGCCCCTGGCGGCATGTTCAACCACTCGCCCCGAACCCGCCAGTTCGACCACTCCACCGACCGTGCCCGTACCGGCTGTGCCCCGGATGGCCACGGTCGGTCCGCTGCATGTGAGCGCCGATCATCGCATCGTCGATGCCGCCGATCGGGAGGTGCTCCTGCGGGGGGTGAACATCAACGCCTGGGGTGAGTACTTCCAGGCCGACCCGAAGCTTTCACCAACGCTGCCGATCACTGCCGCTGATTGGGACGCCATGGCTGGACTGGGTTTCTCGGTGATCCGCCTGATCGTGAGTTGGTCGCGACTGGAACCGCAACGCGGCGCCTTCGATCAGGCCTACATCGAGCAGGTACGAACGGCCATCCGAGCGGCGGCCGAACGCGGGATCTCCACCATCGTCGACATGCACCAGGATGCGTGGGGGATGTTCATCGCCACTCCCCCCGGGACGGCGTGTGAGACCGGACGGGAGGCCGCCATTGGCTGGGACGGAGCGCCGGCGTGGGCGACGCTGACCGACGGCACGAGTACGTGCCGATTGCCCGGCTTCCGAGAGGGTGCTCCAGCGGTCTCGACCGCCTTCACAAACTTCTACAACAACACAGGCGGCATCCGCGATGCGCTGGTCACCACGTGGGGTCGGTTGGCCGGAGCACTGGGGACCGAACCCGGCGTCGTGGGGTTCGATCTGTTCAACGAACCGAACCCAGCGCTTCCCGATGCCGAACAGCCCGTTCGCTACGGCGAGTTCGTTGCCGGTTCCATTGCATCGATACGTTCGGCGGAGTCGACCGCCGGGTCGCCCCGACACCTGATCCTGGTCGAACCGATCGTCGGGTTCCCACTGCCGAATCATCTTCCCTCGTTGCCAGCCATCGCCGATGCAGACCTCGTGTTCTCGCCGCACAACTACGCCGAGGCCATCGGCCCCAAGATCCTCACCATCGAGCAGACGTTCAGCGCCGATATCAAGGGTGCCGCCACCATGGCCGCCCCGATGTGGATCGGTGAATACGGATGGTGGGACACCTCCGCCGACACGCTCCCCAAGCTGGCGCGATACGCGGCGGCGGAAGACGCAGCACGAACGGGTGGCGCCTGGTGGCAATGGCGCCAAGCGTGCGGCGATCCGCACAGCATCGGCGTTTTCGGTGGGACCCCTGGCGATCAGACCCATCTGAACAAGGTCCGCTGCCCCGACGATCAGGATCTGGGCCTCACCGAGGAGTTCGCTGCCATCGCCGGTCGGGCGTATCCCCGCGTGGCACCTGGTCGGATCACCGCGCTGGCGTCGGACTCGCATGCTGGGACCTTCTCGATGTCCGGCTCAGGAGCGACGCTCGGAGCACAGGTCGTCATCTGGATGCCGGCGTCGATGGGCAACACGGCGACGCCGTCGATGTCGGGACTCGGTGAGATGACCCGACAAACCGTTCCGGGCGGGGCCTACCTCACCGCCAACACAACTGCCGCCGACTACTCCATCAGTCTCGCCAACTGATCGGTCAGGCCTCGGCCAACTCCGCCAACC
This sequence comes from Acidimicrobiales bacterium, assembly GCA_038245795.1. Classification (GTDB taxonomy): domain Bacteria; phylum Actinomycetota; class Acidimicrobiia; order Acidimicrobiales; family Microtrichaceae; genus JBBRSC01. The sequence continues at coordinate 10,772 of JBBRSC010000083.1, forward strand.
GCTGCTCCCAGCCTGCCAGCATCACGCCGAAGTGATGCGGGTTGTAGACGTCCTCTTCAGAGGCGAACATCCCGTTGCCCGCATAGCGGAGGATCGTGATGTTGTACTCCTGGAAGATGCTGCCGTCGCCGGGGTCGCGCATCCGATTCCAGACCTGACAGACCACCAGCCCCTGCTCAGCATCGATCACTGACCATTCAATGGGGAAGTAGTCCATCTCGTTGCCGGGGTACTGGTCGACCATGATCGACACGATCCACTTCCGGACGGCATCGCGTCCTTCCATCACCCCGTAGAGATGTTCGTTGTAGCGACAATCCTCGGTGAAGCACTCCAGCCAGGGCTCCCAATCCTTCGTGGCCCCGGCGTGGGTAGCTGCCGCCTGGTACTTCTCGAACGCCGAAGCAATCTCCTCTCGCGTCCAGGTCGCCGACGGCGGCGCGGCTGCTGCCTCTGCCTGATCTGAACTCATGTCGAACCCCCCGGTGATGCGCCGGTCGAAGCGGCGATGCGCTGATCTTCGCACACGATTCGTGACCCCGACCCGTGAAGAACGATGTGAGGTGATGCTCGCGTTGCGAGGTGCCCCTCACCCAAGGGCAACTCGACGGCAATGCCGCCGAAACACGCGCACAGTTCACTCGTCTCATGGCGGCGATCACTCCCCTCGAAGGCTTCACCATCGGAGTTACTGCGAACCTCCGGTCCAAAGTTCAACTCGATGCGTGGACGGCTGCGGGGGCCTACGTCGAGCACGCACCGCTCCTGGGGATCATCGAGTTCGATCACGTGACCGAGGTGATCCCCTCTCTCGACCACATCCTCAACGTTCAACCCGAACTCATGATCTTCACCTCGGCCGCCGGGGTCCGATCCGTCGTTGCGGCAGCCACCAACTCCGGTCTCCTCCCGCGGCTCGCAACGCTGCTGGATGAGGTCACCGTGTTCGCCACCGGCGTCGAGGTCGCCGCCGAACTGACATCGGTGGGGTACGGCGTTGACTCAATCATCGGGAGCGGCACCACTGCCGATGTACTCGCCGAGGTCGAGCGACTGGTTCGACCCAACGGCATGGTGTCTGTCCAGGTCGATGGCGGATCCGACGAGGTCGCCACCGCCGTCGAACAGTCAGGTCGCGTCGTGTCGCGAATCAGCGCCTATCGGTGGGGGCCGAGTGAGACACCCGATGAGGCCCTCTCGCTGGTCAAGCACAGCGCCTCCGGACGGCTCGACGCGCTCACGTTCACCGTGGCTGGCGCCGTGGATGAGTTCATTCGGATTGCCGAAACCGCCGGTCTCGCCCAACAGGTGAAGGAGGCACCCATTCTGATCATCTGCCTCGATCGGAGCTGCGCCGACATCGCCATCGGCCACGGTTTCCGTGAAGTCGTGTGTCCTCCCCGTCCCGGGATCGCCTCGATGATCAGGGTCGCCGAGCTGGCCTTCGCCAGCCGCGGAACCGTCATCGAACTTCCTGGGCACCAACTCAACCTTCGTGGCCGACTCGTGCAGCTCGACAATCAGCCCGTTCCGCTCAGTGATCGAGAACTCGATGTCCTGATTCGACTGGCACGACGGCCCGGAGCCGTGGTGTCGAAAGCTGAACTCGTACGATCCGTCTGGGGCGGGAACGCCAACGACACCCACGTCGTCGAAGTGTCGGTCGGTC
>JBBRSC010000084.1:0-12250 GCA_038245795.1 Acidimicrobiales bacterium
GACTCAACGAGGCGGCGCGATCGTCGAAGATCAACGGGATCAACATTGCTGATGCCTGTGCGATGCAGATCAGCGACCTCGCTCTGTGGTTGGGCGGTGTGGGCGACCCGTCAGTAGCTCCGCTCCTTGGAACGCTGCAGCACTCGCTCGACTCGTTCGTGGAGATCGGCCTGGGCTATCTCAGTCTCGATCGGCCATCAGGCACGTTGTCCGGTGGCGAGGCACAACGCACCAAGATGATTCGTCATCTCGGCTCAGCACTCACCGATGTCACCTATGTGTTCGACGAGCCGACGATCGGGCTGCACCCCCACGACATCGCGCGGATGAATGACCTGCTGTTGCAGTTGCGGGACAAGGGCAACACGGTGTTGGTTGTCGAACACAAGCCCGAGGCGATCGCCATCGCCGATCACGTCATCGACCTCGGACCGGGGGCTGGCACCGCGGGCGGTGAGGTGGTGTTCGAGGGCACGGTCGAGGGATTGCGGTCGAGCGACACCATCACCGGACGGCATCTTGACGATCGGACCGCCCTCAAGGGAGCGTTGCGAACGGCATCGGGCGTCGTCGAGGTTCGCGGCGCCACAACACACAATCTCGAGAACGTCGACGTCGACATCCCGCTCGGTGTGCTGGTCGTGTTGACGGGCGTCGCCGGGTCGGGAAAGAGCTCATTGGTCAACGGCTCGGTGTCGGGCCGAGAGGGAGTGGTGTCGGTCGACCAAGGAGCGATCAAGGGCTCGCGACGGAGCAATCCGGCGACGTACACCGGCCTGCTCGATCCCATCCGCAAGGCGTTCGCGAAGGCCAACGGCGTGAAGCCGGCGTTGTTCAGCGCCAACTCCGACGGCGCCTGTCCGGTCTGCAACGGTGCCGGGATCATCTACACGGATCTGGCGATGATGGCCGGCGTTGCGACCGTCTGCGACGAATGCGACGGCAAGCGATTCCTGGCCGAGGTTCTGGAGTACACGTTCGGTGACAAGAACATCAGCGAGGTGCTCGCGATGTCAGTCTCCGACGCCGAGCAGTTCTTCAGCCATGGCGATGCGAAGTTGCCAGCGGCGCACGCGATCCTTGACCGGCTTGTCGATGTCGGCCTCGGTTACATCAGCCTCGGCCAGCCGCTCCCGACGTTGTCGGGTGGCGAACGGCAGCGCCTCAAGCTGGCCACCCAGATGGCTGAGAAGGGTGTCGTCTACGTGCTCGATGAACCGACGAGCGGTCTTCACCTCGCCGATGTCGAGAACCTGCTCGGCCTGCTCGATCGCCTTGTCGATTCGGGCAAGTCGGTGATTGTCATCGAGCATCACCAAGCGGTCATGGCCCATGCGGACTGGATCATCGACATCGGCCCGGGGGCCGGCCACGACGGGGGCAGGATTGTCTTCGAAGGCACTCCCTCGGATCTCGTTGCTGCCCGTTCGACGCTCACCGGCGAGCACCTCGCGGTGTATGTGGGCGCCTGACCATGGTCAGTCGCTGGTACCGCGAAGTCGTGCCGCCGGGGAGCGCCAACCTGCCGTAAGGCACGACTTCGCCACGGCGCACCGGGCGTGCCGTGCCGCGACGCTCGGTAGATCGCCGATCAGTAGCTGAACGTGGTCGCTCCGTCGCCGATCCACTCCCAGAGCTGGACGGTGCCAGCGAGCTCCGCCGTCGGGAGCAGATCACCGCTGTCGAGCTGCCTGGAGTTGAAACAGATCGGGCACACCATGAACGTGCCGCCCGCCGCCGCGTACCGTTCGAGCAGCGTCTCGAGCGGCGGACATCCATCACAAGCAACTCCGGAGGCGATACCACCGAGAGCGAGCCTGACCGCTTCCATCGTGAGAAACATGGTTGTCGGGCGACCGCTTTCCGCCGCACCCACGGCGACCAAAAACGCGACGGTGACCTTCTCGAGGTCTTCGAGTCCGGTTGTGAGACTGATGGCAGCCTTGTTCGACATCTGATTGTCCCCTTTTTGTTTGGGCACTGAGGATCATATGGCGAAGCGAACGCGCCGCCAGGTCCATCCGGTTCCGGCCCCGGATCGCGTCACGAGATGGTGCCGTAGGGGAGCGCCGGCTTGCCAGGAGGCACGACCTCGTCAGTGCGGGTTGACCGCCGTCCGCTGGTCGGTCCGAGGGTGAACTGGTGCGCTAGGAAACCTGAGCTCGAAGCGCCGACTGAATCGTCAGATGCCGCAGCAGAAAAGCACGCTCGTCGAGCCGCTTGCGGCGCATCCAACTCGTGACCTCGTCGTTGCACTTGCTGGCATTGCATGACCCGCAGGCCGGCGCAATGTTGTCGAGCGTGTAACGCCCGCCACGGGAGATCGCCAAGACGCAATCGCGCTGTAGTGCTCGGTCCGTTGCGCCGCAGTACGCGCAGCCGCCCCATGCCATTTTGAGCGCAGTCCACTGCTCGTCGCTGAGGTCGTGGCTGACCCGCTCCATGCGACGCTTGCGCTTTCGGGCGGCCTTGGCCGGTCTGCTTCGATTGACGGCGATGGCCCCAGCGTACGGGCGCGGCCGTGCTCGAGCTGGCTTCTGACTGTTCGACAGCCAACCGTCGAGCCTGTCGTTGGATCGTTACACAGTGTCCGCGTCGGGCTCGACCCGTCTCCAGTCCGGTGGCGTCACCTACAACGGGGTGACACCCGCCGCTTGGTGGACAGGAACTCCGTTCGATCCGTCGAGCTCCGTGACCAACGCTGTCCAGACCGTGCTCAGAGCTCAACCAGCAACGACGTCTCCCTCGAAACTGATCGCTCAGTAGTCAGCGTGCGACGCCCCGTTGCCGATCACTTGCACCGATCCCGCCTGCGTCGGCTTGATGCCCCGATCGCGTGATCGAACCCACCGATCGTGATCGGGGCTTTAATCGATGATCCGTGGCCGTGGCTCGCCCGCAAGCTGGAACTCGTGATGAAGGGCGTCGGGCCGACGCATGACCCTCCGGGGTCCGTCCCTGGAGGCCTGGCAGGTGAACAGTGTTAGGTTCCCAATTCGCTCGCCGTTTCGGCAGCTGAAAACGGGGGAATGGGTGCTGATGCGAATCGTCCGTCTTCTGGATCGACCGCTGCACGGCGCGTGCCTCGTGGTTGCCCTGGCCGTCCTGTCGTGTGGGTGCGGCAACAGCGCAGATGATGCGGCGTCGAATGGTTCGACGCCGACCGCCTCGACAGCGGCGCCGAGTGCAGTCGAAGCACTGCCGGTTGCAGTTCAGGAACTCGATATCAACGCAACCGAGTACTCGTTCAAGTTCAGCCCTGATCCAGCGGGGGGAGTGAAGCCGGGCTGGACACTCTTGAGATTCCACAACGGTGGCGTCGAACCTCATCAGGTGATGTTCGCTCGGGTCAAGGATGGGGTGAACATGTCGGAGCTCGCAGCCGCCGGCGCGAACGATTCGTCCGGCTCTGGCGCCATCAAGTTCGTCGACATGCTCGGCGGGGTCAGCTACATCGGCGCGAATCAGGACACCACGGCACTGGTCAAACTTCCCGAGGGTGTGGTGCTCGCAATGTGTTACGTGCCTGATGCCAAGGGTGTTGCGCACGCGCTCATGGGGATGACGACAACGCTGAAGGTTGAATCGCCGGCTGACGTTGCGACGACGAGTACACCGGCAATCACACCGCAGGACGTACTCGGAACCATCGAACTTTCGAAGGAGGGTTACCGGTTGCCCGACCACATCGGTCGGGGTTGGTATCACGTTCGAAACACCGACTCGACGTTGCATGAGCTGTCGATGCTGCGTCTCGGGTCGTCGATTGGCGACGATCAGGCCCGCAAGCTCGTCGAGGACTTGGCTGCCAACAAGACGACGGATGTGAAGGTCGCAGCGGTCGGCGGAATGGGCGCCGTCTCGGCCGGATTCGATGGATACCTCCTGCTGGATCTGGCGGCGGGCGACTATCTCGCGGTGGATTTCATGCCCGAACCCGGGAGACCACGTCCGCACATGTTGGATGGATACTTCGGCCGATTCAGCGTGTAGCTGGGGGCGAAACGGGTGGTGCTCGTTACTCGGTCACATTCGGATGGATAGCCAATGAGACCGACTGCCCGACTCGCGAGGATCGGAGTCGAACCCACACTAGGTGTCGGTTGGGTTCCGACCCTCGCCTCGGTCGATCGATCAGATGTCGGTGCGGCTCGATCGCTGATGCTTCACTGACGCTCCGAGATTCGGCGTCGCGTGTCGACCCTGTTTGACGATGGCTGTCACCGCCGCTTGTGGGCCGCCATCGCGTTCGATCGAGTCGGCGACGTCACGAGCTCGAGCCGGTGCGTCGGAAGCAAGGATCCCTTCGACTGCTGCGACCAACGCGTCGACAGTCAGCGTGTTGGGGGCCAACGCCACACCCAGTCCAGCGCGTTCGATCGCTGCCGCGGCGGCGAACTGATCGGTCGAGAACGGAAGTACCACCATCGGTACACCAGCCGCAGCGGCCTCGGTGGTGCTGCCGTTGCCTCCGTGATGGACGATGACATCGGTGGATGCCAGCAGCGCGACCTGTGGAAGGTGGCGAGCGATCACCGCACCGACCGGTGGCTCGCCGAGATGGTCGAGTGGCGTGCTCCCGTGCGCCAACGCCAGCCGCCAACCCCCCGCTTGCGCGGCCGCAACGGCTGTGGCGAGGACATCGCCGCGTGCGCTGAGGAACGAACCGAGCGCAACCGTGACGCGAGGACCGGTTCCGGATGGCAGTTCGAAGTCGCCCAGCGATTCCGTTCTGGCCAACGCACCGATCGACAGATGGTGTTCCGGCAACGGGCGATCCTGGTCGTGGAGAGCCTCGGGATAGACGTAGATCGTGGGGTGGCCGGGTGTCGATGTGAGGTCGTCGATGTCAGGTCGCTCGGGCGAACGGCGGCCGAGGAACTCGTTGCATGCTTCATGCAAGTGTCCGATCGATGCCTCGCAGATGTCGACCAGGACAGCGAGGTCATCGGCGTTCGGCTTCATCTCCGCCGGCCAGTCCGCGGGCACGCCGTAGAGCTCGCCGGGCGCCACGAGCGCACTCGGGTGACCGAGCACTGCAGTCGCAGCATCAATGCCCAGCGCGTGCAGCGCAAGCCGCGCGCCGAAGGCGACGTGATCAACCAGCACACGGTCGGGCTGCACGGTGTCGATGATCTCGGCCAGGCGTTCGTACACTCGATCCGGCTCGTGGAGCAGGTCGTGGCGGCGGGCGTCGGCCTGGTACGCCAGCGTCTCGATCGGCCCCGAACGTGTTGCGTCGAAGAACCTCTGGAGATGGTCGTCTTCTCCGGCCGGTTGCTCGTCCACTTCGATCACGCCGCCGTTGCTCCCGGCGCCGAGCCGAAGCTCGATCCATGTCAACCCGGCAGCCTCGACGACGGGCCGTGTCGCCTCCCCCGTTGCCAAGAACACCTCGCCTTGACTGCGCTTCCAGGAGCTCCCAATCTGCACCAGCGGCAGAGCGTGGGAGAGATAGTCGGGGCTGATGATCAGGAGCTTCATCAGGTTCGTAGTCTCGCCGCGTCACCCGTTCCTAGACGACCCAGCCGAACCACAGGACGGGACGCTGGGAGCAAGTCACGGTAGACACCGCCAAGTTGCTCGGCCATCCGCTCGACGCTGAGGTCGGCTCGGACCATGGCACGGGCCCGCTCGGCACGGCCAGGTACGTCCTCCATGACGCGTGCATCGAGGATGGCGCCGCGCAAGGCGTCACGCGAGAGCGTGTCGCACAGCACGCCGGTCTCGCCGTTCGCTATGTAGGTGCGTGGCCCGCCGCGTTCGGGCGCCACCACGGTGGCCCCAGCAGCCAAAGCTTCGACGATCGCGAGACCGAACTCTTCTTTGTCGCTGGCGCACACATAGAGCCCGCCATGCGCGACCATGTCGGCCATCAGGTCGGCGACCGCCGAGGGCGGAAGGTGTCCAGCCAGCGTGACAAGGCCTGGATCGGCATCGATCGCGGCCAGGCGAATTCGCTCGATCGTCGATTGCTCATCGGGAGACGGATCTTCGAGGTCCCCGCCAACAATCACAATGTTGACGTGGTCCGCCAGCATCGGATCGCTGGCAACTGCCTCCACGATCCGCTGTGGACCCTTGCTGGGGTTGAGCCTGCCCACGGTCAGCAGCCACGGCAGACCCTGGCGTTCGATGGGCATCGAGTCGACAATCCGACACGCAACGTCGGACCGTCCGGCCTGCAACGAGCGGGCCCGAGCGCGCTCGACCTCGGCGACATCGACACCTTCAGCGACGACGGTCGACCGGCTCCGCAGCGCGATCGGATCGAGGCCAACCAGCTCGACGAGTTCGCGTTCGATCGTCGGTCGCGGAAACAACACGAGGTGATCCGCCTCGGTCGAGAGCCGTTCGACCAGTCGTGCTCGAAACCAATACTGAGCAGCCGCATCCTCGAACGCGAAATTCGCGCGATCAAGCCGCCCGCTGTCCTGGAGCGCGTCGATGACGATGTGCGGATCGGCGGCGGCGGTGAAGACCACTTGGTGACCCAGGCGGCGGGCCGCATTCGATGCAGCCAACGTACCAACATCGGCCATCCGTAGATGCCACACCACGCGTCTTCCGGCCAGCGCCTGACCAATCGCGACAAACTGATCCTCGATCTGGGTCCGGTGCGACCACGCCTCTCGCCAGGACATCGGTCCGTCCGGGCCGATGCCGATCCGCTCAATTCGGTGTGACGGCGCGATGGTTTCCGACGATGAAACTGCGTCGCAACGGCGAGTGATGGTGATGACCTCATCGATGTCCTCAACGTCTGGAAGCACCGCCCCGAGCGAGCGAAGGAGTGATGCAATCCCGCCCGAGTCGCCGACCCCGATCTGGGATCCGGACCGATCGAGGCGTGCGTAGAGGAAGGGTTGCACAACGACGATGCCGGTGCCCCGGTCCTGTCGACTCAGGTCGACCGACGCGGCGGCCGGGGCTGCGTCTCGGTTGGCCCACGCGAGCAGAGTGAGTTCGGCGATCATGGCGGCGAATCCACCGCCCACTTCGAGGGCACGCAAGGCACGAAAGGCGCTGGGCGATGCTGGTCGCTCTGCGAGCGCCCACGCTGCATGGGATGCGAAGGGCGGCTCCCCTTCGTCCACGATGTCAACGAGCAGCCGATCAACGGCTGGATCTGCAACCCCAGCGAGCGCGTGCAGCGCGGCGATCGCCGAGAAGCCGTCTCCTTCATGGAACATCTTGGCGAGCAGTCGAGCGTCGCGTTCGGGACGGGTCGACTGCGCCGCCGTCCGGTGGAGGTCCTTCGCACGTCGTAAGGCCGACGTGAGACGAGGTTCCTCTGCGGTCGCTCGCAGCGCGTTGAGAAACGGGTCAGATCCAGGCCTCTCGAGGTCTTTCGAATACACGATGTCTCCCAGCGAACTTGGTCCCTTCTCCTTCGCCGCGGACAGGTCTTCTGGATGCGCGCTCTGGCGGTGCTCAATTGGCAATCTCCACGTCGACAGCTCAGTGCAGGGCACGCTGCCGACTGCAGACGAAGATCTCTACGACTTGAGCAGGGCGACGATCGGAAAGATCGTCATGGCAATCCCGGCGACCGATGTCGCGATGACCGACGCCCACCCCGATCGGTACTCGCCGAGCACCTTGCGCGAGCGAGCCAGGATGACAATGAGGAGAATCAGCGGCGGCGCCGTGAGCCCGTTGAAGACCGCGGACAGGTACAGGGCTCGAATGGGGTTCACGCCGAACCCGACGAGGGCAAGTCCGATCGCCATCGAGGCGATGATCACGCCGTAGAACCCGGGTGCATACTTGAGTCGGCGGCTCAGTCCCTCGTTCCATCGGAATGCCTCCGCGACGGCGTAGGCAGTTGACCCGGCAAGCACTGGCACAGCCAGAAGACCGAGGCCCACGATGCCGACGGAGAACAGCATCTTCGCGAAGCTCCCAGCGATCGGTTCCAGGGCCCGTGCTGCCTGCTCAGCGGTTCCGATGTCGACCGATCCCGATGCCCCGATCGTGACGGCTGCGGTGCACATGATGGCGAACATCGCGGCGACACCCGAGAGCATCCCGGTCCAGACGTCGACGCGCATGGCGATGAGGTGAGGCCGATCGACAGGATCAGCGGGGCCATCGTCGCGTTCCTCGACCTCCTCTCCGGCCTGCCAGAAGAACAGGTACGGCGAGATGGTGGTTCCCGCAATCGCCGTCAACGCGACCATGTTCGTGGCGTCGAACTTGAAACGGGGAACGAACGTGCGGGCGACAACAGTCGACCAGTCGACGTTCACGACGGTGAGGACGAGCACGTAGGCGACGAGTGACAGTGCGAACCATCGCAGCACCCGCGAGTAGCGGTGATACGGAACCAGCACTTCGGCCGCGGCCATGCCGATCGCGAACATCACCACGCCGACCGCCGTCGGAATTGGGACGAGGAGCCGGAGTGCTGCACCCATCGACGCCAGATCCGCGGCGATGTTGAGTGTGTTTGCCGATGCCAGGAGGAGCACCGCCCCGACGAGCACCCACCGCGGGAATCGTTCACGAATCAGTGTGCCGAGGCCTTTGCCGGTGACGAGGCCGAGCCGGGCCGTCGATTCCTGGACCCCCACGGCGAGCGGGAGGAGGAACGGCGCCATCCACAGCAGCGTGAGCCCTTGCGCAGCTCCGACCTGGGAGTAGGTGCCAATTCCGGACGGGTCGTCGTCGGCGGCACCGGTGACGATTCCGGGACCGAGCCGTTTGAAGTAGCCGTGGCCGCGCATCGATCGGCGTCGCGGATGGTGAGACGGCTTTGGGTCCGGCTCGGGTTCGAGCTCAGCGGTCGGCTGCATGCCGATCGAGTCTTGCAGCCCACTTCATGTCCACCGGGTGACCTCGTACCGGTCCGATGATCAGGTTCCCTCGCGCTGCTGGTCGAACAGGACGAGTGCTGGCGAAGCGTTCGTCGTGCCGGCGGAGGTGGCCGACGAGGGTGATGTGTCCCTCCGGATGGTGCGCTGGCTCCCCGTCGGCGGACAGGCGCGATCTGGGGCACGACGTTCACGCGGCCGTGGGCGGAATGACGGTGGGTCAATCGTCGGTTCCGCTGGCTCGTCTCATGGTGATGGGTTTTCGTCAAGCGTTCTCCGGTGTGACCCACTGGAGTATCACATCTCAAGAATTGATCGAATTCGAACTATCTGCCAGGTAAGATTTGGCGCATGGATGACTGGAACGCATCAGTAATTGCCGAATTTCGAGCCTCGGGAGGGAAGGTCGCGCAGTTCGGCGACTCTCCGCTCGTCATTTTGCACACGATCGGCGCCAAGAGTGGCGAGCTTCGCGAGGTCCCGTTGGTCGCACTCGTTGAAGGCGACGACATGACCGTTTTCGCGTCGAGAGGTGGTGCGCCGACCAACCCAGATTGGTACTACAACCTTCTCAAGACCCCCGAGGTCGAGGTTGAGTTCGGAAACGAAAAGTTCACAGCGCAGCTCAGCGAACTTCCCGCCGACACAGCAGCGGCAAAGCTGGACTCGCAGGCAGCGCTCATGCCACAGTTCGGGGAGTACGTCACCTCGGCGGCGCCGCGGATCATCCCAGCGTTCGCCATCACCCGCCGGAGCTGAGCCCCGCTGCTCCGCCGCCGGCCAGCGCCACGATCCACCTTCGTCTAGTGGTGGTGGCCATGAGCGGTCATCTCTGAGGGGTCGACGCGATCCATATCGCAGGCCGGGCCGACGTCCTCACACGACTCGCATTCGAGTTCGATGGTGGAGTGCGCGATCCGGAACCGTCCAGCGAGTTCGTGGCGGACCCGACCAGCGACAAGTTGAGCCTCCTCGAGCGATGGGTGACCCTCGACGACAACGTGGGCGGACAAGGCCCGCACCTCGCTCGAGATCGCCCAGACGTGGAGATCGTGAGCGGTCTCGACTCCGTCGACGGCCGTGATGGCGATGAGGATCTCGTGGGGGTCGACCCCGTTGGGCGTGCCTTCCAGGAGCACAGCGTTGGAGGCCTTCAACAGGTTCCAGGCATGCCAGGCAATCGACAGGCCGATCAGCAATGACACCGCTGGGTCGAGCCAGGTCCAGCCGCCGGTCGCCAACATGACAGCGCCAGCAACGGCAACACCCAAAGAAGCGGCGGCGTCGCTGGCAAGGTGCAGCAACGCTGACTTCATATTGAGATCAGCGGTGGCGCCGGGTTCTGCGCGTTCGCGAACAATGAGCGCGGAGATTCCGTTGGCCGCGAAGGCAACGAGTGCGACCACCAATACGATCGCTCCCTGGACAGGTGGCGGGTCGACCAGTCGTTGGACTGACTCGTACACAATCCATGCCGTCAGGACGAGAATCATGGCGGCGTTGGCCTGTGCAGCGAGGATCGTGCCGCGGTGCCATCCGAAGGATCGGCTCGACGTTGGGCGGCGTCGGGCGATTCGTATGGCGACCACCGAGAGGATCAGCGCGATGACGTCTGTGAGATTGTGACCGGCGTCAGACAACAACCCGAGTGACCCAGCGATGACGCCGAACGTGATCTGCGCAACGACGATGAAGACGTTGAGCCCGATTGCAATTCTGAGTCGCCGCTCCCGGTCAGCGGAGCGGGAACGAACCGTCGTGACCAGGGGCGAGCGGTCGGGTTCACCGCTCATTGCGATGCGCTCGGTCCGTGTCGCAGGTGCTCGCGGGAGAGATCGAGCAACATTCGGACGTGTGCGTCGGCGAGGGAGTAGTAACTCATGCGACCGGCCTTTCGGACCTTCACAATTCCAGCAGCCCGAAGAAGTCGGAGTCCTTGCGACACCGTTGGTTGCGGAACGTCGACGGTTGCAGCAAGGTCACACACGCAGAGTTCGCCTGCCTCGAGCAATGCGTAGAGGACTCGAGCTCGGGTGGGGTCGCCAAGAAGTTTGAAACTCTCGGCGAGCGACGACGCTTCGTTCAGCGAGATCAGCGCCTCGCGTGCGGAGGCGACGCGTTCTGGGTCGACGGCTTCGATTTCGCAGGCATCGATGAGCGACATCCGGTCATTATATGCGCAGATGCGAATATATTGAGGTCCGCTCGGTCTTGCCGCAGATGATCCGCCGCAACAGCGCTAGCGGAGTGCGCGTTCGAGGTAGGGGGTCATGTCGGCGGAATCGTCGAAGTGGGCGATGCTGAACCCCGCGAGCGCCTGGTCGGAGATTCGCATGGTCTCGGGATGTTGGCCGTCATCGCGGGTGCGAAGGAAGCGCTTGTCATTTCTCAGGTATGGGCGATAGAAGTCGAGCGCGTCGTCGAGCAGCGCATCGAGCGGGCCCAGATCCTCGTTCGATTCGACCAACTCGATTCGCAGGCGTTCGATCGAACTCTCCGGCCCCACGCGGGCCCGTTCCAGGGTGATCGGGAAGGGGTTGGTCAGGTGGAAGTACGGAACGCCGTCGTGTCCGTGGTCGAGATCAGCGTCGGCGAGCGACACGGCCTCTTCGACCAGGAGATCGATGGGCACCAGGTCGAGAGAGGAGGTGGGCTCGAGGAGGAGCTTGACGCGCTGCTCATCGAGAAAGCGGGGGTTGTCCCGCTCGACGAGGCGGCAGAACGTGGCCAGTCCGCTGAGAAAACCGTAGTACCCGCTGGTCGAGGTGGACCTCAGCGTCGAGATGTTTCCAACCACGATCGACGGACGCATGATGCGAACGGCACCGAAGGCATCGGCCCGATCGACGACCATGTCCTCACCGAGTCGCTTCGAAGCTTCGTACCAATTGTTCGGGCCGAAGTCCGGGTCGTAGGCACCCTCGGGGACGTCGCCAACCCTGAGCCCGGCCACGTACGCAGTGCTGATGTGATTGAACGCCTCGACACCAAGGTCGGCGGCCGCCTCGATCACATTCCGCGTGCCGTCGACGTTGGTGCTCATGATCTCGTCGCGGTGTCGGTCCTCGTAACGCAACGACGCCGCGGCGTGCCAGCACTCGTCGATCCCGTCGTCGCCGAGCCGGCGGCGAGCAGCAGCATCGAGGCCCAATCCGGCTTCGATGACGTCGCCCGGCACGGCGATGAGCCGGTCGAGCAAACCGCTGATCTCCTCGACCCGACCGGCGGCACGAGCCGAGTCGAGCACCGCGTCGCGCACCCGCTGATCGATGTCGCCCTTCGGTCTCACCACGCAAAAGACCTGTTCACGCCCCGCCGCCAGCAGCCCAACAGCAAGGTTGCTGCCGACGAAGCCGGTCGCGCCGGTGAGGAGGGTGCTGCGTACTCGTTGGGTGGAAGGAGCGTCTGTGGTCATTGCCGGCGTCTCGTCTCAC
>JBBRSC010000085.1:0-12108 GCA_038245795.1 Acidimicrobiales bacterium
GCGGGGATCGACGTGCAGGAATGGAGGGAGGAGTACTTCGGGGTCGACAGCTTCGGCGGGCCGACAGTTCCCGACAACGAGGTCGAGCCACCCGAAGTGATGGGACGCCTCGCCTGGAGGTGTGCGACCCCCGAAGCTGCTGCACAGGTCGCCAGCGATGCTGGGTTGTTGGGCCTCTCGGGGCCGCCGATGATTGCTGCGTCGGATCGCTCCCGAGGTGGCAAGCCCAGCCAGCTGTTGTCGCTCTCGGCGGTTGCGGTCCCACGACAGCTGGTCGACGACGCCGTGGCGGTTGATGTCCGAGTCAGCTGAGAGGCTTTTTCAGCGGTGTGTAGCGCCCCGTCGTGAACTCGGATCCGTCCCATGCGAGTTCCCAGCAACTGCCTTTGGAACAGCCTGATTTTCCAGGAACTTCCATACCGCGGCCTTGGGCCCGACGAATCACCTCAGGAATGACGTCGCCGTGCGAGCACAACACGACATCCTTGCCGCGCCTCGCCGCCCATTCCGCGAGTTCCCAGGACTCGGAGATGTCGGTACCTTCGAGGAGCGATTCGTTGACCTGGACCTCGAGACCCAGATGTGCGGCGAGGGGCGCCACGGTCTCCTGGCATCGTGCGGCGGGGCTGGAGATGATTCGCCCGATGGGTCGGCCGTCGAGGAGCTGGACGAGCCGCTGGGACTGATCGTGGCCATCGTGGTCGAGGTGGCGCTCGACGTCGAGCGGGTCGGTGTCGTTTCGGGCTCCGGCCGATCCGTGGCGAACGAGGTAGATGGTCACGCTGGCGAACGATATTCGCGATCGGGGGATCCCGCGAGCTGTTCGCTCGCTGCATACAGTTCAGCCATGGGACAGATGCTGCTTCGTGACCTGTGCGGTGTTCGATCTGGAGACAAAGGCGACATCAGCGATCTCTCGCTGTTCGCCGACTCGCCCGAGGCGTACGAAGTGATTCGATCCGAGGTGACGCCCGAGCGAGTCGCCGAGCACTTCGGGGATCTCGTGAAGGGAACCGTCACCCGATTCGAGGTACCGAACCTGTGGGCGTTGAAGTTCGTGATGACGGACGCGCTGGGGGGTGGAGGGCCGGCAAGCCTTCGAGCCGACAATCTCGGCAAGACGCTCGGTGGAGCGCTGTTGAGGCTGAGCATCGACGTGCCGGACGAGGTTGCCGCGTCGGCGCCTCGCAATGGTCGGAGGCCGCCGCCGGCGAGTTGAGGGTTGCCGCTGGGAGGAATCCCAGTCCTGCAGTGGAGGGTTTGGTCTTCCACTGATTGACTTCGTCACTCCGTTGTGAGGCTTCGGGCGAACTTCGCTGTCACACCGCCCACGTAGCTTGTGTGCATGGGAGTTCGGGCTCGATGGGTGGGTTTTGGTGCGGAGGTGATCGACGCGCTCAGCAAAGAGATCGCCGCGGCGAAAGGCGCTGATCCCCTAGCGCCCGTCACGGTCATCGTGACCGATCACGCCGCAGAGGTGGGGCTGCGCCGCGGCGTTGGATCACGACCCGGTGGCGTCGCCAACGTCGCGTTCGTCACATGGGAGCGTTTCGCTCTCGATCTTGTGGGTCCCGAGCTCGAACAATCAGGGCGTCGGCGACTCTCGATGCTCGCCTTTGCGGCAGCGGTCCGAGTGCAACTGCGCGAGCCCTCCGGGCCGCTCAAGAATCTCGCAAGCCACGCATCGACGGAGCGACTCGTCACGGACTCCATCACCCGACTTCGATCACTTCCGCCGGAGTTGGTCGCAACCTTGGCGGAGTCCTCGCGCCCGCTGACCAAGGCGATCGCCGCGATGGGCCCGCTTGTTCGGGAGCGGCTCGGTCCGGTCTACGACGATGTCGATGTGCTGTCGCTCGCGGCGCAACAACTCCGAGCGTCAACCGACATCTCGCACGGGGACCACACGGCCCCGATCATTGTGGCCCTGCCGGGAAGGTTGACCGCCCCCGAACGGTCGCTGCTCGCATCGGCGACGGTTGGGTCCGAGGTGGTCCTGTTGATCGGCGCTGCCGGAAACCCGACGTCCGACGACGAGCAGCGAGGTCGGGTGATCACATGGGGAGCCGATCCCGGCGCCGCGCCAACCGTCGCCGCCGTCACGCCCACGGCGTATCTCAGCGCCCCAGATCCCGAGGCCGAGGTTCGCTCGGTGCTTCGATGGTGTCTCGAGCAACATGCCGACGGCGTCGCATGGTCCGAGATTGGAGTGCTGTACTGCTCGGCAGAGCCCTACCTGCGATTGCTCCATCAACATCTCGGCCTCGCCGATATCACGCACTCTGGCCCTGGGCTCGTGACGGTGGGTGAAACCTTGGTCGGTCGTGTCGTCGGATCGGTCGGGCGACTCGTCAGCTCCGACCTTCCTCGTGGCGCTGTCATGGCGCTCCTGGCGTCAGCTCCCATTCATGCATTCATGGCAACGTCGTCCGGCTCAGCCGTTCCGTCGTCGCTGTGGGACCGGGTGTCTCGCAACGCAGGAATCGTCAGGGGCCGTGCGAGCTGGATCGAACGACTCGACGACCACTCAAGCAACCTCAGCGATCGGTCGAATCCGACCGACGAGCAGCGCCTCGAACTCGGATGGACTCGCGACTTGCAGTCATTCATGGCGACGTTCATCGAGGAACTCGATCGGGCCGGGACCCTCGTCGACTGGGCGGACCTCACCCACTGGCTCATGGCGCTACTCGCCAAGCTCCTGCCCGCGGCTTCCCGGGAGATCTGGAGCGAGAGTGAACGTCGAGCCGCAGATCAACTGGAACTTGCGATCAGCCGCCTCGGAGAACTCGACAACATCGATCCTGCCCCTCGTTGGGACGGGTTCTGGCAGGCGGTTGAAGGAGAACTCGCCCGCTCCACGGGTCGTATCGGCCGACTGGGCGACGGAGTAACGATCGGCCCGCTCGAAGCCGCACGCGGAGCCGAGTTTGCCGTAGTGGCCATCGTCGGGTGCACCGAGGCCGCACTCCCCCGACCCGTTCGAGGCGACGCCGTGTTTGGCCCGAACGACTTCGACATCATGGGGTGGGACGCCCCCATCGACTCCGCTGCGACGCAACATCGGACCTACCTAGCTTCGCTGGCAGTCGGATCCACCCATCGTCTGGTATCGCATCCCCGCAGCGACCCACGTCGGGGACGTCAGATTCGGCCATCGAGATGGGCGGACCCGAACAATGCTCCGTCGGTTCCGAACGTGCGAGTTGCATCGGCGTTTGCGTCGCTCGGCGTGGCCGATGCCGTGCTCGACGATGCCGAGGAACGACTTGCCCGGCTCAGCCGATCAACATCGGTCGTTGGGGCTCCGTTGTGGCAGGCGAGCGATGTCCTGGCACCGGGCGCAGCGGCGTGGCGAGCGAAGCGTCAGGATCCGCTGTCGATGTGGTCGGGCAGCGTCGGCCGCGGCGCGGCGATGCCGACGATCGAACGCAACCTCTCGATCACAGCGCTCGAACAATTCGCCAAATGCCCCACGAGCTACTTCCTCGGAAAGGTGCTCAACGTTGGCGACGCGCAACCACCAGATGAAGTCGAATCGCTCGCACCGACGGACCGAGGACGGTTGACGCACACGATCCTCGAGCGCTTCATCCAGGATCGAATGAGCAACGGCCGCCCGGAATCTCCCCAAGATGTCTGGTCGGAAATCGATCGGGCCCGACTTCACGAGATCGCCGACACCACCATGGTGGAGCTGGAGGTGACGGGCACGCCAGTGGGTCGCGAGCTGCTGTGGGTGTTGGAACAGCGGGCGGTGCACGACCGACTCGATGCGTTCCTCGATACGGACGATCGTTACCGACGCGAGTTCGGGGCCCGACCCGAAGCGGTCGAGCACCGGTTCTTCGAGCGGCCGCTCGACGTGGAGCTGCCCTCTGGTCGCCGCCTGAGCTTTGTCGGGAGCACCGACCGAGTCGACCGCCTCGACAACGGCGGGATCTCGCTCATCGACTACAAGGTCAAGAACCGTTCCGCTGGGACCAGCCGGGCCGAGATCATGTCCCGGATCGAGTCAGGGGAGTTGCTGCAACTCCCGCTGTACGCACGGGCCGCCGCTCGCGAACTTCCCGAGGCGGACGCATCGCTCATCACCGCCGCGTACTGGTACCTCTTCGCCGACGGGTCGAGCCGGATCGTCGACGTCGATCTGCCCAGTGTCGACCACGCGTTCCTTCGCTCCCTCGACGTCATTGCGGATCTCATAGAAGCAGGACACTTCCCGGTTCGACCGGGCGACGTGTCCACCCGGGCCGGCGCACCGTTCTCGCATTGCACCTACTGCGCGTTCGACTCCATCTGCTCAACCTCGCGGGCCGACGAGTGGGAGCGAGCGAGCGCCACGCCAGAACTGGTGTCTTTCGTCTCGATGCTTGCAGGTGTCGAGACGACCACGGAGACCTGATGGGAAACACGAACATGCTGGGCACCGCCGTCTCACCGCCTGATGAAGGACCGCTGCCACCCGATGAGCAGGACCGATCTCGCCTGCGTGAGGAGCTCGATCAGACCATTTTTGTTGATGCAGGCGCGGGTTCGGGCAAGACGACCGAGCTCATTCGGCGGGTCGTCAATCTGGTCGGCGCGGGGATTCCACTGGGCGAGATCGCGGCGATCACTTTCACCGAGGCGGCGGCGTCTGAACTCCGCCATCGCCTCCGACTCGGCCTCGAACAGGCACTCGAGTCTCAGCGGGTGGAACACGACCGCCCCGAGGCGACAACTCCCGACGACTCAAGCACCTCTGAGCGCGTCGGGCCGCCCGAAAACGATCGAATTGAACTGATCGGTCGCTACGAAGCGGGCATCGAAGCGCTCGAACACGCGGCGATTCAGACGCTGCACAGCTTCGCTCAACGGATCCTGACCTCGCATTCGCTGGAGGCGGGCCTGCCTCCCGGCTTCGAGATCGCCGATGAGGTGGCCTCCACAGTCGACTTCCAGCATCGATGGGCTCAACATCTGACATCGATGTACGACGACCGCGAGTTGTGGCCGACGTTGCGCCGGGCTCTCGCCATGGGTATCACCAATGGTCATCTCTCTGACCTCGCACGGGTGCTCGACGACCACTACGACCGTCTACCTGCGCTGCCGATCGTCGATGGGCCGTTGTCGTCGTTGTCGGTCGAACGGATCGTCTCCGCGCTCACTGCGGCGATGGCGCTCGCTGATGACTGCGCCAACACGTCCGACAAGCTCGTCGTTCACCTGAGCGGTCGGATCGCATCGTTGGTCAACTCGCTCGGGGCCGCGGTGTCGGACGAAGCGCTGCTCGGCATACTGGTCGAACCGCGGAAGTGGACCGCTGGCAACTGGGGCAGTGGCTTGGTGTGGGGGGAGACCAAAGCCCAGGTCCAGGCGCTGCTCAACGAAGCACAGGACGCCCGGACTGACCTCGTGGCGGCCGCTCGAAACGACGTCATCCTCAGACTGGGTGTCAAGATCGAGGCGTTCGTTCTGGAGTCCGCTCGCCGTCGCCAACACGTTGGAAAGCTCTCGTTCCATGACCTCTTGACGTTGTGCCGAAACCTGCTGCGTTCATCGCCGAGCGCTCGGCGGTCGGTCGGTCGTCAATACCGACGACTTCTTCTCGACGAGTTCCAGGACACTGATCCGCTGCAGATCGAGATCGCCACGCTCATTGCCGGGTCGATCACGAATGAAGTCGCGCATGGCGATGGTCAACGTGGTGACGACCTCTCGGGCATGGAGTGGTTCGACATCGACGTCGAACCCGGGCGACTCTTCTTCGTTGGCGATCCGAAGCAGTCGATCTATCGGTTCCGCCGCGCTGACATTGCCTTGTTCGATCGTGCGTCGCAACGGCACGGCTCGGGTCGTTGTGAACTGACGTCGAATTTCCGAACCGTTCCGCAGATCCTCGAGTGGGTGAACGCGCTGTTCGCCTCGCTGATGCCCGACGGAGCGCCGGGCCAGGCGCGATTCTTGCCGTTGGCGCCCCAACGGGCTCCACTCGTCGATGGCCCAGCAGTCGAGTTGCTCGGCGGTCCGATGCCCAAGGTGAAGGCGCAGGAGATTTACCGAGCCGCAGCCGACGATCTCGCTGACCACATTCTGGCGATCGTCGATGACGGTCGGTTGGTCGGCGATGCCAGCTCTGGTGGAACGCGTCCGGCGACCTTCGGCGACATTGTGATCCTCGTCCCGTCACGAGTGTCGGTCCCCACGGTCACGGCGGCGCTGTCTGAGAGGGGTGTGCCGTATCGCCTCGCTTCGGCGTCACTGGTCTGGAATTCGGAGGAGATCTCGGCAGTTCTGGCGATCCTTCGATGTGTCGATGATCCGGGCCACGAAGTCGCCGTAGTCGGAGCCTTGCGATCGCTGTTGTTGGGTGTCTCCGATGCCGAGTTGCTCGTTTGGCGGAAAGGCGGCGGAGAGTGGACCCTCACTGCCCCGTTCCCCCCCGGACTGGCTGACCATGCGGTGGGGCGCGCCATGGATCGACTTCGAACCTTGCACCATGAACGTTTCTGGATGACCCCTGATGAACTGATGGACACGGTGGTGCGACGATTCGGCGTGATGGAGTTCGCTCTCCTCCATGGTGGCGAGGAGGCGTTCGATCGTGTCCGGTTCGCGGTCGATCAAGCACGGGGCTTCGTGGCATCGCAGCGTGCTGATGTGCGGGCGATGCTCGAGTGGATCGAGTTCCAGAGTTCCGAGACGATTCGGGTCAGCACCCCTAGCGTCGACGACGAGTCCGCCGATGTTGTTCGAATCATGACGATTCACGCGTCGAAGGGGCTGGAGTTCCCCGTCACGGTGCTCGCCGGCTTGAGCACGCAACGCCGGGGTCGAAGCGGCGTCCAGGTGCTCTGGGACGACCACGGCCAAGCCGAGGTGGCGTTGCGCTCAGCTGACTCCACGCTCGGCTTTGATGCCTTGGTTCCTGCCGAGGAGATGATGTCGGACGCCGAGCGGGTTCGACTCCTCTATGTGGCAACGACTCGCGCCAAGGACTGGTTGGTGGTCTGCGCCCATCACCTCGAACGGCCGCCATCATCGACGGCAGCGATGACAGCTGCTGAGCAGATCTGGACGGTGTCGATGGAACACCCTGAGTTGTGGACCTTGGTCGATCGACAGAGCCGCCCGATGCGTGAGTGTGTCGAGATATCGCTCCCCGCGGTCTCGACCGATGCCGAGATCGCTTCAGAACGGGAGTCACTCGACGCAGCGAGCCGTTCGTTGGCAGCGCTGGTGGCGAACTCGCCGCCGAGGATCTGGTCGGCAACGGGCATCGCCGCACGTGGGATGCAACACGCCGCGCGGATTGGCGCAGAGATTTCGGGCGCGGGCTCTGAGGGAACTGGCACATCACATACCGGGTCGGTCGACGTCAGTCCTGTGATCGCTGGCGCTGACGTGATCGTCGAGATCGACGGACTCGATACACCTGCCGATCCAGTCGCGCGCCGGCGGGGTCGCGCCGGCACAGCGATCGGTCGGGCAGTTCACGCCACGCTCCAAGTTGTGGACCTCGTTGATCCTCAGAACGTTGACGCCGTCGCTCAAGTGCAGGCCAGTGCCGAAGGTGTCGACGGTGCGGCAGCGACGGTTGAGCGTTTGGCGAATGTGGCGTTGACCAGTGACACGCTGCGGCGTGCGGCGGCTCGACCGCATTGGCCGGAAATGTACGTTGCGGCACCGGTTCCGGGTCTGGGAACGTCACCCGTGACCATTGAGGGCTACATCGATCTGTTGGTCGATGATGGTGCTGGCGGCTACGAGATCATCGACTACAAGACCGACGCCGTTCGCGACGAGGCAGCCGCCATCGAACGATCTTCGTCCTACCGGTTGCAGGCGGCCGCTTACGCGTGGTTGGTAGAAACCGTCACATCGAAGCCTGTGTCGCGAGCCACCCTGTTGTTCGTGGGTGCCCATCACACCATTCCCATCGAGATCACCGATCTTCGATCAGCAATCGATGAAGTGCTCAACGTCGTGAGCACCGCCTGAACGCTTCCGGTGCGCTCAGTGCGGGAGACCGCGAGCACCGGCTTCGGCGTACGCGACACGGTGTACGGCTCAGCCGCCGAGCACTCTCAGACGTTCCGACAAGACAGCGGTTGCCCGGCAGAACTCGGCGACCTCGTCGATGGTGGTGGTGAGGCTGACCGAGACTCGCAACGACCGATGCGCGTCGACGCCCATTGCTTCGAGCACCGGCGACGGTTCGAGCGCCTCGGAGGAACACGACGATCCCGAATGCACGGAGATCCCCAACGCGTCCAAACCGAGAACGACCGGCTGCGGTTCAACACCTTCGATCCCGAGACACACCAGATGATCAACTCGGTCATGCGAGTCGCCGAACACCGAGACACCGTCGGCCTGCCGAGCCCACTTGATGATCTGTTCGGTGAGTTCCCGAGCGTGACGGCGTTCCTCGTTGAACGTGCTGCGGACATCGGCTGCTGCCGCGCCGAAGCCGACGATGTCGATCACTGATTCCATGCCGCCTCGTCGAGCCCGCTCCTGATCCCCACCCACGATCAACGGATCAAGCCGGACGCCGCGTCGAACCACGAGCGCTCCACTCCCGGGAGGACCGCCGAATTTGTGGCCGCTGATCGCCAACGCATCCAGTCCGGACAAGCGAAATGAAACGGGCACGTGACCGACGGCGATAGCGCCGTCGGATGCCACGACCGGTCGGCTGTCGACCCGATCGGCAGCTTCCCGGACCAACTCCACCACTTCCTGAACTGGTTGGATGGTTCCCACCTCGTGGTTCGCCCATTGGCACTGCACCAGACCAGTATCGGAACCGACGAGAGCTGCGAGCTCCGATGGATCGATTCGCCCCATCCCGTCGACGTCGGCCATCGACGTTGCGCCGCGCTCAGCCCATGACCGCACCGCCGAATGCTCAACGGGCGCCAATACCGTGTGCCCACCGCGGGAACGCGCCGCCCCGTAGGAGACCATGGCGATCGCCTCGGTGGCGCCGGAGGTGAACACGACTTCGCTCGGTCGTGCATCGACAAGCGCCGCCACCTGCTCGCGAGCCTGTTCAACCGCTGCCCGGGCCTCCAAGGCATCTGTGTGCATTCGGCTCGGGTCACCAACGATCCCGCGATCGAGCCATTCCCTCATGGCGACCCGGGCGGCTGGACGGAGCGGCGCGGTCGACGCCGAATCCAGATAGATCCGCCTCACTCGGCGCTACTCGGATTCAACGGAGGTGATGCACCGATCGTCGCCCATTGGCTTCGACGACGACAACAAGACTGATGTCTCGCCGTAGAGCGAGCTCAGCATCCCCTTCACCATCCCTCGATCGATGGCGCACATCACCGGATGCTCGACGACGGCTTCCCCGAACGGGCAGTGTTCGCTGACGAGCTGCAACCCCCCGACGTTCTGCTCGGCTCGCGCCGCGAAGCCGTGGGCGCTGAGCGCGTCGGCGACAGCATGAAGCGCGGTGCGCACTGATCGTTGGGTGGCAATCGATCCGCCGGCGGCCTCGCCCATGGCCACGCCGTATTCGATCCCAACCTCCTCGGCGAGCTGCTCGGCACGTTCCATCCCGAGCTCGGCGAGCGCCCGGCCCAGCAGCGCAATGATCACATCGTCGTTGCGAACGGGAATTTCGAGGTGCATCTCGCTCCCGACGATCGTGTACCGCTTCGACGGTCGACCGGCACCTGATGGAGCCCGGTTGGACGCGACATCGAGGTACCCGCCGCTCGCCAGCTTGTCGAGATGATGGCGCGCCACATTGGGGTGCAACGCGAAATGCTCGGCGACCTCCGACACCCCGATGCCGTCGGGATGCTCATGGGCGAAGAGATAGATCTCGCGTCGGGTCGGATCACCGAACGCAGAGGTGATTGCCGTCACGGCCGAGGAAAACTCGGTGGGGCTCAGTCGAGCGGAGTCCGGACTGAGTGGAATCACTGACACCGCAATAGTCTACCGACAGCACCCCAGGCCCCCTCGGCCACCGCAAAGGACATACATTATGGCGCTCACCGCCGACGACGTGATCGAGGCGCTCCGCCCGGTCGAAGATCCCGAACTCCATCGATCGATCGTGGACCTCAAGATGGTCCGAGATGTCGTGGTCGATGGCGCGGCCGTGTCGTTGACGATCGCCCTGACGATTCCCGGGTGCCCGCTCCGCCAAGAAATCGATCGCCGCGTTCGCGAGGCGGTGATGTCAGCAGGGGGTGCGAGCCTGGAATTGGACTTCACCTCGATGACGGACGAGGAACGGGCAGAACTCCGAATGTCGCTGCACGGCGACCCAGCCGCGACCGCCGGGACGAACCAGGCACAAGGGCACTCCGAGGGTCGTTCGATCCCGTTTGCGGATCCGTCGAGCCGAACCCGCGTACTGCTGATCGCATCCGGTAAGGGTGGAGTCGGCAAGAGTTCGGTGACCACCAACCTGGCGATTGCGTTGGCTCAACGTGGGAAGTCCGTTGCCATCGTCGACGCTGACGTGTGGGGTTTCTCGATCCCGCGCATGCTGGGCGTCGACCGGCCGCCGGTGCTCATCGATCAAATGATCATCCCGCCCGAGGCGCACGGTGTTCGATGCATCTCCATGGGATTCTTTGCGCAGGAGGACCAAGCGGTCATCTGGCGCGGTCCGATGTTGCACAAGGCGCTGGAGCAGTTCCTGACCGACGTGTGGTGGGACGAACCGGACTACCTGCTTGTCGATCTGCCCCCCGGAACCGGGGACGTATCGATCTCGATCGCGCAGTACATGCCTCGATCCGAGATGTATGTGGTGACCACCCCACAACCAGCGGCGCAGCGCGTTGCGCAACGCGCGGCGTTCATGGCTGAAAAGGTCAACCTCGAGGTGAAGGGCATCATCGAGAACATGAGTTGGTTCATGGGCGACGACGGAACCCGCTACGAGATCTTTGGTGAGGGCGGCGGCCAGGAACTCGCCGATCGCATCGAGGTGCCGCTGTTGGGCAAGATCCCCCTCGTCTCAGCGATGCGGCAGGGTTCAGACGAAGGCAAGCCGATCATGGCGATCGATCCTGACGGCGAGATCGGCCGTGCGTTTGCGTCGATCGCTGAGCAGATCGACGTGGCGTTGGCGCCCACTCGCCGCTTCCACCCGGAGCTCAAGATCATCTGACGCCCGACCGCGTCCGTCGAACTGCGAACGCCTGACCACCCGTGGGGTAGTCAGGCGTTCGCAGTTCGACAGGCACTCGGCCGGGATCGTCAGGCGCGGTCGATCAGGAACACGTCGAGTTTGGACCCGTTGTTGTCGACGCCTGGGGTCAGGTTCGTAGCGGACGAGGAGAAGGCCACCCAACGGCCGTCGTTCGAGATCCCCGATGCTCCGGCGATCTCATCGCCATTGGCGGTGAAGTCTGGAACGATGGCGTTGCCGTTGGTCATCCGGGTGAAGATGCCGTTGGATCGCTGCCAGATGAACGAGTCGATGCCGCCGGCATTGGCGTCGGGACCGACCGTCAGGTCCGATGCCGCCGAGAGGAGGGCGACGTAGTTTCCGTTCGCCGAGATCTCCGGGTACCCCGAGATGTCGTTGCCAGAGGTGATGCGGCTGACGGTCCCCGACGCTCGGCTGTAGAGATACGCATCGAATCCGTTGCCGTTTGGATCGGGAGTTCCGACGAGGTCGGGCTGCGTGCCGTCGAACACGATGAACCCGCCGTCATCGGAGATGCTGAGACTTCCCGGCCCGTCGTTGGGCGTCGGTTGCGACGAGTTCGAGATGCGCGTGACGGCATGGGTCGCGGTGTTCACCCAGAACAGATCTGCACCTGACCCATTGTTGTCGACGACTTCGGTGAGGTCGGTCGCCTGGGATGTGAACGCCACGGACGAGCCGTCACCGGAGATGGCCACTTCGTTGGCGTCACCGTTTCCTTGTGTGTGCAGGGTGGCGACGCCTGCGAGATCGATCGTGTAGATGTCTTGGAAGCTGTTGGTGTCGGCAGGAACCAATTGGGACTGTGTCGCGAACGCCACGGTACCGTCGTTGGCGACGCTTGCGCCCTGGCTATTTGGGAGGTCCTGTGCTGTTGCGGTGGCGACCGTGTAGCGAATCTCCTTGGAGGTTGTTTGCGTGCGCTGCTCCCA
>JBBRSC010000086.1:0-11985 GCA_038245795.1 Acidimicrobiales bacterium
CGTCGACAACGCCGCTGGCATCCTCGTGGGCGAGCATCCATTCCGGCGAGTCCCCCTCTCGCTCCGATGGATGGTCGCTGAGGTCACGCTCGAGCAGTCTCTCGGGACGGCTCACATCGCCGACTCGCGCCGGAAGGGCACGTGTCAGCACGTCCGCCACGATGGTGTGGCGCTCGGCGGGGGCATCGATGAATCGACACGAGCCGGCGTCCTCGATGAGGTTCCCGAACGTCGCCCTCGAGACATCCAGCAGGTACGACTGTTGAAATGACGCCGTCCCGAATCCCACCTGTCGATAGATCGAGCCTTCCGAGGCCAACAGCCCCAGCATCGTCTCACCGCGATCACGTGCATCGTCGACCATCACATCCATCAGCTCCCGCATCCGGCCCTGCCGACGATGAGTCGCCTGCACGGCGACCCACGTCACCCCGGCCAGCGGAATTTGACGGCCGCCGGGCATCGTCAGGTCGAGGCTGAAGATGCCAGCGTGGCCGACAAGCAGTTCGCTACCGGACGTGCGTTGATCCGTCGATACCCAGAAGCGATCGAATTCCAGCGGACCCGCCCAGGTCTCCCGCGCCAACGCGACATCGACGTCGCCACCGAAGGAACGTACGTCGTTGGTGACGACCATGTCGAGATCAGTGTCGGGGTCGATCAAGCGGATTCGCGACGAGCGGTCGAGCGACAGATTCGGCATTCACCCAGTGTTGCCGCGGCGGCTCGGCGGCGTCTGCCCAATTTGGGAGAGCTCGCTGGCGAAGTGGTTGCGCTCGGCTACGTCGGCGTAACGATCGGTGCCGAGAACGATCGACCGGCGGACAGCTCAGAGCTCGTCATGGCGCGCCAGACGCGTTCCGGCGTCGTCGGCATATCGATGTGGCGAACCCCCAGATGGGCCACCGCGTCGATGACCGCTGACTGCACCGCCGGAGTCGAGCCAATCGTGCCTGACTCGCCGATGCCCTTGGCGCCCAATGGGTTGTAGGGCGTCGGCGTCTCGTGGCTCACCAGCTCGAACCGGGGCAGCTCCATGGCCGAAATGATCGTGTAGTCGGCGAAGCTTGCCGTCAGCGGGTTGCCGTCGTCGTCGTAGCGAACCTCTTCGAGCAACGCCTGGGCTGCTCCCTGAGCGATTCCGCCGTGGCGTTGACCGTCGGCCAACAATGGGTTGATGATGCGGCCGGCGTCATCACACGCAACGATGCGCACCAGCCGCGCGAGCCCGGTGTCACGATCCACTTCGACGACCGCGACGTGGGCGCCGAAGGGGAACGTCTGGCCGGGAGCCGTGAACTGGTGCGCCGCCCGCAACAAACGATCATCAGCACCCGCGGCCAACTCGGCCCACTCCACAGTTCGCGACGGGGTCCCCCTCACGAAGAACTCGCCGAGCTCCATGACGATGTCCTCCACCGCCGCCTCGAGGTGTTCCGCAGCACGATCTTTCGCGAGTTCGACCAATTCGATTGCAGCGTTCTGCGCAGCAGCACCTCCCAGCTGAAGCGAGCGCGATCCCATGGTGCCGCGCCCCGACGGAACCAACGCCGTGTCGCCATGAACCACAGTCACCCGCTCCGGATCGATGTCCAGCTGCTCGGCCACCAGCGACGCGAAGACGGTGTGATGGCCCTGGCCATGTGGGGAGGCGCCGGTGAACAACGTCGCATGGCCCTGATCGTTCATCTCGATGGTGCCGAACTCGGTCGGCGCGCCGCCGCCAGCGGTGATCTCCACGTACGTCGACACGCCGATTCCCAACAACGGGCCATCACCCGAAGCTCGACGCCGTTCCTGCTCGGCCCGGAGTTCGTCGTAGCCGGCCGCGGCCAACGCTGCGTCCAACGCACCGTGGTAGTTGCCACAGTCGTACACCGCGCCGGTGACGGTCGTGAACGGCTCGTCGTGTGAAGCCAGCAGATTGATCTGACGAACGCGGACCGCATCCATTCCCACCTCAGCGGCAAAGAGGTCCATCGCCCGTTCAATGGCGGCCGTAGCCTCCGGTCGTCCAGCGCCGCGGTACGCCTCGACCGTCATCGTGTTCGTGACCACACCCTTCGCCAGCGCCTCGACTCGGGCAATGTCATACGTGCCCGGCGCCATGAGCTGGGTGAAGGTCGGGAGGAAACCACCGCCGTTGGTCGGGTAGGCGCCAGCGTTGGCGGTGATCTCCAAGCGGTAGGCCAACACCCGTCCGTTGCGATCACCACCGATGGTGATGCGATGGCGTTGATCGCGGCCGTGACCCATGGCCAGCATGTTCTCGTTCCGGGTCTCCACCCACCGCGCCGGGCGGCCGAGCGCGCGGGCCACGAATGGCACCAGAACATCCTCGGGATACGGCGTGATCTTGGCGCCGAATCCGCCGCCGACATCGGGGGCGATGAGCCGCACCAACGACTTGTCCATCCCGAGGGCGTGGGTGAACATCGGCTTTGCGCCGTGGACTCCCTGGCTGGAGATCCACACGGTCAGAGCTCCCGCAGCATCGAACACGGCAGCCGTCGCTCGACCCTCCAAGGGGCAGGCAGCCAGACGCTGATTGACGAGGTCCTCGGTCACCACCACGTCGCACCCGTCGAAGAGCGTCGGATCCGGTTCGGCCGGATCGAAGACGCACACGACGTTGGTGCCGATGCTCGGGAACAACAACGGAGCGTCGGAATCCTGCGCCCGCATCGGGTCAACGACGACATCGAGGAAGTCGTAGTCCACGAAGACGGCCTCGATGGCGTCCTCGGCTTGGTCCTGGCGCTCGGTGACCACGATCGCCACCGGCTCGCCCGCGAAGCGGACGGTGTCGATCGCCAACCACGGCCGGGTCGTATCTGGCGAGACGTTGCCGACCCGCGGGCGTGGATCGGCGAGATCGAGATCCGCTGCGGTGTACACCGCCAACACCCCCGGGAGATCGAGCGCGTCGGACGCATCGATCGAGAGAATGCGGGCATGGGCGAACGGGCTTCGCACGTAGCTCACGCACACGGCACCGTCGAGGCCCGATTCGGTGAGATCAGCCACGTAACGCCCGGCGCCCCGCAAGAGTGCCGGATCTTCGCGGCGAACGACTCGTGTGCCCATGATGCTCATGGGAGGGAGGCTACCGACCCAACGGGAGGTCTGATTCGGCCGCCCCCGTGCCGTCAGTTGGGTGTCAGCTGTGCGTGAGTTCGTCGTCGGTGTGCGTCAGCGCTCCGAGTGCATTCACCGGGCTCACGCGATCGAGCAGGCGGAGGGTCCTCGGGCTGCGGCTCGCAATTCGTTCATAGATCCGGTTCACGAACTTCTCCGAGAGCTGATCGTTGTCACGTTCCCGAATGCCCGCCTCGACGTTGGCACCGAACTCGGAGCGGATCATAGCGACCTGAGCGAGTTCCGCCGCCGTGGGTTCAGGGTCGGGGAGATCTGTCGGAAGCGCCGCAAGCTCACCGGCATCGAACCAGATCAGCTGATCGCTGACGCAGACATCGAGCCACTCCTCGCCAAGGTCTGGCCCATCGCCCGAGACCCCCTCGGGTGCCTCGTCAGCATCGAAGTGCAGGTCAATCGTGACCATGGCGCGCTCACAGATCGGGCACAGTCGTGCCGGACTGGCCGCCACAGCGGCACGAGCAGCCGACCAGAGCTGAGCCAGCTCGTCGTTCTGGAGCTGACCGTGCGACTCATCGAGCGTGGCGCCGAGGCCGTGGCCAGCGGCGCACGCCCAGTTGTCGAACTCGCCCTGATGGACGAGCGAGAGCGCACCTTGGCAGATCGGGCAGATGGGTTGGGACAGCGACACAACGAACTCCGTTCGATACCGGACCCCCCGATCATCGGCGCACGGTCACGCCAACTTCACCAATTACCGCGCGAGATACCGCAACGGCTCCAGTGAGACGCCGTCAGCTACTTGGCGACGACGTCGGTGCGCACGGCACGGCGTTGGGCGACCCGATCGAGCGGATCCTGCAATCGATTGAACGGCCACACCTTGGGCAGGTCGACCACGACCTTGCCGCGTGGCGGCACGGTGTAGCTCTCCTCGCCCGGATACACATATCCGTACAGTTCACGGGCCTGACGTTCGACCGTGTCGGGGTCGCTCAGGTGATCGATCCGCGCCTGCAGTTCGTCGTTGGTGCGCGTCAGTTGCGTCATCTCGGCTTCCGCCTCCGCGATGTCCGAACGTTGCCCCACCCAGTTGCGCGTCGGCAGGACGACCAGTCCCAACACGATGACGGTGGCGAAAACGATCGCCATCCAGACGCGCCGCCCCGATGGCATCGATGGTCTCGGGACGCGCATGGTCAGGCCCTCGACCCTCGAGCCAGCGCTGCTCGGCCCCGATAGGCAGCCGACTCGCCGAGCGACTCCTCGATGCGCAACAGCTGGTTGTACTTCGCCACCCGATCGCTCCGCGCCGGGGCACCGGTTTTGATCTGCCCGCAATTCGTTGCGACCGCCAGATCCGCGATCGTGGTGTCCTCGGTCTCGCCAGATCGGTGCGACATGACCGCGGTGTACCCGGCACGGTGAGCCATCTCCACAGCTTCCAGGGTTTCGGTGAGCGAACCGATCTGATTGACCTTGACGAGGATCGAGTTGGCCACACCAGCGTCGATCCCTCGGGCCAGCCGTTCGGTGTTGGTCACGAAGAGATCGTCGCCAACGAGCTGCACCGACGACCCGACCTTGGACGTGAGCATCGACCATCCATCCCAGTCCTCCTCGTCCATCCCATCCTCGATGGAGACGATCGGGTAGCGCTGGCACCAGTCCGCGAAGAAGTCGGTCATTTCCGCGGGGCTATAGCTGGTGCCTTCACCAGCAAGGACGTACTGCCCGTCACGGAAGTACTCGGAGGCGGCGGCATCGATGGCGATGGCGATCTGCTCGCCCGGCGTGTAGCCCGCCTTCTCAATCGCCTCCATCAGCAGCTTCAACGCTTCCTCATTCGAGGACAGGTTGGGAGCGAAACCACCTTCGTCGCCGATGGATGTCGACAGACCGCGATCATGGCAGACCGACTTGAGGACGTGATAGGTCTCGATGCCCCACCGAAGTCCCTCAGAGAAGCTCGCGGCGCCAACCGGCATGATCATGAACTCTTGGAGATCCACGTTGTTGTCCGCATGCTCGCCACCATTGAGCACGTTCATCATCGGCACGGGTAACACATGCGCTCCCGCTCCCCCGATGTAGCGGTAGAGCGGCAGGCTCACATCATCGGCAGCGGCACGGGCGACCGCCAGTGATGCTCCCAGGATGGCGTTGGCCCCGAGGTTGGCCTTGTTATCGGTGCCGTCGGCATCGCGCATTGCCTGATCAACCTCGCGTTGATCGCACGCATCGAGGCCCACAATCGCCCCGGCGATCTCGTCGGTCACGTGGTCGACCGCCTTCGAGACTCCCTTACCGCCATAGCGGCTGCCGCCGTCACGCAGTTCGACGGCCTCGAACTGGCCGGTAGAGGCCCCGCTCGGAACTGCTGCTCGTCCAGCTGCACCCGAATCCAGGATCACTTCGACCTCGACGGTCGGGTTACCGCGCGAATCAATGATTTCGCGGCCGTGGACAAACGCAATGATGCTCATGAAATGCTCCCGAGGGTGTGGAGACGTTATCGCCGTCGAGATGCCAGCACACGGACCCCACGCCATACGAATCCACACCCTCGCGTCACCGGGCGGTCCTGGAACGTGGATCGCGAGGATCGGAGTCCAACCGACACTGGGTGTCGGTTGGGTTCCAGCGTTCGTTCGGGGTCAAGACTCCAAGGAAAGATCAGGTCCACGGGCATCAGGGCAGCGGGGTTTCGAGGGCAGCGAAGGCGGCAACGAACCGGTCGACGGTCTGACGAAGGGCATCCTCGGGGTCGATTCCCTCGACCACAAGTTCGTCGACGAGTTGCCAGAGACGGACGCCAGCCTCGCCGGGACTGCCAAACCCTTCAACGGGGACGTCAATGCCCGATGTCATTCGCTTCCTCTGGACCTTCATTGCCCGGGCCAGCGCTGGCAGCGCTGCCGGAATGCCGTCCATGATCGACGAGCGTTGCTTCTCGGTGCGCTTGTTCGCTTCCCACATCGTCCTGAGCTCGTCGATCGACTCGATCTCGACGTCACCGAAGACATGCGGATGGCGGGCGTACAGCTTGTCGTGCACCCCACGAGCCACGTCGGCCAGATCGAACCAACCCGACTCGGCCGCGATCGTTGCGTGGAAGACCACCTGGAACAACAGGTCGCCCAGTTCTTCGCAGAACTCATCGATCGGGTCAGCGCCGGTCGATGGATCGACGTCTTCGAGCCGATCGATGGCCTCGAGGACCTCGTAGGTTTCCTCCAACAGGTACCGGCTCAGCGACTGGTGGGTCTGCTCCCGATCCCACGGGCATCCCTCGCGAAGTTGACGCACCAGTTCGGCGAACCGCACGAGTTCGGAACCGAGCGACGGCGCCATTTCGGTGATCCACAGCGACGTGAGGTGATCGGGCACAATGGCCCGGTCGAGGTCGTCCCATGCCACCTCGATGATCCGCTCGTCGGCGGTTCCGAGGCCCTGCAGCACCGTGACCTTTGCCTCGGGCGCGTCGATGACCGACAGCTTGATGTCGCTGAGCACGTCCACGCTGTCGCATTGACCGACGAGTAGCGGACCGCGTTCGCCGGCCGCTTCGATCGCAAATCGATGGCCGTCGACGATACGGGCTCCGGCCGCAAAGGGGTCGATCCCGAGTCGGACCCAGGCGAGATCAAGAAAGGAGAGGGCGGGGATGATGCTGCACGACACTCGCTCGTCAGCCAGGAGCAACTCAACGGTGTGTTCCGCGACCATCGGCGAGCCGGGGACCGCGTAGGCGACCGTTCCGTGCTCGATGGCTCCCGCAACAACACGTTCGACGATGGCGTCGTAGACCGATTCGATGCGGTCAGCCGAACGGTAGAGATCATCACACGAGATCCCATGAGCCACCGCCGACGCGGCTGGATGACGGGTGGTGCGGACGAAGCGCACCGGTACGGCGGCCAGCGCATTGACCGCGGCAACCGTCAACAGATCCGGGCCCGCCGGGCCGAGCCCGACGATGACCACCCTCGGCATCATTGCGACTGAGCAGCGCCCTGTTGCTGAGCAGCAGCTCGGGCCGCCGCGCCCTGAGCCGCCGTCGCTCGATCGGCCGCCGTTGCCGTGGCGCTGAACGCCGGGTTCGGCGAGGTTGGCGCCGAGACGCCAGTCGACGGATCGAAGCTTCCGAACCGAGGGTCGATGCTGGCGTTCAGGACGTCGATGGCAACCCGCCGCAACAGGATGGTGTCGGACTGGGCGGGCTTGACCGAGTCGCGGAAGGCAGGATCGGAGATGTTCTTGGTGGTGGCACCAAGCGTGCGAAAGAAGATGATGACCTTGCCGCCGCGCGGCGACTCGAACTCGACGTTCTTGACTTCGGGCGACGCAGGCTTCGACCACGGCGCCTGGAGCTCCTTGGGAATCTCTTCAGGACTCGAGAAACAGAACTGGTTGCCCTGCGGGCCGAGCGGGTTGGCGCCGGCACCCGTGAAAGCGTTGGGATCAGTGAGCGAGGCTCCCCCGTCGATGAGCTTCTGGATCGCCTCCTTCTGGTCCGCAGCTCCGGCGATCCCCTCCACGCATGTCGTCGTCGACTTCAACGTGAGGAACCGTTGTCCCAACGGCGTGTCCCAATGATCGGGAAGACCCTGAAGCAACTGGTTCTCCGCCGCCGTCAGGCGGGCGATCAGCCGCTGGGTCGGGGTCGGGGTGCCTTTCAACTGCGCGAGTTGCTGCTGAATCGCTGACTCATCGATCGGGACTTTCCACTGGCCCAATGCTTCGGTGGACAGGCTGCTGGCGAACAACACGCCCAGCGCCCGACGGGCCGGATCTGCATTGACGCCGACCTCAGTGGTGGCCGAAGGTGCCTTCGTTGCTCCTTGTGCCGCGCTGTTGTCGAGGTCGGCCTGGATTTCCTTGGCGAACTCCACCACCTGATCAACGGTGATCTTCTTGCCGTTCACGCTCGCTGCAACATCGTTGCCGAGGGCGTCGCAACCCGACGCCACCAAGCCGAGCGCCGCTACACAGAGAACCACCAGACGTTTCACTCAGGCGACGTTAGAGCGCCGTGAACCTCAGGGGCGAGTCACCGCTGCGCACGCCTCAGGTTCAGCGAACGCTCGCCGCACCCGTTCACGCTCAGCTGGTCGACGCGTCCTCGACCGGTACGTACTCCTCGAAGAATGCCAGCAGCTCCGACACCATCTTCAGCCCAGCCGATACCGGCAGCTGGACCTCCTTGATCTCCGGCTTGACCACCGTGCCTTTGCGGGTCCGCTCCAGCCGCATCTGCCGAGAGGTTCGCAGCGTCAGCGGCGACATCTTGGCCCGCAGCGGTGGCCCCCCGATGCCGTTCGTCTTGTGCGTCGTGATCTCGTTGACACCGAGACGGAGACACTCCACCCGCAGACGGGCAATCTCCAACAGCGCTGCCGATGCTGCCGGAACAGGACCGTACCGATCGATCCATTCGGCCTCGACGTCTGCGACGTCCGCCACGCTGGTCACCTCGGCGAGACGTCGATAGGCATCGAGGCGCTGGTCCTCCCGCGTCACGTAATCGACGGGGAGATGCGCGTCGATGGGGAGCTCGATCCGGATCTCCGATGGCACGTCCTCCACCACGCCGTTCAATTCGCCGAGCGCCTCGTTGACCATCTGGCAGTACATGTCGTAGCCAATGGCCGACACGTGGCCGGATTGACCCGTGCCCAGCAGATTGCCGGCGCCGCGGATTTCGAGATCGCGCATGGCGATCCGGAAGCCAGATCCCAGTTCGGTCGCCTCCCCAATGGTCCGCAGGCGTTCGTAGGCATCCTCTGACAGCGACCGGTCGGGCGGGAAGAACAGATACGCATAGGCGCGTGACCCTGCTCGTCCGACACGACCGCGCAACTGGTGGAGCTGTCCGAGCCCCAGGAGATCCGCCCGGTCCACGACCAATGTATTGACAGTGGGCATGTCGATACCAGATTCGATGATCGTCGTGCATACGAGCACGTCGAATCGACCCTCCCAGAAGTCGAACACCACCTGCTCAAGGGTGGCTTCGTCCATCTGACCGTGCGCAATCGCAATACGCGCCTCTGGTACCAGTTCGGCGAGGCGCTGCGCACACTGATCGATGTCCTTCACCCGGTTGTGGACGAAGAAGACCTGGCCCTCACGAAGCAGCTCCCGACGGATCGCCTCACCCACCGCGCGCTCCTCGTACTCGCCGACGTACGTGAGGATCGGCTGGCGTTCGGCAGGCGGCGTGTTCAACAACGACAGATCACGGATACCGGTCAGGCTCATCTCGAGCGTCCGCGGGATCGGCGTGGCCGTCAGCGTGAGCACATCGACGCTGGTCGACATCTCCTTGATCGACTCCTTGTGGCTCACCCCGAAGCGTTGCTCCTCGTCCACCACCAACAACCCCAGGTTCTTGAACTCGACATCCTTGCTGAGCAGACGGTGGGTGCCGATGATCACGTCGACCTCCCCCACCTTGAGGGCGGCGAGCACTGACTTGATCTGCGCAGTCGACAGGAACCGCGACACCACCTCGACCCGAATCGGGTACTCCTCGAATCGCTCGGAGAACGTGGTGAAGTGCTGCTGCGCAAGCAGCGTCGTCGGCACCAGGATGGCGACCTGTTTGCCGTCCTGGCAGGCCTTGAACGCAGCGCGGATGGCCACCTCGGTCTTACCGAATCCCACATCGCCGCACACCAGGCGATCCATCGGGGTCTCGGACTCCATGTCCGACTTCACATCCTCGATCGCCCGCAACTGATCCGGGGTTTCCTGATACTGGAACGAATCCTCCATCTCGCGCTGCCACGTGGTGTCCTCACTGAAGTGGAAGCCGCGGGCATGACGACGACGCTGATACAGCACCACCAACTCCTGCGCGATCTTGTTGACCTCGGCCCGAACGGCGGCTTTGGTCCGGGCGAACTCCGAGCCGCCCATCTTGTTCAAGCGCGGCGTCTCGCCGCCGGAGTACATCCGGATCGCGTCGATCTGATCCGATGGGACGTACAGCTTGTCCTCACCGCGGTACTCCAGCAGCAGATAGTCGCGCTCCACCCCACCAATGGTCTGTGTGACCATGCCCCCGAACCGTGCGACGCCGTGGGTCTGATGAACGACATAGCTGCCAATGGCCAGATCATCGAAGAACCCCTGCACCGCACGACTGCGGGGGCGGACCTTTCGCCGGGAGCGCTTCCGCTGGGTCAGATCACTTTCGGCGAGAATCGCCAATCGGACATCAGACAAGATGACGCCCGCCTCGAGTGGCGCGTCCGACACGATGACGCCGCCGTCACCACTCGAGCGCAACGAGCCCGGCTCGCCTCGTTCGAACACGAATCCATGCGACCGCAACAGCCGATCCAGCCGATCAGCGGACTCGGCGCGCTCCGCAGCTACGACGACCCGATAGCCGGTCGCGAGAAGACTCCGGAGCTGGCCCACCAGGCGCACGCCGTCGCCAACCGCCGGCAACCATCCCGTCGTCGACACCACCGGGGTGTCCGGCGAGTCGGCGGTATGCAACATGGTCCAGACCGGGGAGGCACACCGTTCGAGCAGTCGGTCGAGATCAAGGTGCAGCGCCGGGATGGGCCGACCTTCGGCACCCCACGACACCGCCAGGGTCGAAGCCAGATCCCGTTCCTCGTCGATGATGTCCGACGCCCGATCCCGCAATCGACGCGGTTCGCAGAGAATGACCTGCGCTTCAGCCGACAGCAGATCGACGATGACCTCGTCGCCATCGCAGAGCCACGGCAGCCATGACTCCATACCGTCGAACATCTGGCCGTCGCGGAGCCGCTCCCACTGATCCCGTCCCCACGTTTCGGTGGCGATCAGAGCCTCCGCCCGAGCGCGGACCTCGTCGGTTCCCATCAACTCGCGGCACGGAAAGATCTCAACCAGGGCCACGTCGATCGTCGACCGCTGATCGGCCACCGAGAATTCGGTCAGACGATCCACCTCGTCACCCCAGAGGTCGATGCGGACCGGCGTGTCGGCTGTCGAGGGGAACACGTCGACGATCGAACCGCGCACGGCCACCTCGCCCCGGTGCTCGACCTGATGCTCGCGCCGGTACCCGGCACCGACCAGCGATCGGACCAGTGCTTCGGGGTCGACCTCGACCCCCGAACGGATGACGATCGGTTCCACATCGGCGGCGTGCGGTCCGAGTCGTTGGACGAGTGCTCTCGCTGGAGCAACGATGACCGCTGGCATGCGATCGGGGTGGCGCAGACGCCACATCACGCGGAGTCGACGACCCATCGTGTCGATCTGCGGACTGACCCGCTCAAACGGCAACGTCTCCCACGCCGGGAACATCTCGACTGCGTCCTCGCCGAGCCACGCAATCAGATCAGCCGTCAGGCTGTCGGCTTCGGTCGACGTCGGAACCGCCACCACGATCGGTCGCCGCCCCGACATCGACACCATCCCGGCGATCGTTGCGGCCCGCGCGTTGTCAGACACCGCCAATGTCGCGGCGCGTCGACCCAGGACCCCGAGCAGCGCTGGCTCCTCTGCCACCCGACGCTCCAACCCCGCGAGCGGCGCCGGCCCTCCCCTCGCGTCGACCGCGTCGTTCACGAGATCGGGTTCTGGTTGTAGCGACCCATCGCGGCATCGATGCCGTGGTCCAGGATCATCTCGACCGCGTCAGCGGCCTCGTGAATACAGACAGAGATCAGCTCCCGTTGGGCCTTGCCCGGTTTGTTGAGCACATGATCGACGCCCCGGTTCGAACCGCCCGGAGGTTTGCCGATCCCGATACGAATTCGCACGTAGTCCTGGGTATGAAGATGCGCCGTGATGGATCGGAGCCCGTTGTTTCCAGCGAGTCCGCCGCCCAACTTGATCTTCATCCGGCCGGGTTCAAGGTCGAGTTCATCGTGCACG
>JBBRSC010000087.1:0-11869 GCA_038245795.1 Acidimicrobiales bacterium
AGTTCACCGTGAGCTGACCCTCGGTCCGTTTCGGTTTCGGGCTCGGGCCACGTCGTGCGGTTCCGTTGAGCTTCGCCGTGGCGAGGTCGAGGGCAGTCACCGTTTGCCGGAGTTACCCGACGGGTGTCCTAGCGTCTTGGCCGTGAGCGAAACCCTTCCCCGTCACCCGTTCCGATTCAGCAGTCCGCTCTCGGGTGCGATGACGGCCACAGGTCTGCGGGATCTGTCCCGCAAACTCGAGGACCTCGGCTTCGACACGATCACGATCGCCGATCATTTCGACGCCCAGCTTGGACCCGTCGCAGCACTGATGGCAGCGGCGTCGGCCACGACCGCCATCAACGTCGCGACGCTCGTCTTCTGCAACGACTACCGCCATCCCGTCGTTCTGGCCAAGGAAGCCGCCACGCTCGATCTGCTGACCGACGGTCGCTTCCGCTTCGGGCTCGGCGCCGGTTGGATGGAGACCGACTACCAGCGGTCCGGATTGACCTTCGACGAACCGAACGTTCGGGTTGACCGAATGGAGGAGTCGCTGTCGATCATCAAAGCCCTCTGGTCCGGCGACCCCGTTACGCATTCAGGTCAGCACTATCGCCTCGACGACATGGTCGGCACACCGATGCCCGCAACGCCTGGCGGGCCTCCGATCATCATCGGCGGCGGCGGACGACGCGTGCTCGAACTCGCAGCGCGCGAAGCCAACATCGTCGGCTTGAACCCCAAGCTCAACGCCGGACGTATCGACGCCTCCGCTGGCCCATCAGCCACCCCGGCTGCCACCGACAAGAAGATCGGCTGGATCCGCCGCGCCGCCGGTGACCGCTTCCTCGACATCGAGATTCAGGTCCGACTGGAATTCGCCCAGGTCACCAACGATCCCGAGCCGATCTACGACAGCATCGGTGGAGGATTCGGCCTCGATCGCGCCGAATCCATCGGGACACCTCATGCGCTGGTGGGCACGGTCGATTCCATGGTCGAGGACCTGCTCGAGCGCCGAGAACGCTGGGGAATTTCGACGATTGGCATTCCCGCCGGCACTGTTGATCAGCTGGCGCCAGTCGTGGCCCGGCTTGCCGGTACCTAACTCAGGATCAGAGTCGTCCGAACGACACCGGCTTCGAGGACGAATAGATCCCGGAGATCTTCACGACGTCGCCGGAGTGCGGAGCCTGGATCATCTGACCGCCACCGATGTACAGCGCCACGTGATGAATCGGGCTCCCTCCGAACACGAGGTCCCCAGGCTGCAGTTGATCTGCCGAGATGCGCTGGGTCATGGAGTACATCGCCCGCGACGAGTGGGGAAGCGACAGTCCACCGAACTTCCAGGCGTAGAGAACCAACCCCGAGCAGTCGAAGCCACTGCCAGGCGAGCTTGCGCCCCAGCGGTACGGCACGCCGAGTTGGCTTCGTGCAGCATCGAGCACTGCTTGCACGCCAGGGGGAACAGGACCGGGATCTGGGAACGTTGTCGGGCCATTGGCAGACCCTGACCCGTCCGTTGCCGATGGAGTGTCGGATTCGCTGCTGGTGTCGACCGGAGCTGCTGCTGTGTCCCGCGTCGCAGCCGACGACGGAACCTGAGCTCGGAGTCGGTCCGACGTGGCCGACGCAATCGATGCCTGTTGGGCCTGCTCGGCGCGGGCCTGAGCCTGACGTGCTGAATCCTCTTGCATCTGTCGCTCGGCGGCCGCGATCTGTTCCTGCTCCAAGCGGGCCTGCTCAGCGGCGACCGCATCAGCGAGTTGCCCGCTGACCGAGGCCTGCAGCGCGACCTGCTCTGCGATGCCAGCCTCGAGCGTCTTCTTGGTGGACGCCTGGGTGGCCATTTTCGCGTCGAGCGTTGCCTTGGAGGAGGAGAGCCGTGTCGATTTGTCGGCGAGATCCTGCTGCGCTGCTTCGACATCGGCGACGATCTGTTGCTTGTCGCCATGGAGCGACCGAAGATACGCCGTCCGGTTGCTCGCATCGGACGCGCTGCGGGCCGAGAAGAAAACAGGATCGACCTCGCCACCGCTGATGTAGGCATCCATCGCATAGTTCTTGACGGCGGCTTGGTTCGTGCCGAGCGAGGCCTGCGCCTGATCGACCTCGGACTGGGTCCCGGCGAGCTTGGCCTGCAGGTCGGTCAGCTCGATCTGCGCGGCGAGGAACTCCTCGTTGAGCGTGTCGGAGTCCATCTGCAGTTTTTGAATCTTCGCCGCGATAGCTGCAGCCTTCGACTGCAGGTCGCCCACGGACTGGGCCGGCGACGACAGCGAGGCGGGAGCCATAGGCGCCGCCGATGCCGAAGAGACAGGGAACGCCACGACTGCTGCGACCAGTGCAACGGCCACGGTGGTCACGGTTCGATGCAACCCTGTTCGAGACATGCTTTGGCGCCCCAGCCGGGACGTCGGAGAGGCACTCGAATTCGACCGGGGGCGCGACATGACTCGATCATCTTGCCAGACGATGACGAATATGACAAACGCGTTACGTTCGAGGTTCATTAACGCGGCCGAATGACATGATTGTCATTCATCCGCCACGCAGCGTGGGGTTACTCCCACTCAATGGTGCCGGGTGGCTTTGATGTGATGTCGTAGGCCACACGATTCACCCCAGCGACCTGGTTGATGATTCTCGACGAGATCGACTCGAGAACGTCGTAGGGAATCCGTGCCCAGTCAGCCGTCATTGCATCCTCGCTGGTCACGGCTCGCACGATGATGGGATAGCCATACGTTCGTTCGTCGCCCATCACCCCTACCGAACGAATATCGGGAAGCACCGCGAACGACTGCCAGATCTCCCGCTCCAGACCGGCGCCCCGAAGTTCCTCGCGAACGATCGCGTCGGCCTCCTGCAGGATGGCGACCTTGTCGGGGGTGACCTCGCCGATGATCCGGACACCGAGACCGGGACCGGGGAAGGGTTGGCGCCAGACGATCTCGTCAGGGAGCCCCAGCTGGGCCCCGACTGCACGGACCTCGTCCTTGAACAGCGAACGCAACGGCTCGACCAGCTCGAACGTCATGTCCTCGGGAAGTCCGCCGACGTTGTGATGCGACTTGATCTTGGCGGCGTGGCCGGTGCCCGATTCGATCACGTCGGGGTACAGCGTTCCCTGCACCAGGAAGTTCGCATCGGTGATGCCGCCCGATGCATCCTCGAAGATCCGGATGAACAATTCACCGATGACCTTCCGTTTTGCCTCCGGCTCGGTGATGCCAGCGAGCCCGTCGAAGAAGCGTTCGGCTGCCCGGACATGGATCAGCTCGATGCCCTGATGGCGTTGGAACGTTTCGACCACCTGATCGCCCTCGTTCTTGCGCATGAGCCCGGTGTCGACGAAGACGCAGGTCAATTGCGAACCGATGGCTCGGTGCACGAGCGCTGCCGCAACAGCAGAGTCGACGCCGCCAGACAGTCCACAGATCGCGCGGCCGGCTCCGACCTGGGCACGGATGGCGTCAACCGTGGTGTCAACGAAGTTCTCCATGGTCCAACTGCCACTGCACCCGGCCGCGTCGAGCAGGAAACGCTCCATGAGTTCCTGGCCACGGGGCGTGTGCATGACCTCGGGGTGGTACTGAACACCGAAGATTCCTCGTTCGCGATCCTCGAACACGGCACTCGGAGTTTCTGCCGACGATGCGGATACGACCGCGCCGGCCGGCGGCTTCGTGATCGTGTCGAAGTGGCTCATCCACACCAGCTGATCCGACGAGTCCGAGAGGAGAACACCCGCGTTCGACACGTCGAGTTGGGTGCGTCCGTATTCGCCCCGACCGGTCTTGTCGACCGATCCACCGAGGTCGCGGGCGAGGAGTTGTGCGCCGTAGCAGATGCCCAAGATCGGGATACCCAGGTCATAGACGTCGGGGTCGATCGACGGCGCTCCCTCCTGGTGCACCGACTTCGGACCACCGGAGAAGATCAGCGCCGTCGGAGCGATCTCTGCCACCTGCGCGGCGGTGATCGTATGAGGCACGATCTCGGAGAACACGTGCGCCTCTCGAACCCGGCGCGCAATCAACTGCGCATACTGTGCGCCGAAGTCGACGACGAGCACCACTTGGTCGGGTCGATGGGTTGCCGCCACGTCAG
Organism: Acidimicrobiales bacterium; assembly: GCA_038245795.1. Lineage (GTDB taxonomy): Bacteria > Actinomycetota > Acidimicrobiia > Acidimicrobiales > Microtrichaceae > JBBRSC01. The sequence goes on from JBBRSC010000087.1 coordinate 4,099, forward strand.
CCACGTTCGGGTCCGGTCACGGTCAGCTCAGCCTTCTGGAAGTCCTTCAGCGACGAGTATCCGCTCACCGCCATGGCCTTGCGCAACCCGCCCGCCAGGTTCGTTCGGCCACTCGCATCGATGGCTGGACCGTTGACGATGGTCTCGAGCGGACCAAGTGGCTCGACGAAGCGCCGCTCACCGCGAGCGAGGGTCGGGTGCGCAGCCGCCATCCCCCAATGTGAGCCGTAACCGGGGGCCTCCGTTGACGCCGCAAACAGCGAACCCACCATGACGGCGTCGGCGCCGCACACAATGGCCTTGGCGATGTCCGCCGACGAGGTGATCCCACCGTCGGCGATGACGTGGACATATACACCGGTCTCGTCGAGATGGCGCATGCGAGCTGCCCGTGCGTCGGCAACGGCCGTAGCGTTGGCACCACCCACGCCGAGTACCTCGTTCGAACTGGACGCGCCTCCGGCACCGACGCCGACCAGCACGCCCGCCGCACCCGTGCGCATGAGGTGCAGGGCAGCCTGATAGCTGGTGCAGCCGCCGACGATCACGGGCACTTCGAGCTCGCGCACGAACTTCTTCAGGTTCAGCGGTTCACCGACGGCGGCAACATGTTCCGCAGATACCACCGTGCCCTGGATGACCAGCAGATCAGGCTCGGCAGAGCGGATGTCGCCGAGAAGTCGGGATGCATGTTGCGGGGTGACGGCGACCGCCACCACGGGCGTCGTCTCGCGCAATTCGGCCAAACGCTGCTTGATCAGATCGCTCCGGACGGGAGCCGAGTAGGCCTCGAGTAGTGCCTGTCGCGACTCGGAGTCGGTCGCCTCGGCAATCGAGCGCAACACCAGCTCGGGATCGTCGTAACGTGTCCACACACCCTCGAGGTGAAGGACACCGACCCCGCCGAGCGAGCCGAGGCGTGATGCCGTGATGGGGCTCGTCACCGAGTCCATGGCGGAACCGAGAATCGGCAGGTCCAGACCGAATGCATCGATCTGCCAGGAGATGTCCACCTCGGATGCGTCGCGGGTTCGACGGCTCGGCAGAATCGCCAGTTCACTGAAGGACACGCCGCGACGGCCGGACTTGCCCATGCCGATCTCGATCTCGCTGCTCATCTGATGCACCTCGGAGGAAACGGGAGAGCCTAGCGCTCCTCGCCAACGCTCCAATTCCCACATCGGGTCGAGCGATTACCAGTCGCTACATCAGGGTCGAAGAGAACGAAGGACCTGTCGAGCAATCGTGCTGTTCATCTCATACGCGGCGCGACGACCGGCTTTGGAGACCTGCTTCACGACGCTGCCACCCGTTGCTTCCTCGATGGAATCGAGACCCGAGATCAGCGCGGTCTTTGTGGCATCGGTCGCCTTGTATCCCATACTCGTCAGGCCCTTCATCAGCTCACTCTGCGCCACTGGCCCGGGGGCCGCCGACGCAATGATCCGCAACGCGTCCTTCGTGAGTTCTGCTCCCTGCTCGATAGCGTCCACGGCGGAGAGGTTGCCCTGCGGCGTGTTCTCGAGCGACGCCAGCCATCGCTTCACCTTCAGCAGAATCTCGCTGTGGGTTTCTCCGTCGAAGCTGAGCGTGGGCATGGCGTCACGCTACTGCCGGGCCGTTCTACCGACTGTTTCCTGCGCCATCACCGACTCGTTGGGCAATCCATACCGGGATCAGGCTCAACAGGATCACCATCGTCGACACCGCCGCTACCACCGGGACGTTCTTGGCCCGGAACGTGTTGTTGAGGATCCATTGCGGCAGGGTCTCGGTCGAGCCGGCGGTGAAGGTCGTGACGACGATCTCATCGAAGCTGAGGGCAAAGGCCAGGAGCGCGGCGGCCAGGAGCGCTGAGCGGATCATCGGGAAGGTGACGAGCCGAAAGGTGGTGAAGCCCCGTGCGCCAAGGTCGGCAGACGCCTCCTGGAGCGTGGGTCCCAGCCGCCGGAGCCGAGCGATCACATTGTTGTACGCCACCACGATGCAGAACGTCGAGTGCGCCAGGATCAACGTCACGAAGCCGAACGTGAAGCCAAGTTCCCGAAACGCAAGCGCCAACGCCAGCGCCGTCACGATGCCAGGGAGGGCAATTGGAAGGACCACGGCGAGACTCAGGGTATTCCGACCGAAGAATCGACGGCCCGACAGCCCGAATGCCAACAGCGTCCCCAACACCAGCGCGATCAGAGTGGCACCCAAAGCGACAATGGCCGAGTGGGCGAGCGCCGTGCGGGCTCCCTGGTTGCCGATCGCGTCACTGAACCACCGGGTGGTGAAGCCGTCGGGAATGATGTCGAAGTTGCCGCCCTTCGACACCGACGTCGAGAACACCACGAACAACGGTAGGTACAGGAACGCGAAGCCGAGGGTCGTGAGCAGCGCCAGGAGCCGACGGGCCGACGTCGAGAGATACATCAGAGGTTCTCCAAAGCACCGGAGCGGCCAACCAACACCAGATAGATCCCCATGATCGCCACGGGAACCAGCGCATAGGCGGCGGCCAGGAGATCGTTGCCGCCCACGAAGTACTGGGCGATGATCGATCCCATGGTCTGGCTGGTCCCGCCGACGAATTTGATGGCGATGTAGTCGCCGAGCGTGAGTGAGAAGGTGAAGATCGAGCCAGCCAGAAGCGAGGGAATCAGCATCGGGATGATGATTGATCGGAAGGTTCGGTTCGTCTTCGCACCGAGATCACTCGATGCCTCGAGGAGCGAATTCGGCAGCCGGTCGAGCCCGGCGTACACCGGAAGAATCATGTACGGGAGCCACAGATACGCAAGGGTCAGGATCGTCGCCGTCACCCCGTAGCCGGGACTCGATCCGGTCACGTTCTTCACGACCCCCCCAACGGGGTCCAGCAGCGCCCGCCACGCATAGGCCTTGACGACGTAGCTCGCCCACAGCGGTGTCAGGACTGCGACGACCAGAATCCGACGGAGGCGGGGCGAAGCGACCTTCGCCATGAACACCGACATCGGAACCGCGATCAGGAGGTCGATGATGGTCACTGCCAGCGCGATCCCGAGCGTCCGGAGTGCAGCATCGCGGTACACGGAACCCGTGAGGACCGTCGTGATGTTATCGAGCGTCGGCTCCCGGATCAGGCGCTCGGACAGCTCGTCCTTCTGGAACAGCGATCGCGACAAGAGGACCACGAGCGACCCGATGTACGCGAGCACCAGCCACAACACCGGACCACTGAGTTGCAGTGTGCGGACGGCGGCTGGGTGTCGCCTGAAGAACGATCCGCTCGAACGAAGCTCGGTCTCGGGCGCGGCTGGGGGGGCGGATGGAGACTCCACCCGCCCCTCGTTGTCGCTGGTGTTCAGCCCTTCACCTCGGTCCAGGCTTCAGCCCACTTCTTGAAGCCGACGCAGACCCGGTCGCTGCCGTCGAGGCACTTCTCGGTCGGAACGGTCCAGTAGTAAAGCTGCTTGGCGAACGCCTCGTCCGCAGCGTGGTACTGATCGCAGAACCCAGCAGCGGCGATGGTGCAGGCCTTGAGGTTGGCTGGAGCCTGGCCGTAGTACTGCGCGATCTGTGCCTGGATTGCCGGGCTCGACACCCAGTTCATCCACTTGTACACGCAGTTCGGGTGCTTCGCTTTTGAGGACAACATCCAGGTATCGGACCAGGCCGTCGAGCCCTCCTTGGGGAGGACCGTCTTCACGTTGACCGGCGGCGCGGCGGCAGTGAGCGTGTTGGCGATCGTCTGCCAGGTCGTCCCGAGGACGATCGAACCCTTCGTGACCGCTTCCTCGTACTTGAGGTAGTCCGACCAGTACTCACCGATCAGTGGCTTCTGATCCTTGAGGAGTTGCACGGCAGCATCGAACTGGGTTTGATCGAGCGAGTAGGGATCGCCGATCTTCAGGTCCGCCTTCGTGGCCTTGAGGTAGATGGCAGCGTCCGCGATCGTGGTCCAATCGTCGTACGCGGTGATCTTGCCCTTGTTCGGCGAGTCGGCGGCGTACACCGCGCCCCACGAGTCGGGGGGAGTCGTGACGACATCGGCGTTGTACTGCAACAAGTTCGCTCCCCATCCGTGGGGCTGGCCGTACGCTTGACCGTCTTTGCTGTTGTAGTTCTGCATCTTCAGGAACGGGGCGACGTCGTTGTAGTTGTCGAGAAGCTTCGTGTTCACCGGAGCAACGTCGCCGCTGGCGATGAGTCGCAGCGATGCATTGCCCGAGGCCGATACGCCGTCGTAGGCACCCGACTTGATGAGCTCGACCATCTCGTCAGAGGTACCGGCGACCTTGGCATCGACCTTGCACTTGGACTCTGACTCGAAGGGTGTGACCCAATCGACCTCCTTGCTCGTACTGCCATTCTCGGCGTAACCAGCCCAGACAACGATCGACAGAGCGCCCTCGCCGGCACCACTGGTGTCGGCGACCTTGACGGTCGATGGTGTCGAGTCCGTCGCCGTCTTCGTGTCGTCGCCGCACGACGTGGCGACGAGTGCCATCGCCGCGGCCAGCGCAATGGCCCCGCCGATTCGGCGACGAGAGGTTGATGGATGGTGCTTCATGGGTGCTCCCCCAGGTGATGTGGATGTGGATTGATGTGGATCATGTAGACGTGAGAACTGTTGAGTCGTCGTGCCCGCGCTGGCTGAGCTCCACAACGTGTCGCTCCTGCCAGCTCACCTGCACCCGGTCGCCGATACAGGGGCGGGCGTCGCTGGCATCGTCGTTCTGTTCGACCACCAGCACATGACCACCGACGTCGAGCCGGACCCGGGTCCGGGTCTCCCAGCCCACGTACAACACCTCGTCGACCACCCCGGCGGCACGCTGACCCGTCGTCGGTGCCGTTGGTGTCTCGGAGGTCATCACGATCTTTTCGGGTCGGACCAGAAACGCTCCTGCGCGCCCGATGACGGCAACGGCAGCCGACCCGCTGAGCAGATTCGACGTGCCGACGAACCCGGCAACGAATGAGTTGACGGGCCGTTCGTAGATCTCCCGGGCCGAGCCGATCTGTTCGATCCGACCCTGGCTGAACACTGCGATCCGATCGCTCATCGTCAGAGCCTCGGATTGATCGTGGGTCACGAACACGAAGGTGATTCCGACATCTCGTTGCAGCGATTTCAACTCGAACTGCATCTCCTCGCGGAGTTTGAGGTCGAGGGCGCCCAGCGGTTCGTCGAGCAGGAGCACCTTCGGCCGGTTGACCAGCGCCCGGGCCAGCGCAACCCGCTGCCGTTGCCCGCCAGAAAGTTGCGACGGTTTGCGCTGGCCGAGATCGCCGAGGCGTACCGACTCGAGGGCAACGCCTGCTTGTCGACGTCGATCGACCTTGCCAACGCCTTTGACCCGGAGGCCATAGGCGACATTGTCGAGCACAGACATGTGCGGGAACAGCGCATAGTCCTGAAAGACAGTATTCAGATCGCGATCGAAGGGTGCCAGGTTCGTCACGTCGCGTTCGTCGAGGAGGATCGCCCCCGTGGTCGGTTGTTCGAAGCCCGCCAGGAGTCGCAGCAGGGTGGTCTTCCCGGATCCCGATGGACCCAGCAGCGTGAAGAATTCGCCAGCGCGAACCTCGAGATCAATCGTTTCCAAAGCAACTGTGTCGCCGAACTTCTTACTGACCGCCACGACGCGCAACGCGGGTGGTGCATCGGCGTTGGCTGAGCGTTGCGTGGTCGTCGACATGATCGGCTACGAAATCTAGCGTCCAAACAACGATCCACGATGTAATTCGTTGTCGACGACCATTACAGCGGCGTTGGAGCCGAGCCTGCGGGCGGTGACCAGATCTCACCAGCCGCGCCCGCTGGATCCCAGCTCTCACGAGGACCGGGATCAAGCCGGAACGACAACAACAGGAACTGCCGGAGCATGGCGGCCGTCGCGCCCCAGACCGTGTCGCCGTACAACTCGAAAAAGTAGACGGGTCGACCTTGCTGGGAGGTCCCCCATCGCTCCTCGCGAAAGACCTCAGGATCGAGCAACTCAGCAAGCGGTACATGCAATATCTCGGCGACTTCGGCCTCGGCGGGATGAAGGTGGGGGCGTTCGGCGAGCAGCGCCACCACCGGGACGATGTACGCGCGTCGGGTCACGGTCGTCAGATGATCGAGCTCTCCGAGCGGTCTGACGATCGACGGATCGAGATCGACTTCCTCATGCGCCTCCCGAACCGCTGTCTCGATGGGGCTCTCACCTGGATCAGTCCGGCCACCCGGAAAGCTCACTTCGCCCGTGTGGTGTCGCAAGGTGTCGGCGCGCCGAGTGAGGATCACGTGGAGTTGATCGTTGCCGTGGTCGTCGGTGCCGTCGGGATAGATCGCGACGAGAACCGCCGAGGGGGACCCGCCGCTTCGTTCAACCGGCGATGGTTCACCCGCCCGACCCGAAAACACGTCTGCGAGGCGATCGATGGTCAGTTCCGCCTGCGACGCCATCCGTTCCGGGGGCAGCGCCATCCGTTCCGGGGGCGGAGTCGAGCGTGCCTCCCACGCGGGTCGCTCCCCCGGCGTCCACAACGCTGGTCGGGGGATCTGCTGCGGGCCCCCACGCTGGGGCTGGTTCGACGACATCGGGGCAAGCTACAGCCGCGCCCCGACAACCACCGTGCTCGGCACCAATACCTGTGCCCAACGCAACCCGGCGCAACACCTTCGTCACCGCTGCCCAACGACCACCGTTCTCGGCACCGATCGGCAGCGGTGATGGACAACGACGAACGCCGGCCCCGAAGGACCGGCGTTCGAACACGTTTCGCACGACTCGATGAGCCGGCACGGGCTACATCATGCCCATGCCGCCCATACCGTCCATGCCGCCGCCACCGGGCATTCCCGCCGGGGCCTCTTCAGGCTTGTCGGCGATCAGGCATTCGGTGGTCAGCAACAGGCTGGCGATCGACGCCGCGTTCTGCAACGCAGCACGTGTCACCTTGGCAGGATCGATCACGCCGGCCTTGACCAGGTCCTCGTACACACCAGTTGCAGCGTTGAAGCCGACGTTGCCGGTCTCCCGCTCCACCTGCTGGACGACGACGGCGCCTTCCATTCCGGCGTTCTCGGCGATGTTCCGAGCCGGTGCTTCGAGCGCACGCCACACGGCGCGAGCGCCAGTGGCCTCATCGCCTTGGAGGGTGTCCGCCACTGCAGCCACAGCTGAGCGGGCACGGAGGAGCGCTGTGCCGCCACCGGCGACCACGCCTTCCTCGATGGCCGCACGAGTAGCCGACAGCGCGTCTTCGATGCGGTGCTTCTTTTCTTTGAGCTCCACCTCGGTTGCTGCGCCGACCTTGACGACAGCAACGCCACCGCTGAGCTTCGCAAGACGCTCCTGGAGCTTCTCCCGATCCCAGTCGGAGTCGGTGTCTTCGACCTCACGCTTGATCTGCGCAATACGGCCCTTGACGTCGTCCTCGGAACCGGCACCCTCGATGATCGTGGTGTTGTCCTTGGCGACGACGACCTTGCGGGCACGCCCGAGCAGGTCGATGGTGGTGGCGTCGAGCTTGAGGCCTATCTCCTCGGAGATCACCTGAGCGCCGGTGAGGATGGCCATGTCGGCCAGCATCGCCTTGCGTCGCTCGCCGAACCCGGGAGCTTTGATGGCCACCGAGGCGAAGGTGCCACGGATCTTGTTGACGACCAGGGTGGCCAGGGCTTCGCCCTCGACATCCTCGGCGATGATGACGAGCGCCTTGCCGGACTGCATGACCTTCTCGAGCACTGGCAGGAGATCCTGCACCGAGCCGATTTTGCCATTCACGAACAAGATGTACGGATCCTGGA
>JBBRSC010000088.1:0-11821 GCA_038245795.1 Acidimicrobiales bacterium
CTGACGCCGACGGGCGACCCGGGCCGGGCCCGCCTGCAAACGCCTGAGCGAAAGACATCCACTCGTTGGCGGAGTCGCCGGTGATCACCAGGGACGTGTCGTCGCGATGACGACGCTGAATCACGAGGAGCGCGAAGTCGAGGGCCTCGCCGCGGACGACCTCGGTGGCGCTGGTCCCCCAGGTCCACACGTCGCCAGCGGGACCGATCAGCTCCACTCGAATGTCGGCGTCTGGCAGGTCGAGACCGCGCACTGCGTAGCTGTAACGCCGTGCTCCAACGCCAATGTGGCAGACATGGCGCAGGCGGGCCGTTCCGACGATCGGTTCTGACCAGGCGTCGGCGATGTCGACCCCATGCGCCCACGTCTCCATGAGTCGTGCGGTGATGAAGGACATCGGTGACATCGCCGGCCCGTACCACGGCACTCGAACAGTCGGATCAGCCGCCCGGCACGCCGCGAGGAGACCTGAGCGCGCGCTGTTCCACCACGACACGACCTGTCCGGGGCTCAGCGAGCGTCCCCGGTTGGTGTACCCCACGATCGGATCCTCACCTGCCTCGATCAACTGGGCGAGTTCCGTCGTGAATGCCGCTGGGTCCGTCAGAGCCAGGGCAGCCGATTCATCAAAACCCGCCAGGTGAGACAACTGATCCACCACCGACCATCCCTCAGCGAGCGTTGCGATGTTCAACGCGTCGTCACTTCGTCCAGAGATCATCTCGTCGAGGTGGGCGTGCTCGGCGTCAAGGTCGGCGATCAAACCGTCGATCGGGGACGACACGTCACGGACCCGACGTGGGAGGAGCCGGGGGCTGGGTGGTGGGCGCCTTCGTCGTCGTCACGGGCTTCTTCTTTTTCTTCACGGTGGTCGTGGTGGCCGGAACAACAACGGTGGTGGTCACGGGCGGCGCAGCGCTGGTGGGTGCAGCTGTCGTGGGCGCTTCGGTGGGAATCGGGAGCACCCCGTCCACGACCGCCAACGCGCCGAAATCCTTCGGAGCGGTGCGACGCAGGATGGCGTCCTGCGCATCCTTGAGGAGTGTCTGTGATGGCTTGGAAGGGCCGAGGTACTGAATTGCCACGACAACGTCGCCGACCTGGAAGAACACGATGACCTGTGTCGGGCCCGGCGTTTCGGGTTCCAGCGTGTAGCTGACGTAGTCGGTAACAGGCGGATCGGGTTGGCCCGCTTTGATCTTGACCCGCACCTTGTCGACACGGAAGAAGGCCTTGGGGAGACAACCATCGAAGGCGCGTTGGATTTGTTGGATGTAGTCACTGGCCTGCTTGGCGGCCTTGACGCGTACCACCTCGGAGATGACGAATTGCTTGTCTGCCGTAGCGAACGAACGGATCAGCTTGTCGCCGAGTTGGCCGTCGAGTTTGGGTTGCTCCCCGCAGAACGACGCCCCGACGATGGAGAACAACGACAGATCGACATCGGATTGGGCGAAGTTCGACGGCAGATCGCCAGGCTGCACGAGTGCGAGTTCCGGGTCGAACGTTCCGATCAGTGCGTTGTGGTCGAGTTGCTTGGCGACCGCAACATTGAAGTCAACTTTCGACAACGGGTACCCGATACCGAACCCGAGCAGCAATCCGCCGATGGCGACGATGGTCAGCAGTGACAGCACGCGGAGCCCAGTTCGCATGGCGATGCCCCGACGTCGCTGCGCATCGGAATCGGCGGCCATGCCGTTCACCGTAGTGGGAACCCCCATCGGTCCCGGATCACTCGCCAACGGAGCGCTTCATCCCCCGGCGAACTGCGCCTCGAGTTCTTCGAGGAGTTCCGGTGCGATCTTGGTGAAGAGCAGCCCCGGGGCCTCGAAACGCGAGCCTGCGGGCAACCGGAGGATCTCATCGGAAAGGGATGGGTCGATGCCCACGAGCGACTCGACGTCAGGGAATTGGGCGTTGATCAGGTCAGTCGTCGTGGGCATGAACGGCGTGATCAGCGCGGCGTAGACCCGCTCCAAGCCGAGCGCCGTCCGTAAGGTCATGGCCGCCAACGCTTCATCAGTCTTCACTGATCGCCACGGTTCTCGTTCCTCCAGGTAGCCGTTGCCGATCGTCCAGAGGAGTCGCAGCGCAGCCGTTGCCTTTCGGAACTCCAGTCGATCGACGTATTCGATGTACTCCGCGATTCCCGTGCGGATTCGCTCGACCATGTCCGCTTCCACGTCGCCCGATTCCCCGCCGGTCGGGACCTGATCGCCGCTGAGTCGTTGCACCTGGGTTGCCGTTCGATTCACGAAGTTACCGAGCGTTGCGACGAGATCCTTATTGACTGCTTCTCCGAACAGTGGCCAGGTGAAGCTGGTGTCATCGCTTTCGGGCGCGTTCGCCATGAGGTACCAGCGCCAGCAATCCGCAGGGGCGACGTCGAGTGCCTGGTCCATGAAGACACCGCGACCCTGAGACGTCGAGAACTTCCCGCCGTAGTAGTTGAGCCAGTTGAAGCCTTTGATCCGATCCACCGTGAGCCAGTCCTGGCCAGAGCCCATCAGGGTCGCCGGAAACGACAGCGTATGGAACGGGACGTTGTCCTTGCCCATGAACTGGGTGTAGGTCACGTCATTGGCGCCCTCGCCGAGGCGCCACCAACTCTTCCAGTTTCTCGTGTCGGGCTCGAGATCGTACCATTCCTTGGTGGCGCCGATGTAGCCGATCGGGGCATCGAACCAGACGTAGAAGACCTTGCCACCGAGCCCCGGGAACACGTCCTCGGGCACGGGAATCCCCCATTCGAGATCTCTCGTGATGCCACGATCCTCGAGTCCTTCGTCCAGCCACTTGCGGGCAATGGACGTGACAATCGTGGGCCACCCGTCGCGGGTGTCGATCCACTCACGGAGTTCGTCGGCCTGGCGGGACTGGAGCAGGAACAGGTGCCGAGACTCCCGGATCTCCAGGTTCGAAGATCCGGAGATGGCCGAGCGGGGATCGATGAGTTGGGTCGGCTCGAGCTGCTTCGTGCAGTTCTCGCACTGGTCGCCGCGAGCCCGTTCGTAGCCGCAGTTCGGACAGGTTCCGGTGACGTAACGGTCGGGGAGAAAGCGGTCGTCGTCGATGGAGAAGATCTGCTCGGTGGAGCGAATCTCGGTGAAGCCGTTGTCGTGCAGCGCTCGAGCGATCGATCGGGTGAGTTCGTGATTCTGTGGGCGCGACGTCCGACCGAAATGATCCCAGCTCAGCCCCCAGCGCTCGCCGAGGAGCCGTTGGATGTCGTGCTGTTCTGCACAGTAGGACGCCACGTCCTGGCCGGCATCGTGGGCTGCGAGTTCTGCCGGCGTGCCATGTTCGTCGGTCGCGCAGATCAACAGGACCTCGTGACCCCGGGCCCGCAGATAGCGGCCATAGACATCGGCGGGCAGCATCGAACCCACCAGGTTGCCGAGGTGCTTCACACCATTGATATAGGGCAGGGCACTGGTCACGAGATGGCGGGCCATGGCTCCACGCTAGCGATCGGCGTGCGCGACGCTGTCCGGATGAGCCTGAGCAAAGATCGCGAATCACCGAATCGGGCGCTCGTGGCAGGCGTCGATGGGTGCCGCGGAGGCTGGGTGGTCGCGACGGCCTGGACAGATTCTCTGGAGATCGCGACGATTCGGATCGAGTCCGATCTGCGCCGGCTGTTCGATCTCGTCGCCCGCCACGACGTCGCGCGGGTTGCCATCGACATGTGTATCGGCCTGGCCGACGCGGAGCCGAGATCCTGCGACATCGAGGCCCGATCGCTGCTGGGGCCGCGCCGAGGCTCGGTGTTTCCGTCGCCGATCCGAGCGACACTCGAGTGCGGCTCCCATGCGGAAGCCTCGGCGGTTTCAAGAACGATCTCGGGTCGCGGCATGTCGATTCAGACGTGGAACATCGTCCCCAAGATCGTCGAGGTGGACCGTCTCATGTCTGTCGAGCTCCAGGATCACGTCAGCGAGGCCCACCCCGAGGTCGCGTTCGCCCGCCTCAACGGGTCTCCCGCCCAACATCACAAAGCGACTCCCGCCGGTCGCGCCGAGCGATTGGCCATCATCGGTCCCGTGCCCGAGATGCACCCGTCGACCGCAGTGGTCGCGGCGCCGTTGGTTCGCGGTACTGCTCGACCCGACGATGTCATTGATGCCCTCATACTGGTCAGAACAGCCGCCGATTGGATCGCCGGTGACGCATGGCTGCTCGGCGATGGCACCCACGACTCACGGGGCCTCGAGATGCTGATCCGGGGCTGACCGTGTCGCTGACATCGTGGCTGTCACAGCGCGGGCCTACCATCGAAGATGTGAACGGAGCTGTTCCCCTGTACGGACTCGACATCGAGACGGACACATCCACGGGTGGCCTCGACCCGACCTGTTCAGCGATCGTTGCCGTAGCAGTGTCGGGCACCGAGATCGAGGTGGTACTCGACGGCCCTGAACCGCAACTCCTGAAGGAACTCGACGATCTGATCCGCCAACTCGATCCGGGTGTGATCGTCACCTGGAATGGTGGCCGCTTCGATCTGCCCTTCATCGAGCGCCGCGCCGCGAATCATGGCGTGCCGATGGGGCTCGAGCTCATCGAGGTCCCGCTGGTTCGGGTGCGTCCCCAGCGCCAGCCGACCGAGCCCGACTGGACACCACAGCCCTCGTTCCTCGCCAGATGGCATGAGCACGGTCATCTCGACGGGTACCGGTTGTTCCGTTCAGACGCGGGGCAGGCACTCGGTCTGAGCTGCGGATTGAAAAACCTTGCTCGGCTCGTCGGACTCGACCCTGTCGAAGTGAACCGCTCCGAAATCCATCTCATGTCGGATCAGGAATTGGCTGAGTACGTGGCATCCGATGCGCGAATTGCTCGCCAACTCGTCGAGCGCCGTCTCAGTACCGCCCTCCGAGCGGTCGATCGGATGCACTCCGCTCGACCCAATCATCTGGCTGTCGCACCCGATCATCTGGCTGTCGCACCCTGACGTCAAGCTGTCTGCACTACCACCGGGTCGCATCCACCCGTTCAACTGGACGCTCCAAAACTTTCGTGACCTACCCCACGCTCCGTGTCGTTCGGTCACCGATCCGTTGGAGTCCTGATGCACGATCCGTTCCGCCCATTGTCCGCGCGACAGTTCGAACCACGACCATTCGAACGGCGACCCGCAGATCGCCTCTCGCTCTCCCCGTTTACGCCGAAGGGTCAGGCGCGGCTGGTTGCCGGTGATCTCACCGAGGCCTGCCACCTCGCAGTCGAGGAACAGTTGGGCCGGCTCTGGGGACTCATCGATCGGAACGGCCATTTCCAACTGGACCCGGGTCCCCGACTCGCGAGCCCCGAGGACCTCATCGGAATCAATGCCCCCGCTCAATGGGCTGGCCTTGCCGTCGCGTTCCCTGCCACGCGGACTGACTATTCAGTGCGACCACCGCGATCCGACGCCATCCTCGTGGGATACGCGACGGACCGTGCTGGCCGTTCGACCACATTGATGATGGAGCCGTCGGGCCAGTTACTTCCCGCATCCACTGCGGATCCGGTCGGCCACGTTCCCGATGTGTGCCGACGAGCGCTCGGCCTGTCGACCGAGCCCGAGCCGACGTCGCCCGCGGTGATCGCCATCACCACGTGGATACTCGACGTCATCGAGCGGTCGATCGACACGTCGCCGAACGACGTCGAGTGGAGCGAGCTCGCTGCGCTCCACCCCCTCGCAGACCTGGTTCCCGACTGCGATCCATCCGGGCTGGCCGCCGCGACACGCTCCGACATTGAGCTGTCCTCGTGGGAATCGACACGTTCGACAGCGCTCGCCCTCGGTCGCGGACTCGGCTATTTCAGCCATGAGGACCTGCTGTGGCTCGACGGTCCGTCACTCGGCCGTTTCATCCTGCGAGGCACGATGAGCCCAGCCGAAGCGCTCTGGCTCGCGAACTCGGAACTCGGCCCCGACGTCGCCGCACTCCTCGCCGCGTGCGTGCCCGACGAACTGATGCTCCATTAATTGCTCTTCGCGCAAGCGCTCATCGCGGGTCCTCGGGGCTCGTGCCTCGCAACCCTGCGGCTCACTCATTGCTCCTCGCGAAAGCGCTCATCGCGGGTCCTCGGGGCTCGTGCCTCGCGACCCTGCGGCTCACTCATTGCTCCTCGCGCAAGCGCTCATCGCGGGTCCTCGGCACTCAGCGATTCGTGAGGTCGGCGATGAGCGCCATCTGCAATACGTTGGGAGGCGACCCGAGCAGCGAGAACCAACCACCCGACGATCCCACCTGCGACCAGGCAAAGGATTCCGCCCAGTCTCCGGCACCGCTCGCAAAGTCTGTTGCCCCGGCAGCGACCCACCACGGCGACGAGACCGAGCGACCGCGAGCGAGATTGAACTGCCCGCGGTCCTCATCATCAAAGTACGTCACATCGATGGCGTGGCCCATCTCATGGGCCGTCACATGCGACACCTCATCAAGCGAAGCATCAGCTCGCACATAGACCTGGATGACGCGACGATCGGGAAACGTGCTTCCCCGGTACCCCTGGCGAGGCCCCACGAATTGGATCTGCCAGCCGGGCAGGAGCCGCCGCCAATCAAAGGAGATCCGAGCCATCACCACGTCATCGAGCTGAGCCCCGAACTCATCCGCAGCACCACGGGGAGCCGCGGTGGGCTGCAACTCGATCTGCGTAGGCTGACGCGTTGGAACCGTGACGACCGCAGCAGCAACCGTCGTCGTGGGGCGATCTTCTGTCACGGCGACGTCGGGTGCGCCCAGCGCGAGCTCCCCGGAAAAGCTCACGGGCACGTTCGTCGTCGTGACCCTGCCATCATCGACTCCGGGGTCCGAGGCAACGGCCGCGCCTGGCCTCGACTCGACCAACCCGAGGACGGCCACCGGACTCTCAGGCGCGCTGGTGTCACGGAGGGACCACCCTCCCCCAATCGCGGCGCACACCACCACGAACAGGACGATCCGTCCAGATTTCTTCACTCTCGCCTGCCGCCTTTGACGGCGCACCGCCGCGCGCCCGAGCGAAGTGTACGAAATCGAACCTCCTGTGGGAAGCCCCGGCGGCGTCGTACACCACGGAGCAGATCGAAACTGCCAGACTGGCGACCGTGACCGATCCGCACCCTCGACAGCCCTCGTCCCCGCGCGTGTCCGTGGGTGACGACGCTTCAGAATCCTCCAAGCCTCGACGTGATCCGCGTGACTCAAGCCTCTCCCGGCGGATCAAGACCGTGCCGGCAGTTTTCGTCGCAGCCTTGGTGCTCATTCCGTCACTCATCGTCATCGTTCCCATCACCATCATTTTCGATATCGTCCGCGGCAAACCCCGCTGCCCAACAACACGTGTTGCCCTCTTCGGCGGTTGGTACCTGACGTGGGAAGTGTTCGCCGTGTCCATGTCCGGTGTCTTCTTCGTGGCCTCCGGATTCGGTGCGCTCATTCGGACCCGACCTTTCGTCCAGGCCTATCGCTGGCTCCAGGTCTCGTGGGCCAACAGTCTCCTCGGCGCCATGAAGGTCCTGTTGCGAATGGACCTGCAGATCGAGAATACCGACGCCATTGTTGGCGGCAACCTGGTGGTGTTCTCACGCCACGCCTCCATCATCGACACCCTGATCCCCGCGCACATCCTGTCGACGTTCGGCAATCTGGATCTTCGCTACGTCCTCAAACAGGAGTTGCTGAACGACCCGGCGATGGACATCGTCGGGAACCGTATCCCCAACCATTTCGTCGATCGTTCAGGCCATGACACCCCCGCAGAGCTGGCGGCGATCGGCCGATTGGCATCGGGAATGGACGATCGTGAGTGCTTCACCATCTTCCCCGAAGGCTCACGTTTCACCGTAGAGAAACGCACCCGAGCTATCGAGCGGCTCGAGGCAACCCGACCCGATCTTGCCGAGCGAACCCGGAACGAGTTGACCCACACGATGCCGCCTCGAACTGGTGGCCCACTCGCAATTCTCGAGTCAGCCCCCGACTCCGATGTGTTGTTCATCGCTCACACGGGTCTCGAGGGTTTGGCGGGAGTGACCGATCTCTGGCGGTCGGTGCCGTTCCGTTCGCCGGTCCGAGTGACGATGTGGCGGGTCGACCGTGCGGACATTCCCTCCGACGAAGCCGGTCGGATTCGTTGGCTGTTCGATGAGTGGGCCAACGTGGATTCGTGGGTGGCGGCCAACCAATGAGTTCTTCTTCGACCACCGGGGGCGCCGGCGCGCTCGCACGCGGCATCGTCCGCTCGGTCCGTCCCAAGCAGTGGGCCAAGAACGTTCTGGTCTTCGTGGCGCCCGGTGCCGCTGGTGTGCTGCTGAAGCCCCACTCGCTCCTTCAGGCCTGTTGGGCGTTCGTCGTCTTCAGCATGGCCGCCGGATCGTGCTACCTGCTCAACGACGTCCTCGACGTCGAGCCAGACCGCCGACATCCCCGCAAGTCGAAGCGGCCGATCGCCGCTGGCATCGTCCCGATTCCTGTCGCTCTCCTGTTGTCGATCGTGTTCGGCCTCGGCGCCGTCGGGCTCGCCGTGTGGCGGACGCCGAAATTCGGACTGATCATCGCCCTCTACCTAGTACTCACCACCTTGTACTCGAGCTATCTGAAGCATCAACCGGTCCTCGACATCGTGGGGCTCTCGAGCGGGTTCGTACTCCGACTGCTCGGCGGCGGGTACGCCACCGACGTCGCCATCACCGACTGGTTCCTGGTGATCAGTGCGTTTGGGGCAATGTTCATCGCCACGTGCAAACGCCAGGCCGAGAAAAAGGAAATGGGAAGCTCGACCGACACCCGTGCGGCCCTTGCGATGTATTCCGAGGGGTTCCTGGACTACATGAAAGCCGTCACCAGTGGCCTGGTACTGATCGCCTACTGCCTGTTCGCTGTCCAGCGCGCAAAGGAGCACCCGCCGGCAGCCCTCTGGGTCATGTTGTCGATCCTGCCGTTCGTCGTTGCGATCCTCCGCTATGCCCTGCTCGTTGATCAAGGAAAGGGCTCCGCCCCCGAGGACGTCCTCATCGGGGACCGTCAGATGCAGATTCTTGGGCTCGTCTACGCAGGCTTGATGGCCGTCAACGTCTACGCCAGTTGACCGTCAGCGGCCCGATGTGGAGAAGTGCATGTAATCCTTCGGGCTCCGCCACGATCCACCCCAGACGAATCCAGCCCGACGGAGCGCGACAACCGGCACCGAACCGATCGACAACTTGCCCAGCTCGGGTGTTGATCGAACCGTGGACCCATTGGACGGAATGACCTTCGTTGCCTTGACGTACGGGTTCTGGACGGGATTGATGTCGAGGGCCTGACCGTAAGCGTGCTGCGAGAATGACTTCCCACCGGTGGATCGCCGACAGAAGAACCCGTAGGTGTCATTGATCGTGTCGGGCTGAGGGGGCTTCTCGATGTACTCGCCGCCAGGTGCGAAGTCCGACGGCCGGGCGAACCGGTCCGCCGTTTCCATCCGGTTGATGGGGAACTTCTCGTTCCACATGGTCCGGAAGGCCGCGACGACCTTGACGGCGACGTCGCGATGGATGACCAACTCGCCCTGTTTCTCGGTGCCGTCGAACCCCCAGTAACTCAGCGTCAACAATCGGAGATCGGCCGGCGCGACCGGGCATCCCGGTCGCCACGACAACCCGAGCCGGGTTTCGTCGACGGGTGCAATGTTTCCCACGAAGCGGTCCCGGCGGGCCTGTTCGTTCTCAATGGCAGTCACGAACGCTACGAAGCGCGACAACTCAGGCTCGGCGAGCGTGGGTTTCCCCCTGGCCCTGATCCAGTCGTTGAGCGCCGTTGGTTGGCACGCGGTCACGGTCCCAATCGCCAGACAGGCCAACGCAACGGTTGCGAACCGGAGCGATCGCCCGACCGTCGTCACGGGGTCGCGGCCTGATTCGCGTCTGGTTCGAGGACCAACGAAACGCTGTTCATGCAGAACCGGTCGCCCGTGGGTCGCGGTCCGTCGTTGAAGACGTGTCCAAGGTGCGAGTGACACGTCGCGCACCGTACTTCGACCCGTCGCATCCCGTGGGCGTTGTCCTGGATCAGTTCGACGGCGGACGGATCCACTGCCTCATAGAAGCTGGGCCAACCGCTGCCAGACTCGAACTTGGTCTCACTGCGGAACAGCGCTGCGCTGCATGCCCGGCAGTGGTACATCCCGTCATCGTGGGTGTTCACATACTCGCCGCTAAAGGCCCGTTCCGTTCCCGCCTGTCGCAATACCTGGTACTGCTCAGGCGTCAGCTTGGCCTTCCATTCTTCTTCTGTCGTCGGCAGAGAGTTCGCAGTGTTGTCGAGATCGTCGCTCATGATCTGCAGTCTGACGCACCGGAGTGATCCGCTGCGGTCACCTACGATGCTCGACGTGGCCGGTGTACCTCCCTTGCAGCTGGAGTTCGTGATGTCGGCGTCCGCCGTGGATCAGCTTCCGGATACCCCCGCCGAGATCGCCGTCGTCGGTCGCTCCAACGTCGGTAAGTCCTCGCTCATCAATGCGCTCGCCAACCGCACGCAGCTCGCCAAGGTGTCGAAGACGCCTGGCCGCACCCAACTGCTGAATCTCTTCACCTTCAAGGACCGAACCACGCTGATGGACCTCCCGGGCTACGGCTACGCGAAGGTGCCGGGACGGGTGCGGGCACAGTGGGGTCCCATGATCGAGGGGTACCTGTTGGGGCGGGAGAACCTCGAGATGGTCGTTGTGCTCGTCGATGCAGAGATCGGCCCCACGCCGTTGGATCTCACGACGACGGAGTGGCTGGCTTCCGAAGCCGTCCCGTTCACGATTGTGGCGACCAAGCACGACAAGGTGAAGTCCTCTCAACGCGACAGACGAAAGCGCGATCTCGCCGAGAAAGCGGGGTTCCCGGTGGCGGACATTCTGTGGGTCAGCGCAGCCAAGGGGGTCAACATCGATGTCCTCCGGACGCGGGTCCGCGAGTGGCTTCATCCCGAGTAGCGCGGTCATCCCGCCGTGAATGAACCGTCCGGATGCACCTCGACGTCCGTTCCACACCAGTCGCCGATCATCATGCGCTGGCACACAGCAGAGTCGCCCGTCGAAGCAATCGTTCGTCCGCCTGAGGGAGTATCGAGCACGACCACACAACGGTGGGGTTGGCCGCGCAGGTGCTCAACGGTCCAGCCTGCGATGGTCGCCGTGCCAATCCAGTCCCCCTCGACCGGAAGGATTCTGGCGCCGACCGACACGGCCTCGCTGACATCGATGTGCGAGAACTCGACCTTCGGGTCAGTCGACCACAGACCCCCACCGACCTTGGTCAGAAACCCACTGACGCTGGTGCACAGTCCGATCTCCCCGGGTGTTTCGCGGAGGAGGCGAACCAGTTCGGACATGGCTTGAAGCGAATAGTTGTTGAGTGGCCCTCCCCCGAACGCCATACCGCCGACCACCGAACGTTCCCGCCGATCGCTCAGTCCGAACGCCGCGGCGAGCACATCGACGGCCACCGGAAAGCAGCTGTACAGGTCGATCGGTCCGATCGCTTCAGCCTCGATGCCGACCGATCGACACAACTCACGTGCCATCACCTCCGCGCCGAGTGACGATCCGAGCTCCTCGCGTTGCACGACCGGCACCGAGTGGTTCGAGACCGCTGAGGCCAGCGGGAACACCCACCGGTCGCGGGCGACCTGCCACATCGCAGCCATGGTGGTCGAGCACAACAACATCGCGGCCGCCTGGTCGACGTTCCACTGTGAGCAGAGACGTTTCGTATAGGGACTCGAGATCATGCGGTTGGCCCCGCTGGGCTCGACGATCTCATCGGCGGTGAACAGCTCGCGATCCCACCTGGTAGTCGCCGCAGTGCGCC
>JBBRSC010000089.1:0-11652 GCA_038245795.1 Acidimicrobiales bacterium
AGTGGCATCGGCACGCTGGTAGGCGCCGTGGGCGCAGCGGCGTCGGTGACCTGGTACCTCCGAGAGAACTAGCCAATGACGGACCCCGGGTACGAGACCATCACCGTCGAGGTGACCGACGGGATCATGACCCTCACGCTGAACCGTCCCGAGCGGATGAATGCGTTCACGATCACCATGTTGAGGGAGATGATCTCGGCATTCGATCGGGCCGACGCCGATGACGACATCCGGGTGGTCATCGTGACCGGAGCGGGACGCGCCTTCTGCGCAGGAGCTGACCTCGCGTCGGGTGCCAACTCATTCGACTATGACTCGCTCATCGACTCCGCTGGCTCGGCCGACTCGCCCACGGTGCCTGCCGAACGGCCCGACTCGATCAACGGGGAGCTGCGCGATGGCGGGGGGCTCCTGACCCTGCGGATCTTCCGGTGCACCAAGCCGATCATTGCGGCAATCAACGGAGCGGCGGTCGGGGTCGGCGCCACGATGTGTCTGCCGATGGACATCCGACTGGCTTCGACCACGTCAAAGTTCGGATTCGTCTTCGCGGCGCGTGGCATCGTGCCCGAGGCCTGTTCGAGTTGGTTCCTCCCGCGGCTGGTGGGTATTTCCCAGGCTGCAGAATGGTGCTTCACGGCTCGCATTTTCGGCGCCGACGAGGCCCTCCGGGGTGGGCTCGTGCGCAGTCTCCACGAGCCCGATGAGCTGCTCGACGCAGCACGCTCCCTGGCGACCGAAATCGTCACGAACTCGGCCCCGGTGTCCGTTGCGCTCTCCCGCATGATGTTGTGGCGAATGCTCGGTGCGAATCACCCCATGGACGCACATCGCGTCGACTCGCGCGCGGTCAATGCCACTGGTCGGGGAGCGGATGCCCGGGAAGGGATTGCAGCCTTCTTCGAGAAGCGTCCGGCTGAGTGGACGATGCGGCCGTCGATCGATATGCCAGATTTCGTTCCGTGGTGGGACGAGCCGAGGTTCGAATGAACACTCGCCGCCGAACCGGTCGGACCCCTTGGTACCGGGGTGCCAGACGTGCCGGTGCGTTGCTGGTGCTGATGGGCGCGACAGTGTTGCTCGGCGCCTCTGCCCCTCACGTGGCGTTGGCGCGACAGTCGGGCACGGAGCAGATCACGCGGTACGACATCGCGATCACGATCAATCGAGACGACTCGATCAACGTCACGGAGACCATCGACTACGACTTCGGAGCCAACCGTCGCCATGGCATCGAGCGGATCATTCCGGTCCGGTTCCCATATCAGAAACGCGACGAGAGCGGAGCGATCGTCACTGACAACAGTGGACGGAAGTTCCAGCGTCAGACACCGATCAGCGACCTCCAGGTCACATCGCCGACGGGTGCCCCAACCGACGTGAACGATGTCAGCAGCGAGAACAGCAATTCCTATGACACCTTCCGCATTGGCGATCCCAACACCACCATCGCTGGGCGTCAGACGTATGTTCTGCGATATCGGATGGGGTCCGTGCTCAACGGCTTCACCGATCACGACGAACTGAACTTCAACGTTGTCGGCGGTCAATGGCCGGTTCCGATCCGGGCGGTGACTGCGAAGGTGTCGGCTCCCGGGGCGCCCGACCGGGTGTTGTGCTTCGCCGGACCCGAGGGCTCGACCCGTCCCTGCGACGAGGCAGCGATCGCCGACGGGACGGCCCAGTTCAGCCAACAGTCGTTGCGACCTCGGGAATCGATGACGGTGGTCATCTCGTTGCCGAAGGGCCTGGTCAACGAGCCAGCTCCCGATCTCGTCGAACTCTGGACGATCCGCCATGCGTTCTCACCGAGTCCATGGGCGATCGGAGGCGGAGTCATCCTCATGACGGGTGGGCTCAGCCTTGTTGGGCTGCTCTTGTGGCGCAACGGCCGGGATCGACGCTTTGCCGGCTCCGTCACCGACCGAGCGTTCGGCAACGGTGGTGCGGGAGAGGAGCCGGTGCCGTTGCGTGAACGCGAGGCGAACCCGGTCGAGTTCGTTCCCCCGGAAGGCGTGCGCCCCGGCCACATGGGGACATTGTGGGACGAACAAGCGAACCCGGTCGACGTATCGGCAATGATCATTGATCTTGCGGTCCGTGGGTTTCTCCGTATCGACGAGACCGCGCCGCCCACCAAGTCGATGCTCGGACAAGGCACAGGCGAGTACCGCTTCGTGCGACTCAAGGCCGCCGACGCAACGTTGTTGCACGCCGAGCTGGAACTCTTCAACTCCATCTTTCAGGACGGCGAAGAAGTGGATCTGTCGTCGTTGCGACAGCACTTTGCAACACGCCTGGAACGCGTGAAGGACGCGCTGTACGACGACACCGTGACGCTCGGCTGGTTCTCGGTCCGCCCCGATCGGGTGCGAAATCGTTGGCACGGAATCGGTCTCATGGTCACGGTGATCGGATCCGCGATTGCGGGCCTTGCGATCTGGAAGACCTCACTGGGGTTCCTCGTCATTCCGTTGCCGATTCTCGGGCTCACGTTGCTGGCGTTGGGCGGAAAGTTCCCGCGACGCACCGCGCAGGGCACGGCCATGTTGGGTCGGGTCCGAGGATTCAAGGAACTGTTCGCTGTCGGCGAGGGCGAACGACAACGCTTCGCCGAACAAAAGGGACTCTTCAGCCAGTACCTGCCCTACGCGATCGTTTTCGGGTGCGCCGAGCAATGGGCCGCCACCTTCGCATCGCTCGGCGCAACCTCCGAAGAAATGGGGTTGGGGACCTGGTACACGAGCCCATATCGCATCGATCCCTTCACCTTCGGCTGGGCACTCACGTCGTTTGGAACGGCCACTGCGGGCTCGATCGCCATGGCTGCACCCTCGTCGGTCGGGAACGCATCTGGTGGCGGCAGCGGCTTCAGCGGCGGTGGCTTCAGTGGTGGTGGCTTCGGCGGAGGCGGCGGCGGAAGCTGGTAGTCCCCAGCTGGAGGACTGCTGACGATCAGGGTCGATCAGCGGGCGATCAGGGCACGGAGCTGCGCAGCGCGGTCGTCGCCCAACATGGTGTCGAGGCGTGCCCATCGGGTGGTTGTCGCCGGCGAGACCATGAGGGCTCGTATCCGCTGGTCTCGAGCCACGAGATCACCCTCCGAATGCGCCACCGGTGGCAGCCTTGACGCAGTGAGGGTCGCCCAGTGGTGGAGGTAGTCCGCGATGGTCTCGTTGACCCACTCGACACCCGGGGAGTCGATGACGACGCTGATCGACCACGGCGAGGACGCCAGCCGATGATGCCCGGTCACATGGTCGGGATCGAGTCCGTCGACATTGATCGCGGTCCAGCGCACGGACTCCAGCGCTTCGTAGACCGCTTCGACCCACGCTGGATGTTCGACAAGATCGACATAGGGGATCAGGTCCATGGTGAGTCGGGCACCGAGGCCGTCCCGGATGACCTCGAAGTACAGGTGAGGCACGGTTGATCCCGGCTCGCAACAGACCATCACGATGGTGACGTCGGTTGCCATCTCGCCAATCATCCTCACGGCGATCGCCCGTCGAATGGTCGGCGAGTCGGGTGCTGTGAACGTCTGGACCCCGGGAATGTCAACCGGGTCGGCGCGCAGCGTGACCAGATGACTCAGTTGGGATCGGAACGGCTCGGTGATGAGGGCGGGGTCGGTTGGGGCGAGATGACGACCACGGAAGAGCACCCGGGGACCATACCGCTCCAGTTGCGCTTGCACTTCTAGGCTCTCGTCAAAGTATTCCGCTGGGGCGAATTGAGAAACGACTGTCATGACCGAGGAGACCCTTGCCGGGTCCGTTCAGGAAAAGGCCGGATCCCGTGGTCTGCTTGTCGTGTCCGAGCACCACACCGTCGACGAGACCATCGGGGAGCAACTCTTCGAGATGATGCAACGGGCGTACGCGGTCCACGCCACCAAGACAACGTTTCGATATCGCTACGAGCACGACGAATGGATGGGCTTCATGGCCAATCCATTGATCATCAAGTGGGTGGCGACTCTCGATGGCGAGCTCGCCGGGCTGCTGACGGGCGCTCCGGTCGACACGGTCTTTCACATGGATCCTGCGTTCTACGCCGCGAGGTATCCGGGTCGACGGGTCTGGGTCCAGGAGGACACGTTCGTCGATCCGACGATTAAAGACCTCCGGGTGGTCAAGTCGCTGTTCCAGGCTGGATTGCGTTGGGCGAAGGCGAACGAGGTCGTGATCTCGTTCGGGACGGCCGACCACATGGTGCATCGTCGGTACATCGACCTGATCCGCCGTTTCGTGGCGAGCGAACTCCCGGACGCCGAGGTCGTCGAGGTCGATGCCTATCGGTACTACGAGTTCGACACCGTCGTCGGTGCCGAACCGCCGGTCACTGGGTGAACTGGGCGAGTTCGGGTGCTCCGCCGCCGTTGTCCTGGGCGATGCCCCAACGCATCACGGCCTGGGGACTCTGGTCGGGAGGGACCGGACGTGAGAACAGGAAACCCTGCGCGTAGCCGCAGTTGAGCGACTCGAGCGCGTCACACTCGTTGGGCGTCTCGACTCCTTCGGCGATCGTGTCGAGGCCCAGCGCGTCAGCCATGGCAAGAATGGCGGCGACCAAGGGTCGGCCTGTTCCACCGCTGCGATTAAGGCCGGTGATGAACGCGCGGTCGATCTTGACCCGGTCGAATGGGAACTTCTCGAGATACGACAACGACGAGTACCCGGTGCCGAAGTCGTCGATGGACAGCATGACGCCAGTGGCTTTCACAGCGTTGAGCAGCTCGAGCTTGGCGGCAGGGTCGTCCATCAACATCGACTCGGTCACTTCGAGGAAGACACGCTCACCGGGCACTCCGTGATGGGCGAGCAGCGCGGCAATCCGTCGGGGAACGATCGGATCGAGCAGCTGTCGGGTGGAGACGTTGATGGCCATCGTCAATCGGTCGCCGTCCGCGAGGTTCCGGCGCAGCGTGGCCAGCTGCCCCAGCGCCGTGTCGAGGACCCAGTCGCCGATCTCGACGATGAGCCCGGTCTCCTCTGCGACCGGGATGAAGTCGAGGGGTGAGATGGTGCCGAGCTGGGGATGATGCCAACGGATGAGCGCTTCGAACCCCACGATGGCACCGGAGGGCAGTCGTACGATGGGTTGATAGTGCACCGCAAGTTCGTCGCGTTCGATGGCGTGGCGTAGGTCGGTCTCGACACGGAGGCGACGGGCGACCCGATCCCGCATCGCGGAGTCGAACATGACGACCGAGTCGCGGCCGGAATCCTTTGCCCGGTACATCGCCGTGTCGGCGTCGCGAAGGAGCTCGTCGGCGCTGAGGTGTCGATCGGATGCGTCGGCGAAGGCGACGCCGATACTGACCGACACCGGAAGCTCGATGTCGCCGATGCGCAGGGGTTCGGACAACCGTCCTCGCACCGTCTCGGCCAGGAGGACAGCCTCATCGGCTCCGTCGACACGGTCGAGCACCATGACGAACTCGTCGCCACCGATTCGGGCTGAGAAGGTTGATGGCTCGTCCAGCGCGGAGATGCGTTCGCCGAGACTGATCAGCAGCTGATCGCCAAGCAGATGACCGTAGGTGTCGTTGACCAACTTGAAGCGATCAAGATCGAGAAACAGCACCGCGATGGAAGCATCGGCGGTCAGTCGTTGACGGAGCCGCATCTCGATATGGTCGGCTGCCGCCGAACGGTTCGGGAGTCCAGTGAGCTGATCGTGAGTGGCCCGGAAGGCGAGTACCTGTTGGGTGGCCTCCTCGGCTCGGAGGGCTCTGGATGTTCGAAGGGTGCCGACGACTGCGAGCAGCAGAACGATGATGGCCAGACCGACCTTGTCCTCGAAGGTGTCTTTCCTGAACGCTGCCACCAAGGCGGGAATGGCGAGCGCCACGCTGACGACTGGAAGGCGCAATGTGCGGGCGGTAGCCGAGGAGCGCGGTACCGGCTCGGTGATGAGCGCAAAGGCCGGTTGCCATCCGAGTAGGGCGATGAGCGAGAACGCGATGCCGTAGGGCAGGTTCACGATCCAGGTGGGAGCATCCCAGACCCGCGCGTCGGCGAGGGTGTAGACGATGTCGCCGATGAGGAGTGCTGTCATGGCGCCCATGGCGGTACGTAGCGAAGAGCGATCTCCGGTGCCGCCGCCCGTGAAGGCGAGCTGTGCCGTGAAGGTGACCATGAGCACGGACACCGTCGGATACAGGATGAAGAGTGCCTTGACGGTCAGTGGTGCGTGCGCGCCAGCCATGGCGGGGCTCGCCATGAATACCCACGCCAGCGACATCGCAGCGAGTGCTGCGACCGCGGCGTCGAGCGAGAGGTCGACGAGGCCGCCAATGAGCTTCCGGCGATGGCGTACGAGCAACGCCAGTCCTGCCCCGAGGATGAGGTACGCGGGGAAGCCGACAGCGTCGGGAACGAGTGATCGGGAGGCGGTCAGGTCGCCGAGGGTTTGGTCCTCGGTGCGGAGATAGGCAGTGACCATGAAGAGCAGGAGTGCTGCCGCAATGGCGAGCCACGGCCCTCGAGGAGCGGCGGCGTTGGCGACGATCCCGCGAACGACTGAGGCAGTCGCCAGGAGACCGAGGGTCGCATAGAGCAACGACGAAATCAGGGGATCGGTGATGATCGAGCTGAGTGTGGTGAGGGTCAAAGCGAGGGCGAACACCATCCAATGTCGCCGGGGCACGAATGCCCGCCCTTGAACCCTCCTCAACGTCACAGGTATCGATCGGCTGTGGAACGGTATTCCTAAATTGTCTGTGCTCAGACTTGAGGCAAGTGTCGATACATCTCACTACATGTCGGTGGATTGTGAGCTGATTTGGGGACGCCGCGCCGGGTATCGTCGTCGCTTCATGAAGAACCTGATGTCATCGCCGTTCGCTTTCGATCTCCAGGACCCGATGGCGTCATCGGTGCAGGCCATGGTCCGCTCCAACTCGGCGTGGGCGACGCAGCCGGTGCTCGATGTGCATCTCGACGACGACATGTTCAAACACAGCTTGGAGCTCACCTCGACGACGGAGCTGGGCGTGATGGCGTACTTCCGAGCGGGGATGCAGATCCAGGATGCTGTCCGCCAGATTGCCGTGTGGCATTTCGGTTCCCTCAGTGCCGTGGGCGATGTGTGTGATTTCGCCTCGGGTTACGGACGCTCGACGAGATTTCTTGCCGCCGAGATCAGCCCCGAGCGGGTGTGGGCGGCCGAGATCCTGCCCGAGGCCGTGGACTTCCAGCACTCGGTTCTCGGCGTGCAATCGATCCTGTCCGAGACGGATCCGGTCGACCTCCAGATCGACCGGCGGTTCGACCTCATATATGTTTCATCGCTGTTCAGTCATCTCCCTGACCGGACATTTGCCGAGTGGCTCGATCGCCTCTGGGGACTGCTGACCGACGACGGCCTGCTGATCATGAGCGTGCACGATGAGTCGCTCATGCGAGCAGAGCATGGAGAAATGGGAGCCTCCGGCCACATCTTTCTTCCCATCAGCGAGGTCGCCGCGCTCGACACCGACGACTACGGCGCGACGTTCGTTGCCGAGCACTACGTTGCCGATGCGATTGCTTCGGTGACCGGCGAGCCAGTGACCGCCCCGCCGGGCTCTGGATCGATCGGCTATCGGCGTTTGGCCCGCTCGTTGTGCTTTCACCAGGACTTGTACCTGGTGCCTGGTCGGAACGGATTCAGTGAACGCGAACTGGACTTTGTGAAGGGCCCGACCGGAGCGGTTGACGAGTCGACCTTCGTCGGAGACGACTCAGTCGAATTTGTGGGTTGGTCGTGCAGCGTGGACGATCCATCGGAGCCGGTGTCCGTCGAAGTCCTCCTCGACGGAATCACCCTTCCGGTCACCATCCTCGATCAGGGAATTGCCCGACCCGATGTGGCCATCCATCTTGACGACGACCGTGCAGCGAATTGCGGCTGGCGGATTTCGGTTCCGCTGCGGCGCACCCAACGGCTGTCGGATTCTGTGCTGATGGTTCGGGCGCGAGCGGGCGATCGTCGGTTCGTGCTGCACTGCGCCCCGGCGCAGTCGTTCGTCGACGTGCCGCCGCCCCCAGTGCGGCGCGCCGAGCTGTTCGTTGCGCAACGGTTCGATCATTTGGCGCATCTGTTGCGCAACGAAGGTATTGCCGGCGTCGGTCGCAAGGCATCGGGAGTGCCGCGGCGGATTGCGAAGCGGATCAAGCACTGACAGTGGGTCGGTCAGCGGCGGGCGCCTGACACGGTTTCGGGTTCGGCGATCTTGTCGGCAGTGACCTGTTCGGGGGTGAAGGCCACGTTCTTCCAGTTCTTGGCGACGAAGCGTTTCGTCTGACTGGTGAAGAGCGGGGAGGTTCGATCCTCGGTGTTGCCGTAGGTGAGAATCGAACGCGCCACTGGACCCTGATCGGTGAAGGTCATGGCCATGATGAAGCTCGATCCGTTGTTGACCCAATAGCCGTCGTTCGTCAGTGAGGAGCCGTCGACGATCGGGTCGGGTCGTTTCGGGGTGGGTTCGAGGGTGCCCTTCGTTTTCGACCAGCCGACCACGTTGGTCAGTCCCTCGCCGCCGGTCCCGCCCCCGATACCGACCCGATTCGGGTCGCCCTTGTCGAGGCGGCCGTCGTGTTGGACCTCGGCCAGCGGCACATCGAGCGCGAGTTTGGCGAGGGCCAAGACCTGCGTCGCCTTGCCGAGTGCCTTCAGGACCGGATCGCCAACGGCATCACCGGGGAGCGTGATTCCCAGCGGGGTATCGACCGGTTTGGTCGCGTCGAACGCCGTCGTGTCGTCCCATTTGGCCCCAGCGGCCGACCAGAATTCACGCCACAACACTGCGCCCTTCGAGTCGCCATTGAATCGCCCATCCCAGCCCTTGAGGACTGCGCACGCTGGCGCCAGGTCAACAGGAGCGACCGTGCCGGGTGTGCCGGCATCGCCGAGTGCGGGGATGTCCACCGTCGGTGTTGTTGTGCACCTGGCGACGACCTCGTCTTTGTAGATCCGTGCCGAGTACGCCTCGTTGCGAAGGCCCGCCTCGGTGATGACATCCAGATCGACCTTCTTGAGATCCTTGAGGACCGCGGCGTTCTCCCGGGTTCGCAGCGAGCGCTCGGTTCCCTGATCACCGTGCATGATCGAGTAGTCGCCGTCGAGCGTGCTGGTGGCGTTGGCCACCCAGAAGCTGTCGTTGGCGTTGAAGACGTGATCGCGCCGTTTGGTCTGGGGCATCTGGTCGAACGGGACCAGGCCCGGATCGCGGGCACCAGGGACGTCGACCCAGTCGTTGGCGCTGGTGGAGCCGTCAAGGAGGACGGCGCCGTTGTCGGCGGCGGTCTTGGTGAAGGCGTCGTCCTTCAAGGCCTTGGTGTAGGCGGCTTGCGAGTCCTTCGAGAGGTTGGGAGTGGCGGAGGTGTCGGCGTACCAGTCGTTGCCTTGGTCGTCGGTGGCGATGGTGTTGAAGAGCGGGACACCGGTGAACTTCTTGTGGATCGCGATGAACTCGTCCATCGACTTGGCCTGGGCCATCGCGAGGTACTGGGGAAAGAATTCGTCGTCGGCCAAATTGGCGTCCTTGAGGGCGAGGGTGGTGGTCGCGTTCCAGCCGACGCCGGGGAAGTTGAGGACGGGTCCGTACTTGCTCGACCAGAGCATCCGCTTGGTGGGAGCGATGGTTCCGTCGGGTTGGAGGACGTCGATGGTGGTCTCGGTCGACGTCATCTTCGTGGGGGTGCCGTCGACGAGATAGGTGGTTGGGTCGGCGGGTTGGAGGGCGAGCTTGTACGCAGTGAAACGGTGGCCAGCGGAGACGGTGTGCGTCCAGGCGATGTTGTGGTTGAAGCCGATGCCGACCGATGGCACGCCGGTGAGCTGCGCGCCGTAGATGTCGACGAAGCCCGGGACGGTCAGCTGGACCTCCCAGAACCGGAGGGCGCCTTCCCACGGGAAGTGCGGGTTGGCGAGCAGGGCGCCCTTGCCGTTGGCAGTTGTGTCGGCGCCGAAGGCCCAGCCGTTGCTGGCGATCGGGGCGAGGCCGCCGATCGACGCGCTCTGCGCGGTGGCAGGTCCCATCTCGAATGACGCGGGCTTCGCAGTGGGTGCCGCGGCCGTTGGTGGCTGGGCGCTGCCGAGGTACTGCGCCAGGGCAGAGCTCGACGCGGAGAGGGTGATGGACCGGATGTAGGAGTAGAGATCTTCGGGCGTGAGTTCTCGTACCCACGGTGCGCCGGCGCACCAACCCTTGAGGTTCTTGCTTCCGATTTTGGCGACCGCTTCGCTCCAACCGGCGGCGAAGGCCGTGACGACCTGGTGGGTCTGGTCGTCCTGTTTGGCGTAGTCCTCGCGGGCGATGGCGTCGATGCCGATGGCCTTCCAAGCGAAGTCGCTGTTGATGTTGGCGTCGGCGTCTCCGGCGCCGAGGAACTTGGCGCGTTCGCTTCGGATTTTGATGACCTGATCGGCGAGGTCGCAGGCGTGGTCCTCGGCGCTGGCCCAACCCTGGCCGTACATGAGGCCCTGATAATCGGGCGCCGTGATGTGGGGCACGCCATCGGTGGTGCGGGTGATCGTGGCGGTGTAGCGCGTCGTGTCGATGGCAGTCGTCGGCGCATCCGGCGTCGCGGTCTTGTTCGCTGTGTCGGTGCACCCGGCGGCGAGCAGCCCGATGGCGGCGGTCGCGGAGAGAACGGACAGTGCGAAGTGACGGCGCATGGGTACTGAACCTACCGTGCGGGACCGGGCCGTCGACTGCTACGGGCGGTGGGTAGGTCCAGAGGCGGCGTGACGCAAACAACGTGTCGCAACGGGTGTATCGCCAGATCAGGAAGACGCGATCGTGGTCAGATGAGATCGTTGATCTGATGAACAGCGGGGAGTTTCAGCGAGAATCGATTCTCCACATGCGCTCGCTTTTGTGTCGGACGCAACTGGACACGTTGGCGGCCTTGTGTCTCATCGATGAGGGGAGGTCTGATGCC
This sequence comes from Acidimicrobiales bacterium, assembly GCA_038245795.1. Lineage (GTDB taxonomy): Bacteria > Actinomycetota > Acidimicrobiia > Acidimicrobiales > Microtrichaceae > JBBRSC01. The sequence goes on from JBBRSC010000089.1 coordinate 10,938, forward strand.
GCGTTGCGAATGCTGCACGAGAGCGCCGAGGGGCTCCAGCGTGAGTTCTTCGAATTTCATCAACGGCTGGAACGACTGACGAAGAATAAGCCCGACACGAGCATTTGGGACCAGATTCCTTTGTTGGGTGGGCGGTCGGAGGAGGCGCACAAGGCCGCGAAAGCCATGAGCCGGCAGTTCGACAAACATGTGTTCCCATTGATCGCCGATGTGACCAGTGCTGAGCCCATGGACGTGCATCTGACACATCAGGAAGTCTCCAGGATGTGCGAGGACCACCAGCGTCGTCGTTCGATGAGCGGCCGCAGGGAGCTTCGCCAGTAGCTTGCGGAGACAGCGGATGAGGGCTCTTTGCAGTTGGAGTGTTTAAATGCAATCTGCATGTGGGCATGCAACTCTGGCATGGGCGGTAGGATCTCGGTATGGGAAAGTCAGTTCAGATCCGGGACCTTGATGACGACGTGTACAAAATCCTCGCCGAGCGCGCAGCCGGTGATGACATGTCGGTTCCCGAATTCATTCGCCGAGAGCTGCACAGAATTGCTGCACGACCATCGCTCGAGGCATGGCTCGCCGGTACCCGCCGACGGTCGGTCCAGCACGACCGGTTGATCACCGAAGCAGCGCTCGACGAACTGCGCAGGGGCTGACGGTTGCTGGTCGTTGATGCCTCGGTGTTGTTCGAGGTAGTGATCGGATCCGATCGGGCAGAACC
>JBBRSC010000090.1:0-11646 GCA_038245795.1 Acidimicrobiales bacterium
GCGTGATCATCAACATCGCGTCGGTTTCAGCGGTGCGACCATCGCCCGGCACGGCTGCATACGGCGCTGCCAAGGCGGGTTTGATCTCGCTCACTGCCAGCCTCGCCGTCGAGTGGGCGCCGGCGGTTCGGTTGGTGGCGGTCATCTGCGGTCTCATCGAAACCGAGCAATCGGCGTTGCACTACGGCGACTCCGATGGTCAGGCGGCGGTCGCTGCCACGGTGCCGCTCGGCCGCATGGGAACACCGCACGACGTCGGCCAAGCGTGCACCTTCTTGTCATCGCCACTTGCGTCGTACATCTCCGGTTCGTCGATCACGCTCCACGGTGGCGGCGAGCGACCCGCATTTCTCAACGCCGCTGCGGCCCACCGCTGACGATCAGCGTTGGCCACTGGCACTCGCGAGTGTGACGCCATCCGCGCGCCGGGCCAGCGAAGTTCCTAGCGTGCTTGCCATGAAGCGACTCATGATCATCCTCATCGGGATGGTCGGTCTGGTCGCTGTGCGTGGGATTCTCGACACCGCGACCCGTCACGACGCCAGCGTTACCCTCGAGGCGAGCGATCCTGCGGCCATGCGCCTCTCGATCATCGGCCGACTCACGACCATGGGTGCTGTCCGAGTTGCAGAGGATTCGTCGTTCGGGAACAACGCCGAGAGCACGCTCACCTTCAGACTCCCGGTCGCCCAGACCGATGCTGCGCTCGCCGCTTTCGAACAACTGGGAGCGAAGATCCTCGATCAGAAGGTTCAGTTCGCCGCGGCCGCCGGTTCCACTCAAGGTGCCGCTACACAGATCGAATCCGCACAGACATGTCTGAAACGTGCCGCTGGGGTGATCAGCGCAGGGGGCGAAGGGGCCACTGCGGCGGTTGCGGGCTGCCAAGCCGAACTCCGCGGCGTCGTGACACAACTCGATGCGCCCGGCGCTGTCGGGTACCAGACGGAGATGACAGTGCGGATCATTTCGACGCAACGCAGCTCACCGTGGATGGTCACCGGCATCTTCTTGGCCATCGTGTTGGCGCTGGCGATCGGCGGAGTGGTCATCCGGATGCTGTCGCGTGACGAGGAGGTCGACATCCGTTCCGGCGTGAGTCTGCCCGGCGATCAGTTCGACGACCACCCGACGCACTGACGCATTGGTTCCCCGGCGGCTGCACGACCGCCGAGTACAGGTCGGTCAGGGAGCCACGTGATGCTGAAACCATTCGGCAAGATCGCCGAACATCCCCCGATCGTCGTGCAACCCGAGGAGCACGCCTGAGCGGTCGAACCACTGCTGCGCGGTCGGACCGCACGTAGTGAGCGCGGCAGCAATCATCGGTGCCACAGGAGTTCCGTTGATCGCCGCGCTCAACACCGCCAGTTCGTCGATCAGCCGGTTGATATCGGCTCCGGTCCAACCGGCAGTTGATCGAGCGAGTGGCTCGATGATTGGCAGGATCGATATCCGGTGTCGCTCCGCAGCCCGCGTCAGTCGACCCACCCGAGCAGTCCAGTCGGGAGGGGTGACGTGCACCAGGTGATCGAAGCGGCCGGGGCTGAAGAGCGCCTGATCGATCTCCCATGGTTGCGAGGACGTGGCAATGAAGATCTGCGATTGTTCGGGGTCGTCGGCCCGCGAAGCTTCGAGCAGGGCGGCGACGCGGCGTTGTGTCGAGACCGGCGCATCACCAGCGAGGGCATCGTCGAGACCGGCCAGATGAATCACCGACGGTTGGGTGCCGGTGGTTCGTCGGACGTGACCCATCATGGCGGCGAACCCGTGGTGCTCGGTCAGCTCGCTGACCGAGAGTTCCCGCAGCGGGACCTCCAAGGTCTGGGCAATGGCACCGACGAGGTACCGCTTTCCGCCGCTCGGCGTTCCGTACAGGAGGACGCCGGACGGGGCGCGATGCCCCGGGATCCCGGCCCAGGATCCGATCATCGGTGCCACGACGATCGATTGGATGCGATTCACCACGCTCGTGAGGCCGCAGACAGCGTCGAGACCCAGGCCGGTTCCGACCTGTGGTGCCATCGGCGATCGAGCATGCATGAGGTGCACCGTACGGTGCTGAGGCGATCTGTACCTGAGTCGTTCGACCCAGCTCTGGTGGGCCATTGTGCTGCCGAGGCCGCATCTTGATGTGATCGTGGGGTCGGAGCAGTGGTCCCGACCCGGTCGGTGTTGACGACATCCCCTAAACTGACACTGTGTCAGAAACCACCTCAGCCGGACCGGCCGTCGCCCCCGCCATCGAAGGATGGCTGGTTCTGGGAGATGATCCGCACCTCATCGGGACCCGCTGTTCCATCAGCGGCAGCTACTACTTCCCCCCTGAACGCACCATGAGTCGGGCACCGGGGTGTTCCGACGCCACGTTGGAGGAGGTGCCGCTCAGCACCGCCGGAACGTTGTGGAGCTACACGAATGCGGGGTATCGACCCCCGGACCCGTTCGTCCCCCGCAGCGATCCGTTCGTCCCGTTCTGCATCGCGGCAGTCGAGCTGGCTGTCGAAGGCATCGTCGTGCTGGGTCAATGCCCGGCTGGGGTCACGGTCGACGATCTCCACGTCGGCATGGACATGGAACTGATCATCGAGGAGCTCGATCGGACCGAGGACGAACAGCTGATGATCTGGAAATGGCAACCGGTTGGTTGGACCGAGCGGAGCGCGTCATGAAGCACCCAGACGACGTGGCGATCATCGGGGTCGGAATGCACCCGTGGGGAAAGTGGGGTCACAACTTCGTCACCTACGGCGTCGAAGCCATCCGCCGGGCGCTCACCGACGCCGCCATCGACTACCGCGAGGTTCAGTTCGTTGCCGGCGCCGACACCATGCGCAACGGGTACCCGGGCTATGTCGCCGGGGCCACATTCGCCCAGGCCATGGGCTGGACCGGGGTACCGGTGACCTCGACCTACGGGGCGTGTGCATCGGGCGCGATGGCCATAGAGGCAGCCCGACAACGGATCCTTTCGGGCATGTGTGATGTGGCTTTGGTCGTCGGCGCTGATACGACACCCAAGGGTTTCCTGGCGCCCAACAAGGGAGAGCGAAACGACGATCCCGACTGGTTGCGCTTCCGGCTGCTCGGTGCCACGAACCCGACCTACTTCGCCTTGTATGCGCGGCGGCGGATGGAGTTGTTCGGCGCGACCCAGGAGGACTTCGCAGCGGTCAAGGTCAAGAACGCCCGCCACGGCCTCGAGAATCCGTATGCCCGCTATCGCAAGACCTACACGCCCGAGGAGATCATGGCTTCGCCGGTCGTGGCCGACCCGTTGCACCTGCTGCACATCTGTGCGACGTCCGATGGCGGAGCAGCCGTGATCCTGGCGTCGCGCGAATGGGCTGACGCCCACGGCCACGGCGATGCCGTGAACATCAAAGCGGTCTCGACCGTGACGCCGACGTTCCCGAACACGGTGATTGAGATGCCGAACTTCGCGACTGATTCGTCAGCTGGGTTGCCAATACCTCAGCACACGTTCAAGGCGTCGATCGCGCAGGCCTGTTACGAGCAGGCTGGAATCGGACCCGACGAGGTCTCAGTCGCCGAGGTGTACGACCTCTCCGCGGCGCTCGAGCTCGACTGGTACGAGGACATCGGCCTGTGCCAGCCCGGCGAAGCCGAGAAGTTGTTGCGTAACGGCGAGACCACCATCGGTGGCCGAATCCCCGTGAACCCGTCCGGCGGGCTCGCCTGTTTCGGTGAAGCGGTCCCGGCGCAGGCGATCGCCCAGGTCATCGAGCTCACGTGGCAGCTGCGTGGTCAGGCCACCGGCCGTCAGGTGGACGGAGCGCGGGTCGGCATCTCCGCGAATCAGGGCCTCTTCGGACACGGCAGTTCTGTGCTCGTCGCCAAACCCTGACCCGCTGCGTTCATCTATGTTGCGGCCATGACTCCGCACGACGCCGCGACCGCCCTGCTCAACCCGATCTCCAAGTTCGGGGCCAAATGGATGACGGCGGGACCGACATACTCTGGTGCCGCGTTGCTCGGCTACGAAGGGATCGACTTCTATTTTTGTGGCCGCGGCGGTGTTCTCGGTGACGCGACCGTCGAGGCGGTTGCGTCGACGTTCGCGTTCTTCGATCACGACACGATCGCCGCCGCCTGGGAACGCGGCAAGATCGTCCAGCCCGTCATGGTCGCCGCCGAGCAGTTCATCGGACAGTGCCACGAATACGGTCGTCACAACTTCAATGGGTCAAGCGATTTGGCAACGCTCGGTGATCTCCTGGAACGAGTGCTCACGGCGGCTTCTCCCGCTGGTCTGCCGTTGTTCGCAGCCACGCGCGCCATGGCAGCGCCCTCGGATCCAGCTGGACGCGCCGCTCATCACCTCAACGTTTTCCGCGAGTATCGCGGCGCAGCTCACGTCGCAGCCCTGGCCACGATCGGACTGACACCGCTCGAGGCGGTGGTCGTCAGCGGTGGCGAAGGCGGTGCCCGCTTCCTCGGCCATAGCGGCGATATCCCGCCGGCGACGGACGCTCAGCGGATTGCGTGGGGATTGCTCGAGGAACGAACGTCCGACACGATGCTCCCGGCATTCGGAACGCTGTCCGGCGAGGAACTCGACGAGTTGGTTCGGTTGGTCGGCGACGGACTCACCACATCATCGCCCCGGCCGCCAACTGAGCGCCTGAGCTAGGAGGCGGGGACGGGGATGGCGTGGGTCGACGACAGGTCGATCACGCGAGTGCCATCGGAAACAGTCGCGTCGAGCGCGTGTCCATCGGATGCCGCAGCGCGGGCGAGATGGCTTTCGTAGCCGTCGAGTGACGCCAACGGGTTCGTGACCGCGACCTCGGCGACAATCACCGACATCTCCCGGACCAGTGCGGAATCCGCACCCCAGCCGATCACCAGATCGGCAATGACCTGTTGCGTCACGCGACGAAAGTCGATCAGCTCCGCTGCGAAGGGCACATTGCTCGCCAGGCCGACGCCACTGAGCGTCAACGCCAACGTGACCGAGCGCTCGAACACGAGGTCCGGTTGGTCGATCAGTTCGGCGACCGCTGCCGCCTCGACCACGTTGAACGGACCGCGCAGCAATTCTGCGGCCGCCGGTACCAAGCGACGGAGATCGTCGGAGTTGAAACGCTGGCTGCGATCCGCGAGTTGCATCTGCTGGAGACGGAACTCCTCCGGATAATCCCGCTGGATGTCCGCGAAGTACTCGGCGAACGAGAGCAACTCCGCAATGGAGCGTTCGCGTTCGTCGAGCCCCCGTTCGGCGAAGACGGCCGCCCAACGCGCGTGAGCGTTTGCCCACGCCAGCACGAGCGTGTCGATGGCGTACACCTGCAGCTCGGCGATCAGCGAGGACTTCGAGTGGAAGTACCCGTAGATCGTGCCGACCGCGGCGTCGACCTCTCGCGCAATGGATGTCATTGTCAGGCCGTCGAAGCCGTCGCGCATGACGATGGTCACGGCCGCGTCGAGATACCGCTGACGCTTCTGGAGTCGTAACTCTTGGCGCATGTCGTTCGTGTTCCTTCCGACGCTGGGCGGGCACCCACCGTGAGATTTCGCGGACGAATGGCGCCGAAGCGTCACTCTGAGTCGTAATAAGAGCACGGAACGATGATCCCTGCAACGAAAACTGCCCATTGATTCCCCGTAACGTGTCCCCGTGCGGTCCAGCGTGTACATCGAAGTGACGAACACCTTGGCCATGCCGTTCACGTCTGGGTTCCAGCGCCATACCCGCGAAATGGTTCGTCGATTGCCGACCGCATTGGACCGGCCGGACGATCCGGTCATCTGTCCCGTCGTCTGGTGCGCCGGGTGCGCAACACACCTTCGACTCGATGTGGACGAGCTTCCGGACCAGATGGTCGTGATCCCGCATCCCGGAATCACCGCGGTTTCGCACCGCGCGGCTGGCGTTCTCCGCCGGGCGCGGCGCCTACGTGATCAGCATGACGCGAGGATTCATCGAGCGCATTCAACCCGTCGGATCAGCCCAACCCGGGGTGATATCTGGTTGGATCTCGAAGCCGCCTGGAGCAATCCCGCGCCCCGACAGCAACTCCTGGAGCGAATGACGCGGCTGGGTGTGACGACGGCACCATTGATCGCCGATGTCATGCCCGAACGTCATCCCGAATGGTTCCGCCCGACCACGGTCACCAACTTCGGCGGCTACCTACGAGCCCACCTGGAGTACAGCAATGATGTGATCACGATCTCCAAGAGCACCACCGGCGAACTGCTCAAGGTTGCCCGACGCCTCGGGCGTACGCGTCCCATTCGCGTCAGCGAAGTCACGATGGGTGCGGACTTTTCGACGTCGGTCACCCCCACACGGGGTGTCCGCACCAGGGATCTGGTGTGCGTCGGGTCATTGGAGGCACGCAAGAACCAGTCGCTCGCACTTGATGTGTTCGATGCACTCCGAACCCGCAGCGCTGATGTACGACTCGTGCTCGTCGGGCGTCGGGCATTCGGCAGCGACCAGCTGATCGAGCGGATCGAGCACCACCCGGACTTCGGACGGCGGGTGATCTGGTACGAACACCTCGACGACAACGGATTGGAACAGGTGTATGCGGACGCATTCGTGGTGCTGGTGCCCAGCTTCTGGGAGGGCTTCGGGATCCCGGTCATCGAGTCCCTGTCGCACGGCGTTCCCGTCGTGTCATCGGACCGAGGGGCGCTCCCCGAAGTTGGCGGGCAGCTCGTCGAGTTCTTGGATCCCACAACGACAGATCTCTGGGTGACGGCGGTGGAACGACACCTCGTCGACGCCGACCACCATCGTCAGTGCTGCGATGCGCTCGTCGGTTACTCGGCACCAACCTGGCAGCAGGCCGCTCAGCAGACAGCAACTGCCATCCGATCGATGTCGACATGACGGTCTTCGTCGAGGTGACCAACACTCTGGCGGTGCCCTTTGTGACGGGGCTGCAGCGCGTCACCAGAGAACTGGTGGCCGCGCTGCCCGGCGCGCTGCCTGGCGAACGGATCCAGTCGATTCGATGGTGTCCGATCATCAACGGATACCGGTCGTTGACCATCGAGGAATCCGACCTGCTGGCCGGCGGCGTACGGAGCATCGAGCCGCAACGGTGGAAAAGGGGAGTCGAGCGCGTGACAACGTCGATCATCGCCCCCATCACCGGGTCGCGACAACGTGCGACGCTCGCCGTGTTGGGCGTCACTCCAGCTCCACGCGACATCTGGCTCGATCTGGAGGCCGGGTGGCATGATCCGCGGCCCCGCAATCAGCTCCTCCCGGAGCTCCACAGGACCGGGGTGTCCATCGCAACTCTGGTGGCTGACATTTTTCCCATCACCTCACCGGAGTGGTTCACGCCAGAGACAGTCGCCAAGTTCACCGACTACCTCGATGCGCATATTCAATGGTCCGATCGGCTGCTCTGCATCTCTCGCCATACGCGGGCCACGCTGATGTCGCACGCGGCGGCGGGCGGGCGGCCCGTCGACGATCGCAGCGATGTGATCCGTCTCGGCGCGAACTTCACGCACCGGAACCTCCCCGTTCACGATCGTCCGGTCCCGACGCTGGGGACACCCGAACTCCTGATGGTCTCCACGCTGGAACCACGCAAGAACCATGCCCTGGTTCTCGACGTGTTTGATCGCCTGCGCTCACACGGGCGGGACATCTCGTTGCGTCTCATCGGTGGCCGAGGATGGAACGTCGACGACCTGGTTCGACGGATCGAGACGAATCCCGCGTTCGGCAGCACGTTGCGCTGGGACGATCGGGTGAGCGACGATGAGCTCGATCGCGCCTACCGCTCGTCGTTCCTCGCCCTCGTTCCCAGCTTCGCGGAAGGGTTCGGCGCTCCGGTGATCGAGGCGCTCGACCGAGGGCTGCCAGTCATCTCGTCGACCGGCGGGGCACTGTCAGAAGTTGGCGGCTCGAACATCGAGTACGGGTCGCCAACATCAGTCGACGAGTGGGTCGCCCACGTCGAACGTCATCTCGATGACCCAGCGCATCATGCGTTGTGGGTCGCGCGCGCTCAGAATTTCGTAGCGCCGACCTGGTCGGAGGCGGCGGCCGATACGGCCTCGGCGTTGGCATCATTGCTCTGACCAGGCGGAACCATGGGCTGCGCCAACGCCTCGCGAAAGAACGCCTCGTCCTCGAACAATCCGATATCGCTCATGTACATCTTGCCGTAGCGTTCGAAGTACATCAGCGCTTTGGTGAGCAGGAACAGCCCTCGTTCGAACTCGCTGTCGAGCACACCCGACTCCTCGGCGAGCACCCGAATGCGGCGTTGTTCTCGGAATCGTTTGAGCACGGTGCCAACCGTCATCCGCTCCGCCTGAATTCCTCGGATCTCCGCGACCTTCTGTTGCGGGGCGTTGAGGATATCGACCAAGCTGACCTGCCCGAACGGCGCACGAAGGAGCGGTTCCAGGGTGATCTTCAAGAAGACCGTGAGCTGCTCCTTGTCCATCCCGAGTCCCTCCTCGAGCACAGCGCCGTAGGTCTTGATGGTGTGCGCCGCAATGTCAGGCCAGGCGTCGTCGTCGCCGAGCGCGGCCTCGACGATCTTCCGGAAGAACATGTGGGTGTCGTGATCGAGCCGCCCGATGATGCCCCAATCGATGACGCCGATTCGGCCATTGGGCATGAGGAGGAGATTGCCGGCATGCACGTCACCGTGGAAGAACCCCCAACGTACCGTGGTCAGTAAAAACCCCTTGACCACTTGGGTGACAACCGGTGCTGGATCGAATCCGTAACGCTCGATCGCGGCCAGGTCGTCGACGGGTACGCCGTCGAGGAACTCCATGGTGAGGATGCGCGCCCCGGAGAATTCCGGGTAGATCGTGGGGACGGTGAGGAGCGGAAGATCAACGACCTTGAGCAGCTTGGCCATGTGCTCGACCGCCCGGGCCTCATTGCGGAGATCGAGTTCCTCGCCGAGCTGGAGTCGGAATCCATCGAACATCTGCAACATCTGACCGGCGGCATACTCGCCGGTAGTGCGAGCAATGAGTTCGAGCATCGGTTGGAACAGATCCATATCGACGGAGACGCGCTTCTCGATGCCGGGGCGCAGCACCTTGACCGCCACCTTGGTTCCATCGTGGAGCGTGGCTCGATGGACGACGGCGATCGACGCGCGGCCGATCGGTTCGTCGTCGAACTCGGCAAACGCGTCCTCCAGCTCCATGCCCAGTTCGCCCTCGATGACCCGTCGTACCGACTCAATGGGTACCGCGTGGCCGGTGTCGAGGCACCCACGGAACTCGGCCGACACGGTGTCGCCGAACACGCCGGGCGACGACGCAATGAGCTGGCCGAACTTCATGAACGTGGTGCCGAGCTCCTCAAAGGTCAGTCGCAACGGGCGAGCGAAGTCGTCCGGGTTGATACTGCGGACATCCTTCGACTTCGCCGTGGCGCGAGCAGTCCGGAGGGTCGTCGGGGTGAAGTGTTTCGTGACCACCCAGGCGATCTGCGAGGCACGACGGGCGATCTCGCCCCGCGTCGCCGGAGCAAGGTATCGCCCGAACACGCGCAGCGAATCGGCGCCAAGATCGTTGCGGAGGATCGATGGCTCCCCTGAGCTGTGGATGAGTGTCTCGACTGCTTCGTTGCCCACCGGCGAATCTGTCATGCGCCAAGTGTTCTCGGCTGAGCCTCGGGAGTCCATCTCACGCCAGCCCACACGCCAACGATCTCTGGCGAATCAGGGCGTCCAGATCTGTTGGATCGACGTCGCCTCGTTGTTCTTCATGGTGATTCTCAACGGGAGGTCGACGAAGAATCTTGCAGTTCCCTGGATCCCCTCGGATTGGGCGCGACCTTGAATGACGGCGAGAAACAAGTCGTAGCCCACCTTCCAGTTGCGCTGCCCCGATCCTTCGGTGAGTGTGAACGCCGTCTGTGCCGACAGCGAGACCTTTCGGTTCACCCCGGCGCCGATCACGGCGTAGTCATTCGAGCAATCTTGACCGGTTGGCAATGGTGCCGAACAAGTCATCATCTGCTGAATCGTCACCGAAAGGCTTCTCGCGTTGTACTCGATGGTGTCACCACGGAGCGGGGTACGCGCCCAATAGATGCCATCGGGAATCGGCCCGTTGGGAGCAGGAGGAGACGCGGTTGACGCAGACCACGAGATCCTCGAGGCGAAGGTGATGTCAGAGGGGCTCAGCGAGGTCGGCGTCCCGGCGAGCATCGACTCCGAGCGACTGATCAGGATCGGTTCATACGATGTGAGGGTGTTGTTCGAATCGACCGCTGGCGGTGTTCGGACGTGTGTGCAGCCAGGCCGATCGGCTCTCCGTTCGCATCGAAGTAGCGCATCTCCGGTCCGTATCACCAATACTTCCTCATCGATCCACACGCCTTCGCGAATCCATCGTGTACTACCAGTTGGACGTGAGCTGCCGCTCGATTGCGCGGGGACTGGCACCTCGAAGGGGCCGGTAAATCCCGTCGACCGCGAGATGGGGAGGATCTCGATCGATTCGGAGACCCCATTCGTCGGGAGCGCCACGGCCAGCACTGAGCCCAGCGGACTGAAGGCGAGTGGGGTGGATCCGCAGCCGAGCTCAAAGGCGTCCGCGTTCGATGACGGCGCAACAGTGCCGTCACCGTTGATGCGCGTCAGATTCGCGCACCCATCCCCGAGCACCGCCACGCCCGCCGACGTGGTCAGGAACGCTTTCGAGTAGTCGCCGAGTGGTGTGAATTCGCCCGTGGCGGGCCTCCAGAGTTCCGTGATCGGGAGCACGCCATTGGTCCCCCGGATCACCACGTTGTCGAAGACCCAGCCCACCACCTCGGCAATTTTGAATCGCTCGCTCGAGCCATTGAACTCGGAGAAGGTGGACGAGTGAAGGCGGTCGCCGGACACAAGATCGAGTTCGACGAACTCGGGTTCGTTCGCCCTCAGAGGTGTCGCGCTGATCCCCACCGCCACTCGATTGCCATCCGAGGAAACCGCGAAGCTGGAGACGTTGGCGAAGCTGGATGAATCGCCATTGGCGCGAATGATGCGCAGCGTCCGTGTCGAAGAATTCGGCTCGCCGGTCGCGATGACCAGCCCGTGACGGGTGAGCACGGGCGCACTCCTTCCCGCCGCCGGTTCAGGCAACACGAACGCCACGTCGCCGGTGTCGATGTCCTTCACGGCGCGGCCGTCGACGATCAAGACCTGCTTGTCGAACGTGGGAACGGCGTACTCGAGAGCTGTCGTGTTCCGGTCACCGGGTGACGGGGTGTCGCCCAGTGGCGAAGAGTCCTTGCTGTCGGAACTTGTGGCATGAATCACCATGCCGATCGACACCACGGCAAGAAGGATCGCCGCGGCGACCAGTCTTCGCGGGACTGGTCCCCGCGGGCGCGACGAAGGGCCACGCTCGTTGGTTCCGCGTCCGTAGGAACCGACAGGTTCGAACTCGATGCGTCCCGTTTCGGGCTCCGTCATGAATCCAGTGTCATCGTCGGGCGCACCGGAGTCCACCCCCCCCCGCTCTGGGCGCGCGCCCGCAGGTCAGGGCGTCCAGACCTGACGGATTGAGGTAGCGACGTTGTCCTTCAACGTGATCAACAACAGCTGCTCGCAGTGCGCCGTCCGATCCGGTCTGTCAGGCTGACGACATGGCGGCAGCACATGATCTGGTGATTCGGGGCGGCAC
>JBBRSC010000091.1:0-11612 GCA_038245795.1 Acidimicrobiales bacterium
CAATGGGATCCCATGCCGGACGAGTTGATCGAGGGCAGCGTTGTGGAGCTCAAGGACGATCCGATGGCCGGTGGCGCGCCGACCGGCTGAGAGTCACGTCGAAGCGCCGGGCGCGCGCGGTTTCCCCGGCCTGGGCCAGCGCATCGACACGCTGATCCGGGGGCCGCCTCTCCGGGTTTTCGGAACGGCATGTTCGAACTCGTGTTGGCAGGCGCCACCCATGACGAGGAGGTCCCCAGTGGCGGGACTGAGATCGATCGCAGGGCCACCCCGGTCGGGCCGGATGTGGAACGGCCGTTGTGATCCGAGCGTCACGATGGCGACCACCGATTCCGGGGTATGGCGGAGCTCTCGATCGGCATGAAAGGCGACGCTGTCGTTGCCATCGCGGTAGTAATTGAGGAACGGATCGGTCAGGTTGAGACCGAGCAGGTCTTCGGCCGCGCGCTTCATGGCTGACATTCGGCCGCTCGTGATCGGCGAAGCGGCGGTCATCCGGTGACAGCGTGACAGGCGGGGTTCGTCGACGATTTCGTCGAACATCATCCGACGACCCTGGCGCCAGTCGACCTCGCGATCGAGGTCGTCGAACAGTGCATCGGATCCCAGCCACCAACCACGCACGATCATCACCCACGATCGATCGCTGAGCTCACGCCGCTCGATATCGATGGAGGAGGTCGCACCAGAACCCTGGTGATTGAACAGGTCGTACTTCAACGAGGTCACTCCCGGAGTGTATCGAACAGGTGTTCGCTGAGCGGGCATCCGCGAGGCCAAACTTCTAGCGTGTGGCGATGAATCCATCGCCGGCGCGGGCGATCGCACCGATGTCTTCCGTGTCAGGAGAACTTCCTTCGGGGGACAACTGGGTGTTCGAACCGAAGTGGGACGGCATGCGCGTCATCGTTGCCGTGACCGACGGCGTCGCCAGTGCGGTGAGCCGCACCGGGAAGGACGCGCTGATCTCGTTTCCTGAATTGCTGGCGATCGCCGAGATCCATGACAACGTCACGTTCGACGCCGAGCTCGTTGCTTTCGACGACAGCGACGGCAGCGGAGTCGACGGATCGCACAGCTTCGGTCGGTTACAGCAGCGGTTCGGTGTGACTTGGCCGCTCGATGTGGCGGCACGGGCGGCTCAGATCCCGGTGGTGGTCGTCATCTTCGATCTGCTGATGCTCGACGGCCACGAGATCTGGCGATTGCCATTCGCAGCGCGACGAGCGGCGCTCGAGGACCTGATCCCCGACGACTCCGACTCATGGATGTTGTCGCCGAGCCTGGTTGGTGATGGCGAGACGCAGCTGGTGGAGGCGCGGGCTGCGGGTATGGAAGGGATCATGGCCAAACGTCTGGATCGGGCCTACGAGCCCGGGCGACGATCCGATGCATGGCGCAAGATCAAGATTCGCCACGCTCAAGAATTTGTGGTGTGCGGGTGGCTTCCCGGGACGGGTTCGCGTGAGGACACGATTGGTTCGTTGGTGCTCGGGTGTCATCGGGACAGCGTGTTGACCTGGGTCGGCAACGTGGGAACCGGGTTCACCGATGCCGATCTGCGTCAGTGGCGCGACGACCTGCTCGCCTCCGAGGTCGACGAGCCTGCGTTTTCATCGACGGTGCAGGTCGCGCTGCGGACGGCTCGCTGGGTGTCACCGGAACATGTCGTTCAGGTGGCCTACGCGGAGTGGACGTCCGACGGTCATCTTCGCCAACCATCGCTGCTCGGTCGTCGCCTCGACGTGCAACCCGCCGACGTGACCTGCACGGAGTAGCGAGCTCAGGCAGCGTGGGTGCTGGGCAGTGAGAAGTGCACGTGCCCGCCCGGGCCGTCCCCGATCCAGATCTTCCCGTGGTGGGCTTCGACGAGTTCGCGGGCAATGGCGAGCCCGAGGCCGGTCCCGCCGCTCGATCGGTTCCGCGCCTCGTCGGCCCGGCTGGAAACCTCAAAGGCGTGGTCCCGGAACTCGTCAGAGAAGCCTGGGCCCGAATCATCGACCGACACCACCACGGTGCCTGCGCCCTCGGGCCGGGTGATCGTCACGGTGACCGTCGAGTTCGGCGGCGCGTGGCGGGTGGCGTTGTCAATGAGGTTTCGAACGGTCCGCGACAACGCCTCAGGTGATGCCATCGCACAACAGCCGTCGTCAACGGTGGCAGGCGCTGCGAGGACGTCGATGGCGACAGAGCGCTGTTCGGCTGTCGGGGTGAGGGATTCGATGGCGGCCTCGACGGTCGCCACAACATCCACCGGCTGAGCAACAGACACGGTCCGACCCGAGCGGAGTCGACCCAGCAGGAACACATCGTCGATGAGCGCGCTGAGCGCGTGGACGTCGTGTTCCATCGCCCGGAGGTAGCGGTCGGGATCGGGAGCAACACCGTCGACCAGTGCCTCGACTGCCGCCTGCAACGCCGCCAAGGGAGTGCGAAGATCATGGCCGATGTTACGGAGCAGCTCATTGCGCTCTGCCTCGATGTCGGCGCGTTCGGTCTCGAGGACGTGCAGCCGCTCGATCATCTGATCGATGGCGCGGCTCGCATGCCCGAGCTCGTCACGCCGGATCACGCCGGTACGAACCGTGAGGTCGCCACGTTCGACTCGGGTCGCGGCCGCGCTGAGCCGCTCGACATCGGCGGCCATGGGTCGGGTCATCGTGAACGCCAATAGGATCGCAAACGCGGCGGCGATGATGAGCGCCAGCGCCACGGCTCCGAGCTGGGATTTGTCGAGCACCATCGATCGCGTGGCCGCGGCGGCTGCCACGAAGGCGAACAGCAGCGCGGCGATGGCCACGATCGTGACGGCTTGACCGATCGAGCGGAGCCGTCGCAGCGCAGGTCGCAACGCGAAGCCGGTCGCTACCGCCGCAATTGCCAGGCCGCCGAAGGTGAGAAGCGATCCGAGCGGATCATCCGCCAGGAGGTCGGTCATGGAGGGCATGGCAACGACCGGTGTCATGGCTCGAAGCGGTAACCGACCCCGCGGACTGTGGTGATCCAACGCGGCTGATCCGGCTCCGACTCGATCTTCTGTCGCAGGCGGCCGACATGCACCGTGACGGTCGCCTGGTCCTGATAGTCGGGCGATGAATCCCACACGTCCTCGAGCAATTGGCTGCGGGTGAAGACCCGTCGCGGCTCCGATGCCAATAGCGCCAGCAGGTCGAACTCCTTGGGTGTCAGCGACACCAGCGCGTCCCGGACGACGACCTCGCGGGTGGTGGTGTCGATCGTCAGATCATCGAACCTCAGCATTCCTCCCCCGCGGGGAGTCGTCGTTGCCACTGAGCCGAGGCTGCGGCGGTGCACGTTTCGCACCCGCACCGCAAGCTCTCGCGGCGAGAACGGCTTGACGACATAGTCGTCGGCGCCCAGCTCGAGTCCGACGATGCGGTCGACCTCCTCGGCGCGTGCCGTGAGCAGGATCACCGGGATGGTTCCCTGAGCGCGGATGTGACGAAGGATCGAGAGCCCGTCGATGTGGGGGAGCATCACATCGAGCACCACGAGATCAATGTGATGGTTCGTGAGTGCCTCGAGCGCTTCGCGGCCGTCGGCTGCCTCGATGACGTCCAACCCATCGCGTTGGAGATAGCGCGCCACCACTTCGCGGACGATTGGTTCGTCGTCAACGACGAGAATCTGAGGTGTCGACACGACGATCAGGGTAGGCCCGGACGACTGCCGCGGGCAGGCGAGGCCGAGGTGTTTCGCGAACGTTGAGCCTGGTGTGCGGCGACCGACACGTTTCTCGCGGCATCCTGGAGTCATGGCCGTTTCCACCCTTGATCGCGATCAGCCGATTCCGGCCATTGACGCCACCGAGTCGTGGCTCGCTCCGCGCTGGTGGGGTGCGCTGGCTGGCATGACGGCCGTGCTCGCCGCGTTGGGCGCCGGTCAGCTCGCCGCCGGGTTCCAGTCTGACGCCAAGCACCCGGTCGTGAGTGTCGGCGACCGGGTGATCGATCATGTCCCTGCGGCGATCAAACGATTCGGCATCGATCTCTTCGGCACCAGCGACAAGACGGCGCTCATCATCGGCACCATCATCATCATGT
This sequence comes from Acidimicrobiales bacterium, assembly GCA_038245795.1. Lineage (GTDB taxonomy): Bacteria > Actinomycetota > Acidimicrobiia > Acidimicrobiales > Microtrichaceae > JBBRSC01. Next base: position 4,065 of record JBBRSC010000091.1, read on the forward strand.
GCCTGTTGGGTGCGGCAGCCGGGGTGATTGCGTTGCGACGGAGCGTGTACCTGGGGATGGGGATCGTCGCAGTGTTCGGTGTGGTCGGGGTCCTCGCGGCAACCACCGGTGATGGTCCGACCGATCCGTGGTACCCGTCGGTATTCGCCGCGGCGGCGGGGGCCGGGGTGTTGTGGATCTTCCACCGCTGGTCGTATCCGCCCGCGCCGCCAGCGGAATCAATCGACGAACCCCCACCCGATCGACGGCGCTTCCTGATGGGCGCCGCCGCGATCTCGGCGGGCGCCGTGGTGGCCGGCCTGGCGGGATCCGGCCTTCGTTCCAGATTTGCGGCTGAGTTGCAGCGCGCCGGAGTTCGACTTCCGACACCGAGCGTTGCGCTGCCGCCGCTGCCAATCGATCCTGCCGCTGAGATCCCCGGCCTGTCGACGTTCATCATCCCCAATGACCGCTTCTACCGGATCGACACGGCCATCATCCCGCCGTCGGTGACGCTGGCTGACTGGACGCTGACGATCGACGGCATGGTCGACCGGCCGGTGACGTTCACGTACGACGACCTCTCGAAGCGCAAGCTCATCGAGGTGGACGTCACCATCTCGTGCGTCTCGAATGAGGTCGGTGGGGAGCTGGTCGGGAACGCGCGCTGGACCGGTGTTCGGCTCGATGAACTCCTCGAGCTGGCGGGAATGTCGCCGAATGCCGATCAGATCGTCGGGCACTCAGTTGATGGTTGGACTGGTGGATTCCCCACGTCGATCATCGACGGGCGTGATGCCATTGTGGCCATCGGGATGAATGGCGAGGTGCTGCCGGTCGAGCACGGGTTTCCGGCGCGGCTCATCGTGCCTGGCCTGTACGGGTACGTCTCGGCGACCAAGTGGATCAAGCGGATCGAGATCACGCGGTTCGATCAGGTCGAGGGATATTGGATTCCGCGGGGGTGGTCGGCGCTCGGCCCGATCAAGACCCAGTCACGTATCGATACGCCCGGCTCGGGCGGGCGCCTGACGGCTGGCACGGTTCCGATTGCTGGGGTGGCGTGGGCACCGACCCGCGGGATTTCGAAGGTCGAAGTGCAGGTCGACGATGGTCCATGGATGGTCGCGACGCTCGGCTCCGAAGTGTCGTCGTCGACGTGGCGACAATGGTGGGTGTCGTGGACCGCAACCCCGGGGGCCCACACGATTCACGTGCGGGCCACCGATGGCGATGGCCAGACCCAGACGCCGAATCTGGCCGATGTGGCGCCCAACGGGGCCACCGGTTGGCACACGGTCGGCGTCGACGTTGCCTAGCCGCTGATGAGGACGTTGGGTCGCTCGTACCCTTCGGCCTCGGCCAATGCGATGTACGCGTCGAGCGCCGTGGGAGCGTCAAAGATGCTCTCGATGTTGCCCGCTGCGTCGAGGTTGAGGTTGGCGCCGTAGATCGAGAACCAGACCTGGGTGTTGTCCTCGATCACCTCGAGGGTGTGGATCGACCCGGCTGGCTCGAACAGATACGACCCAGCGCGATTGACCTCATCCGGTGACTCCTGGTACCGCCACGCTCCTGACCGAGTGAACGCGTAGACGGGTCCGGTGTGGCGGTGGGTCTGCACCATGTAGCCCGCCTGGAAGACGTTCTCGATGATCCAGAGCCCCACGGACAGATCGACCTGCAACACCTTGAGGAGGTTGCCGTCGCCGATGTCGACGAAGGGCATATCGTCGGCGCCGCGGTGAACGGCGCTCGGTGCGAGATCGATGATTGACATGGTGGTTCCCCCTGGAAGTGCTGGTCGAGACGAAGGATATCGCGGCCCTTTTGACCAGTCCCAGGCGGTCGTCGAGGTTCATTGCGGAACAGCGTTCCGCTATCGTCCCGGCGATGAACGAGTACGACCTGATCCTCACCAACGCCCAGGTGGTGCGCCCCGATCTCGATCGCACCGACGTCGGCATCGACATCGGCATCCGCGGGGGCAAGATCGCAGCGCTCGCGTCCGGGCTCGCGGCCGCCGCTGAGCGCACCGAGATCGTCGACGCGGCCGGGCGTCTGGCTTTTCCGGGGTCGGTCGACGCTCATACCCACATGGGCATCTACCAGCCGCTCGACGAGGACGCCGTCTCGGAGAGCCACGCCGCCGCGGTGGGTGGCACCACGACGGTCATCAACTACATGCGCACCGGTCAGTACTACCTGAACCAGGGCGGCCCGTACCGGGAGTTCTTCCCCCAGGTACTGGATCTGATGAAGGGCCGATCACACGTCGATTACGCCTTCCATCTGGCGCCCATGCAGGCGAGCCACATCGACGAGATCCCGCTGCTGGTCGAGCAGTTCGGGGTGACCTCATTCAAGATTTTCATGTTCTACGGGTCGCACGGGCTCCATGGTCGGTCGAGCGATCAGTCGGAGTTCCTGATGACACCGCCAGGGGAACGGTACGACTACGCCCACTTCGAGTTCGTGATGCGCGGCATCGCGAGGGCGCGCGAGCAGTTCCCGGAGTTCGCCGACACCATCTCGTTGTCGTTGCACTGCGAGACGGCTGAGATCATGGCTGCCTACACGAAGCTCGTCGAAGACGCCGGTGAGCTGACCGGATTGGCTGCCTATTCGGCCAGCCGTCCACCGCATTCGGAAGGGCTGGCGGTGACGATCGCGTCGTATCTCGCGCACGAGACCGACTGCCCCACGATCAACCTGTTGCACCTCTCGGGGGCCAAGGCCATGGACGCCGCGCTCCGCATGGCGCGGGCGTTTCCCAACGTGAACTTCCGACGTGAGGTCACCATCGGGCATCTGCTCGCAGACATCGACACTGCCAACGGTGTGTACGGCAAGGTCAACCCGCCGCTTCGTCCCCGCGAGGACGTCGAGGCGCTGTGGGGGCACGTGTTGGCAGGTGAGATCGACTGGGTGGTGTCGGATCACGCCTGCTGCAAGATGGAACACAAGGTGTCGGCCGAGCACCCAGACGACATCTGGCTGGCAAAGAGCGGCTTCGGCGGCACCGAGTACCTTCTGTCAGGTCTGTTCAGCGAAGGAACCAAGCGAGGAATGGCCCCGGCGGCCATCGCCAAGCTGGTGAGCACGAATCCCGCCGCGCGGTACGGGCTGGTCGGCAAAGGCAGTCTCGAGGTCGGATCGGATGCCGACATTGCGCTCCTGGATCCGAACGAGACGTACGTGGTGCGTGCTGAGGAGTCGCCGTCGTCGCAGGGCTACACGCCGTTCGAGGGACACGAGCTCACGGGTCGGGTCACCGACGTGTGGTTGCGCGGCCAACGCATCCTGGCCGCCGGCGCCGTCGTGGGATCAGCCACGGGCCAGTACCAAGCCCGCGGCCCCGCCCACCGCGCCACCTGACGCAATATCTGGGTCTATTCGCTGGTGGGGCCCTCGAAATCGGGGGCGCGTTTTTCGCGGTGCGACGCCAGGCCCTCGGCGGCGTCCGGACCGCCGAATCCGTAGAACTCGAGGCCCCACGACGCATCGAAAATCGATGTGTGGTCGCGGTACCAGTTGTTGAGCGAATGCTTCGTCCATCTGATGGCCGATTGGGCGCCGTCGGCGAGCTGGGTTGCGATGGCAAGTGCCTTCGCCTGGACCTCATCGTCGTCGACACAAAGTGACACCAGGCCGATGCGTTCAGCCTCTTCCCCCGAGAGCGGCTCGCACGTCAACAGGTAGTACTTGGCCTTCGCCATGCCGCACAACAACGGCCAGCAGATCGCGGCGTGATCGCCCGCCGCAACGCCGAGCCGAGTGTGCCCATCGATGATCTTGGCGTTCCGGCCGACCACGGACACGTCCGCAAGGAGCCCAGCCACGAGACCGGCGCCGACGGCCGGACCGTGGATGGCGGACACGATGGGTTTCGAGCAGTTGATGACGTTGAAGACGAGATCGCGTGCTTCGCGCAGGATGCGCGTCCGGGTGGCGTAGTCGCCGATCATCTCGTCGAGGAGCTCGAACGATCCGCCCGCCGAGAAGGCCTTGCCGGCGCCTTGGAGGACGGCGACACGTGTCTCTGGATCGCGATCGACCGCTAACCACACATCGGCGAGCTCGCGATGTACGTGGAGGTCGACAGCGTTGAGACCGGGCCCGTCGAGCGTGATGGTCAGCACGCCGGGCGCGGGTCGATCGAAGCGAAGGTGGGGAAAGGCGTCGTAGGGGCTGAGGTCGTTCGTGTCGTTCGTCATCGGGCCGAAACGGTACTTGGACAACAGTTGCTTCTCGCTGTTCATGGCGGGTTCAGGCCGCGCGTTGCGGTCGGGAGGCGCCGCGAACGCGCTCGCGCCCCGCGGGTCAGTGGCCGTCGTCGGCGGAACGTGTGCGCCCAAGCGTCAGGAGTAGGTCCTGATGAAGTTCCATCCACACGTCGTGGACGCTGGCAGACATCGGCCGCGTCAGGGCGGTGTCGTCGCCTCCAACGAATCGCCCGGCCGCCGCCTCGAGGCGTGATCCGTATCGGTCCATCCAGGGGACCGACGCGCCGAGCGCCGCGCAGATGGGCGCGGTGCTCGTCACGACTGGGGCGAGCGCGACGCACGTTGCCGGGTGATCCCGCTCGGTCTGCCACGTGGTGCAGACCTCCTTGAAAGACTGGTTCACAGGGAGCCACTCGTCGTACTGCGCGGCGACGGCGACGAGGTTCAGCGTGGCACGTGCTTCGGCCAGCAATTCGGCGTGAAGCGCCCGGCCAGCCTCGTTCAACATCCAGCCAGCCATGCGGCCATCGCGATGTCGTGCGAGGTCCAGCTGTTCGAGGTCGCACAGTTCAGCGGCGGCGACCGATGAAACGACCCCCGACCGCTCGCAAATCTCGTTCTCGTCGATGAGTCCACCGATCGCCAGGGTGTGCAGGACGAGGAACTGATCGCTGACGGGAGTCGGGTGGTTGGTCGTTGAAGTCTGCCGATCTCGACGGGTGAACGAGCGACGCTACCGGGGCCGTCTCATGTTGAGTGGGTGCGCTCCGTCCTGCGGTTCGATGTGCGCTGTGGGGGCGGCGACTCCTCAGGTCATCAGGAATTCTCGTACTTCCGAGCGGCCCGGCAACTGACGGATTCGGCCGCCCTCCTCGCCGAGCGCCGTCCGTAGGTTGAACGTGGCGTTGCGCTCGGAGCGGAAATTGGTGCAACCTGTGCCGCGAACCGCTACCTGCGACGCGAACGACAACGAACAGCGCGCGGATCAGCCGGCGTTTGGCACGATCGTCGATGCCAGAAATGCCGCGTCCACCCGAATCGACTCGCCTGCGACGTACGACGATCGCCGGCTGTTGGCAAAGATCAACGGCCAGGCCTGTTCCTCAGCCGAGGAGCGGCGCCCGGACGGCCCAGCGAACATGTCGATCACCTCGACGCCGGCCTGTTCTTCAAACGCCGGCATCATCGCCGTTTGAATTGGTCCCGGGTTCGAGCAGTTCAGGCGGATGCCGCGCTCGTTGATGAGTGTCTGTGACCGCCAGGCCACCCAGATGTTGATGGCTTTTTTTGAATGCACATAACCGTGCTCGATGGCACCGGGGTTGGCCTCGTACCAGGCCAGTGTCTCGTCGAATCCAGTCGTTGTGATGATCGGGAGGAAGCGCTCGACGTCGGTCTCCCAGCCCATGCCCGCATTCGATCCGACGCACACGATCCCAGCGCCGTCTGACAGCTTCGGTAGCAGTGATTCGATCAAGTACCGGGCTGCAATGAAATTGACAGTGACAGTGTCAATATCGCTGAAGGGTTCGCCTGGCAGGCCAGCGATCGAGAAAACTGCATCCACGGGACCGGCGATCGAGGCGAGCGCCGAGTCAATCGACGCCCGATCGCGCAGGTCGACGATGAGCGACGTCGCGGCGGCCGGGGCTTCGTTGATATCGAGGCCGATGACCTCGGCGCCGAGGTCAGCCAAGATCGTGGCGGTGGCCTCGCCGACGCCGGAGGCGGCACCGGTCACGACGCATCGGGATCCTTCGTAGAGCAGTGGGTTGTTCATGGTCGGTCACCGTACGCGACACGACCGAGGCGTTGTGGTGGAAACTGTCGAGATGCCAGCTCGCGCCACTCGCTCATCGCTTCTCGATCCCTCAATTGCCGACTACGTCGCCGATCACTCGACCCCGCCTGACCCCCATCAGGTTGCATTGATCGAACAAACCGCAGCCCTTGGCTGGGCGGCGGCCATGCAGATTGGCACCGAACAGGGCGTCCTTCTGGAGATGTTGATCCGGTCCCTGGGTGCCACCCGAGTCGTGGAGATCGGCACCTTCACGGGGTACTCATCGGTGTGCCTGGCTCGTGGCCTGGCGCCGCGCGGGAAGCTGCACTGCTTCGACATCAGCGATGATTGGACCCAGATTGCGCGGGCCACGTGGGAAGCCACGGGGCTGTCGGACCGAATCGAACTGCATCTCGGCAACGCTATCGAGTTGCTCGACGAGATCGGTGATGAACCCCTCGACGCGGTGTTCATCGATGCCGACAAGTCCTCGTATCAGGCGTACTTCGACCGCGTCGCGCCGATGCTCCGGCCCGGCGGTCTGTTACTCGTCGACAACACGTTGTGGAGCGGCAAGGTCGCGACCGATGCAGCCAACGACTCGCCTGACGATCGTGATACTCCGGCGCTTCGGGCACTCAACGACACCCTCGTTGCGGATCCTCGCTTCATTGTGTCGCTGGTGCCGATCGGTGACGGATTGACCATCGCCCAGAAGCTGTAGGCCCGCCCAGAAGCTGTTCGTCGGAACTGGTCAGCCGAGAGTGTTCGCCAGCAGGGGCCGAACCATTGCGGCTACCGCGATCCTGGTCGACGATTCGTCGGTTCCGAATACCGCCGACTCTGGCGCGATCAGGAACGACAAGGCGAGCCGCACCAGCGTTTCGGCCGTCAATCGTGCGGTCCCGACATCAAGGTCAGGATCCTGCTGTTGGGCCAGTTTCACCAAGAGGTCGCTTGCGATGCGTATGAGCATCGGCGAGTTCTCGAGCAGAAACGGGAGGAAGTTCTCGGTATCAGCGTCGATCACCCTGGCAAGTGGTGACGTCTGAGCGAGCGTCAGTCCCAGTAGGAACGCCTCGACCACCCGATCTCCGAGGTCCTCGATGTGTCGGGACTCGTCGTTGATGTGTTCGAAGAACCGATGGCATTCGCGAGCGAGCGCGGCGTGGACCAAACCGTCGCGATCGCCGAAGCGTCGATAGATGGTGGTGCGGCCGACGCCGACACTGTCGGTGAGATCATCGATGGTCCAGCCGGTCAGACCCCGTGCCGTGAGCAGCACGACCGTGGCGTCGAGCAGTTCATCGTCGGCGCGAGCTGAGCCGCCGTCGAGCCGGCGGCCGACCATGGCCGTGAGGATCGGCGCCATGTCGAGCGTGGGTGTACGTCGTGGCACGAAACTCAGCCGGCCATGCGAGCGAGTTCTCGGGTCCGGCCCTCCATGGCCTGTGGCGGGAAGCGCATTCGGGTCGGAGCGAAGCGCCAGTTCCGGCGGATGAACTCTTCGATTGCCATCAACTCGAGTTGGTTCTGCGGGCTCCACGGGATGCCGAACCG
>JBBRSC010000092.1:0-11225 GCA_038245795.1 Acidimicrobiales bacterium
ACCGAGCCGAGCTTCTGGAGCGGGTGGCCGATCTGATCGACGCGCGGTCCGATGTCCTGGTTCCGTTGGTGCAATCCGAGACGGGCGCCACCATGCGGGTCACCAAGACCATCCAGGTCCCCCAAGCTGCGGCACGTTTCCGTCGGTATGCCAAAGGAGCGCTCGAGACCCGTTTGATTCCGTTGGAACCGTCAGCGATGCCGTCGACTGCGCTGGCACCCGGCGGACTGATTTCGGCAGTCGGCCATCGTGCTCCGGTTGGCGTGGTGAGTTGCATCACGTCGTACAACTTCCCGATCGTGAACATGGCCGGCAAGATCGGCCCCGCCCTCGCCATGGGCAACACCGTGGTCGTGAAGCCGGCGCCACAGGATCCGCTCGGCGTGATCGAGTTGGTGCGCTTGTTCGATGAGGCCGGGTTCCCTCCCGGTGTCGTGAACCTCACCAATGGCACCGATGTTGCAGCGTCGGAGGCGATTGTCTCGTCACCGCATGTCGACATGGTCAGCTTCACCGGATCGACAGGCGTCGGTCGACGGATCGGTTCGGTGGCGGGCGGCGAGATGAAGCGCCTGCTTCTGGAACTCGGCGGGAAGGGCGCGTGCATCGTGTTCGATGATGCCGATCTGGCCGCCGCCATCGGCGGGATCACTTCCGTCTGGGGGTTCCACTCCGGCCAGATATGCACGGCACCAACTCGTGTCATCTGCCAACGAGGTGTTTACGACGCGTTGGTGTCGGGGCTGACGAACGCTGCCGCGCACATGACCGTTGGCGACCCGTTGGAGCGCGCGACGGTGGTGGGACCGGTCATCACCGCCGTGCACCGCGATCGCGTCCAGGGGTACATCGATGCTGGTCGGGCCGAAGGCGCAACGGTCGCAGTTGGCGGCGACCGACCCGACATGGAGACCGGCTTCTATGTCGCCCCCACCCTGCTGGTGGACTGCACCAACGAGATGACCCCGGTGCGCGAAGAGATCTTCGGCCCCGTCGTCGTGGTCGTGCCGTTCGACGAACCCGAGGAGGCAATCCAGATCGCCAACGACAGTGATTTCGGCCTCTACTCCTACGTGTTCAGCAAGGACACCGGCCGTGCATGGGAGGTCGCCAAGCGACTCCGGTCCGGCAACGTGGGAATCAACTCGCTGCAACGCAACCACGAGGCACCATTTGGCGGGTTCAAGCAGTCAGGCGTTGGACGCGACGGCGGGAGCTTCGGGCTGTGGGCGTACGCAGAAATGCAGTCGATCGTCTGGCCGAGCTGATCCAGCGGGCCATCGTCGACGTGATCTCGAAACGAGAACACGTTCCAGTTCTCGCTACGCTCTCGCTGTCCGACAAAGCGACCGGGTAGCGGTCGACAAGGAGTTCCCATGAAGGGCATCGTCTGGGATGGCACAACGGCGGAAGTCGCCACGACCGTGGAGGTTCGTGATCTCCGCCCGGGCGAGGTGCGGGTCAAGATCGAAGCGGCCGGGCTGTGCCACAGCGACGTGTCGGTACTCGACGGGACCATCATGTTTCCGACACCTGTGGTGTTGGGACACGAAGGCGCCGGGATCATCACCCAGGTCGCCTCCGACGTGACCCATGTCAAGGTCGGCGACCACGTGGTGCTGTCCACCCTCGGCAATTGCGGTCACTGCGCAGCGTGCGATCGGGGCAAGCCCACGTTCTGTCGGACATCGCTCGGCAAACTCGGTCGACCCTTCACGGTCAACGGCGACCCCGCCTTCCAGTTCGCGAACCTGTCGGTCTTTGTTGAAGAGACCGTGGTCAAGGCGACATCAGCCGTTCCCATCGATCGCGACGTACCGTTCAGTTCGGCGTGCCTCATCGGTTGCGGCGTGCTGACCGGTGTGGGCGCGGTGTTCAACCGGGCGAAGGTTTCTCACGGAGAGTCGGTGGTCGTCATCGGTGTCGGCGGGATCGGCCTCAACGTCATCCAGGGTGCCGCGTTGAGCGACGCACTTCCCATCATCGCGGTGGACACCAATCCGGGCAAGGAAGCGGTGGCTCGTCAGTTCGGAGCCACGCATTTCATCTGCCCCGGGACCGACACCGACCTGGTGGCAGCCGTCAAGGAGATCAGCCCCAACGGCGTCAACCACGTCTTTGAGTGCGTGGGTTCCACAGCGCTGATCCGGGTGGGAACGGACCTGCTCGATTGGGGCGGAAATCTCGTCATGCTCGGCGTGCCCAAGATGGGCGCCGAGGCCGCCTTCGTCGTGAACACGATGTACAACGACAAGACGATCATGGGCTGCCGGTACGGCTCGGCCCGGCCGCAGTACGACGTGGATCTGATGGTGCGCCTCTACAAGGCCGGTCGATTGAAACTCGACGAGCTGGTCTCGGCGACCTACCGGCTCGAATCGTTTCAGACAGCGCTCGATGAGTTGCACGAGGGCAAACTCGCCCGCGGCGTGCTGGTGATGAGCTAGATGTCGCTGTCGCCGGAATTCGTGGCGCTCGCCGAGCGTCTCCGCAACTGGGGACGCTGGGGCGACGATGATCAATCGGGGTGCGCGAACCTCATTGATGCAGCGGCGGTCCAACGAGGGATCGCCTCCGTGACACGGGGCGACCGTTACTCGCTGGCGTTGCCGCTCCAGCGCGACGGCGTGCAGATCGGCCAGCCGTCGGGTCGGTACAACGTGGTGCTCACGACAACGTCGCTCAACGAGCGGGACAAGAAGTCACCGGGTCTGTGGGAAGGCACCGACGACATGATCTCGATGTCCACGTGCGCCGCCACCCATGTCGACTCGCTCAGCCACATCGGCTATGACGGGCAGCTCTACGGGGGACGCCCGCAAGCATCGAACACCGCCTCTTCGGGGGCCACCTGGTGCGGCGCGGAGCACCTGGGATCCATCGTGACCCGTGGGCTGTTGGTTGACCTCCCGGCGATTCGCAGGGTGGACGAGCTCGATCCCGGGACGGCGGTCACGGCAGCAGATCTGGAAGCGGCCATCGTCGGCAGCGGCGTGACTCCCTTGCCCGGGGACGTGGTCTGCGTCCGAACCGGTGAGATGCGCCACTATCTCTCGGGCGATCGACGACGGTACGCGGTGGGGGTTGACTGGAAGCTCACCGGCATCGGTCTGACGTGCGCGGAGTGGTTCGCCGATCATGACATCGCAGGGGCCTTCATCGACACCTACGCCTATGAGGTCATGCCACCCGAGTCTGGCAACTGGGACGACATGTTGGTGGTCCACATGATCCAGCTGCGAGACATGGGGATGCTCCAAGGCCAGAACTGGAACTTCGAGGGTCTGGCTGCTGCCTGTCGAAGTGACGTTGGTGCTGCGGCGGTCGAGTTCCTGTTGCTCGCGGCGCCGGAGCCGATCGTGGGAGCAACGTCGGCCCCGGTCCACCCTGTCGCCATTCGCTGAGGACGTCTCAAAAAGAATTCCTGTTCTGACGACAACCAACGTGACGTCTCGTTCGTATCAGTTCATGATGACCGTGATGGAGATGGCACCCGAGACCGCAGCGCTGCACGACTTCGACGCGCGCTTCCGAGAGCTCTATCCCCGCGCTGTCTCCCTCGCCTACCGAATGCTCGGCAATCGGGCGGCCGCTGAAGACATCGCATCAGAGTCGATGGCTCGGGCGCTCGTTCGTTGGGATCGGCTCGATCACCAACTGGTGGCGGGATGGGTACTGCGGGTCACCACCAATCAGGCCATCGACGTCATGCGTCGCAAGGGTCGCACGCTGACCCCGGGCGTGATCGACCTCGAGGACAACACCACCCTGCGGCTGGCGCTCGCTGATGCGCTCCAGAGACTCCCCAAGCGTCAACGAGAAACGATCGCCCTGCGGTATCTCTCCGATCTGAGCGAAGCCGACACGGCGGCTGCCCTGGGCATCTCGCCGGGGTCGGTGAAGTCACACATCCATCGCGGTCTGACGGCCTTGCGGGCACAACTCGGACACGACACTCTGGAGGCAGCCCATGTTGGATGAACTCGTTCTCACCGACGCCGAGGTCGACGCAGCGCTGTCCCGCACTCACCTGCGAGGGGACAGGTTGGTCGTTGTTCATCAGCGGCGTCGGCGGAGCCTGATCGCTGGCTCATTGGCTGTCGTGCTGGTCGCCGGAATCTCGCTGCCGTTCGCGTTGCGCGATGACGAACGTGTGGCGACGACGGCGGATCTTGCGGCGTCTCCTGCGGCGCCCGTGAACCCAATCGCCGAGGTCCGCGTTCCGGACGGTTTCACCATGATCGATGCCGGAGCCGTTCGGACATTGGATCGCACCAGCGTCAGCCCATCGCCGGACAGCGCCGATCCGCTCGCCGCCAGTGTCGGTTCGGCTGAGGTGGTGACGAGGCTGGTGAGTTTGCGGCAGGCGACGCTCAGCGACGACCGACGCAGCATCACGATCCTGCTCGAGTCGACGACCGCTACTGATCGCATCGAGCAGGTGCGGTATGGGCTCGTCGACGGAACGATGCTGATCGATGGCGCGGTGGTCTCCAACGATTCCAGCCAGCCGGGGGCGCCGGTGCTGCGTTTGATCCTGCCGCTGCCCGCGCCAGTTCCGGTGGGCACCCAGATTCGAGCGGGTCGCCCCATCTAAAACCGTCAAGGATCAAGTCGACCTAAGCTGACGGACCGTCAGATCTGGTCGGAGGGATTCATGTCGTCAGGTGCAGTCAGCGGGCGAACGCTGTGGGAACTGATCGAGAAGCGTGCCGACGCCACGCCCGATGCGCTGATGGCGGTCGATGAGGACATGGCCACCATGACATTCCTCGAATTCGCGACCGAGGCCGAGCGTGCCGCGGCGGGTTTCGCCGACTACGGCATGGCTGATGGCTCCGTCGTCTCCTGGCAACTTCCCACTTGGATCGACTCGCTGGTCCTCGTCGCCGCGCTCAGCCGGCTGGGTGCAGTCCAGAATCCGATCTTGCCGATCTATCGCGATCGTGAGGTTGGCTTCTGCACCGAGCAGGCGCACTCGCAGCTCCTGATTGTCCCGTCCATCTGGAATGGCTTCGACTTCGAATCAATGGCCACCGACGTCTCGCGCGCCAACAACGTCCGCGCGCTCGCGACGTTCGAGGACCAGCGCGCGGCGGACCCGGAGAGCGAACCCGACAACGCCGCTCGTCCGGTCGCCATGCAGGTCCTCGTGTCCGATCGGACACTTCCCCAGGGCGACCCCACGCGACTTCCGCCAATGCCGGCGCAGGACGACTCGACGGTTCGTTGGCTCTTCTACACCTCGGGGACCACCGCCGACCCGAAGGGGGCGATGCATACCGACGCGTCGCTCGCCGCGGTCGCCCACGGGATGGGCGAACGGCTGGCGCTGGTGTCGCGCGATCGCAGCGCGCTGGTTTTCCCGTTGACTCATATCGGCGGGATCACGTGGTTGTTCGCCTCGCTCCAGAGCGGCTGTTCGCTCATCCTCATGGAGGCATTCCACCCCCAACGCACCGCCGAAGTGCTGTCCCGGGAGAATGTCACCCTTGCTGGTTCGGGGACGCCGTTTCACATGGCCTACGTCGCCGCGCAGCGCAAGGTGGTCACCCCGATCTTTCCCGATGTTCGCGGCTTCCCGGGTGGCGGAGCTCCAAAGCCCCCGCAGCTCGTCATCGACGTTCGAGAACTCTTCGATGCGCCCATACTGTCGGGCTACGGACTCACCGAGGCACCGATACTGACCATGGCGTCCGTCGACGATTCCGACGACGAGTTGGCAACGAGTGAGGGCAAGCCGATGCCGGGTGTCGAACTCCGATGTGTGACCGCTTCGGGTCGGATCTGCGAACCCGGCCAGGACGGCGAGATCCGCGCACGGGCTCCACAACTCATGCTCGGTTACCTCGATGCCAGCCTCGACGTTGACGCCTTCGATGACGAGGGCTTCTTCCGGACCGGGGACCTCGGACACGTCGACGACCGAGGCAACGTCGTCATCACCGGTCGGCTCAAGGACGTGATCATCCGCAAGGGGGAGAACGTCTCAGCCAAAGAGGTGGAGGACATGTTGTTCCGCCACGAGCGCGTCGGTGACGTGGCAGTCATCGGGCTTCCGGACGCTGAACGAGGCGAGATGGTCTGCGCGGTCGTCTCCGCTCCGGCCGACGTCGACCCCATCGACTTCGACGAGATGCTCGACTTCTTGAAGAACGAGGGGCTGATGATCCAGAAGATCCCAGAGCGGCTCGAGGTCGTCGACGTGATGCCGCGAAATCCGTCGGGCAAGATCATGAAACAGCAGCTCAAGAAGGAATACTCATGACCACTGACCGCCGACCCAACGTCTTGTTGATCGTCTCCGATCAGGAACGCCAACGAGGTTGGCTCCCATCGTCGGTCGAACTCCCGAACCGGCAACGACTCATCAACGAGGGCATTGAGTTCACCCGGTTCCACACGCACACGTCGCCGTGCTCACCCAGTCGCGCCACGCTCTTCACCGGACAGTACGTGCCCCAACACGGGGTGCCGGAGAACGTGATCCACCCTGGCGTCCACGCCGAACTCGACCCCGCCGTCCCGACACTCGGACACGTTGCTCGCGCTCAGGGCTACCGATCGTCATATCTGGGAAAATGGCACCTGTCGCACGCTGCCGAACCTGACATGGACGCCTACGGGTTCTCCGACTGGCAGGGCAACGACAAGCACTACATGGGGTGGGCAGGAACGGGAATGGCGTTCGACCCGGTCATCGCGGAGCAAGCTGTGAGCTGGTTGGGTGACCATGGCGGCCAGCCCGATCCATGGATGTTGACGGTGGCGCTCGTGAACCCCCATGACGTCATGTGGTTTCCGATGGATCAGCCTGACTGGCGCGCCCAACACCCCCATCAGCTCGAGTTCTCACGCCGGTTGCTCGGTTCAGCCCGTTGGAAAGACGGCGATGTGGTGCCGTCCTACGACGAGCCGATTCCGCACATTTTCGACGCGCTGCCCGACAATTTCTCCGATGACCTGTTCACCAAGCCTGAGGTCCAGAGGACGTGGTTGTACGAGCAGCAACACTGGATCTACGGGTCCATCGATCATGCCGATCCGCAGCCGTGGATGCGCCAGCTGGACTACTACGCGGCGTTGCACCGGCACGGCGATGAGAATCTCGGGCGGGTCCTCGCGGCCCTCGATGCCTCGGGTGCGGCCGACGACACGGTGGTCATCTTCACGTCGGATCATGGCGACCAGTGCGGATCGCACGGCCTCCGATCCAAAGGTCCGTGGATCTACGACGAGACCATGCGAATTCCGCTCTATATGCGGGTTCCGGGGATGACACACCCCGGTACGTCGACCCAGGCGTTGGCGACCCATGTTGATCTTGCCACCACCATCGGCCTGCTCATGGGTGCCGAGCGGGAGGAGCTCCCCACCTTCCAAGGCATCGACTTGCGGCCAGTGCTCGAAACGCCAGCGACGGCGGGCCGCGATCACATTCTCTTCGCCCAAGATTCGGCCTGGTACGAGAGCTGCATTTCCACCCGCTACGCCATTCGGGGCATCTTCGACGGCCGACACAAGTACGCCCGTTACTACGGGGTGGGCGGATCGACGACGCCCTTCGGAACGAGATGGCCGAAGCCGAAACGGTACGACGTCGATGCTGCGTTCGAGGACCACGACCACGAGTGGTACGACCTGGCCGAAGACCCCGGCGAACTCGTCAACCTGGCGAACGACCGTGGCCGTCGACACGAACTGCGGGCCCACTTTGATCGGCTCCTCGAGGCTGAAGCGGCAGAGTTCGCCTGAGTCGTCGGGAGCAGGGTCGGCCGCTCCCCATTCCAATGGCACCACCGGGCGCCTCAACAGTTGCCGCGACCCGCCGACAGCAACAACATGTCCACACGCACCGCTGGAGTGTTCGTCGCGTGCTTTCTCGCGGTTTACGTCGCGGTCTCGTTGTTCGGTGAATCGACCGTCGGTGTCGTGGTCGTCGATCTGATGTCAGCGTGTGCGGTGTGCGTCGCTGGGTGGGGCGCGACACGACGCTCCAGCAATCGCGGAACCTGGATGCTGATCGTTGCCGTGCTCACCATGTGGTTGGTCGGGGATCTGATCTGGGACTACTTCGTGCTCACCACGGGTGACACGCCGGCGGTGTCATGGGCCGACGCGTTCTATCTCGGCGCCTATCCGCTGTTTGCGCTGGCTCTCGGTTACATGGTGCTCATACGGGCAAGGGATCGATGGCGCGAAGGTCTGCTCGACGGCCTCGGCCTCGCCATTGTCGCGTCGCTGGCCGTCTGGCAATTCCTCATTGCCGGCAGCGGGGCAACCCCCAACCTCGAAGGTGTCATCACCGCCGCATACCCGCTGGCAGACATGGTGTTGTTGGCGGCGTTCGTGTGGCTCGTACTGTCACCTGGACGGCGTCCAGCATCGTCGACGTTCATGTTCTGCGGAATTCTCTCCATCATGGTGCTGGACTTGGCGCTGTCGATCATGGCGCATCTGGGTGCTGAGACGTCCCGCCAGTGGCTCGACAACGCGTATCCCGTGGTCTATCTCGCCATTGCTCTCGGGGTCGCCCATCACAGCGCGGATGACATCATCGCCCCCACCGCTGCGTCCGACAATCGATTGCACCCGGGCAGGGTCGTCTTTCTTGGCGTCGCCCTCTTCGGTGCTCCGACGCTCGGGGTGCTTGCGCCCTCCGGGTCGGCCATGCCGCAATGGGTCCTGCTGATCGTGACCATCGGGGTCGGAATCCTGGTCCTGGCCCGCTTCTTGAAAGCGGTCAGAGACGTGGAAACCGCCCGGCAGGAACTTGGCCATCAGGCAGCCCACGATTCCCTGACAGGACTTGTGAATCGCGGTGAGCTGATGAGTCAACTCGAGGGGGCGCTGCAACGCTGGCGATCCGACGAGGAAAAGTCGTTCGGCCAGGTCGTCGTCTACTTTCTCGATCTCGACATGTTCAAACCAGTCAACGACACCCACGGTCATGCCGCTGGCGATGAGTTGCTGGCAAAAGTCGGCGAGCGGTTGTGCCGATCGGTCCGCACCTATGACACGGTCGGGCGCCTCGGGGGGGACGAATTCTGCATTGTCGCCGAACGGCTCGACCCCTTGCTGGCTGCCGACGTGGGGCGCCGACTGGTCGCCGCCATCGCAGTGCCGTTCGTCCTCGAATGTGGTGAGGTCGCACTGACGGCATCGGTGGGTATTGCGATCCCCGGTTCACCTCAAGTCACTGCCGATCAGGTCGTCTCCGATGCCGACACTGCGCTCTACGACGTGAAGCGCAGCGGCCGCAACAACTTCAAGGTCGCGTCGGTCGGGGTCGTCGCAGCGGATGGAACTCCCGTTGGTTGACGTGATGGGAGACGCGCCTCGTACGAAAACGACATACGGGGCGGGTTCCCGAAGGAACCCGCCCCGTACGAATGAAGTTGCTCAGGCGCCGATGCTCGAGCCGACCGAGCTGAACTTGCTCGATGCGTTCTTGCCGAGAGTCGTCACCGCTGCGATGCAGACGACGGCGATGAGTGCCACGAGCAGGGCGTACTCCACGAGGGAAGCGCCACGCTCTGAGCGGATCTTCGCTGTGAGGTAGGCAGAGATGAACTGGTAGGAGGTGATCATTTTGGTGTCTTTCTGGTAGCTGGTGCTGGTGCTGATTGAGAGGGCCTCGGCGGTGCTGCGTTGGCTCACTTGATGTGTACCGAAGTCATCTCCAGTCGCCCATAGGCCGGATGACCCTTCGAGCGGAATCAGGTGATCCCGCAGCAGTTCTTCGGCAGAATCGATCCCGTTCCTTGAGCGAATTCGTGCCCGAACTCGACATCGTCGAAGACGCCCCTCGTTCGAAAACGACAGATGGGGCGGGTTCCCGAAGGAACCCGCCCCATCTGGATGACGTTCGCTCAGGCGCCGATGCTCGAGCCGACCGCGCTGAACTTGCTCGATGCGTTCGTGCCGAGAGTCGTCACCGCTGCGATGCAGACGACGGCGATGAGTGCCACGAGCAAGGCGTATTCCACGAGGGAAGCGCCACGCTCTGAGCGGACCTTCGCCGTGAGGTATGCGGAGATGAACTGGAAGGAGGTGATCATTTTGGTGTCTTTCTGGTAGCTGGTGCTGATGTGTTGGTGCTGATGTGTTGGTGTTGATGTCGTGGGCCCGGAAAGGTGCCGGGGCTCACTTGATGTGTACCGATTGGGTGCTCGGTCGCCAAGGGGGCGAAGGGCCCAAACGGGTGGGCGAAACATCCCACCGCTCTTCTTCGGACGCATGAGCTGTGGTCTTGACCGAATTCGCGCTGAGCGTGGTCGTTCCCTAGAATCTGACGGTCCGTCAGACACCACTGCTGGACGCTGCCGCCATCATCGGCCTGCAGCACGACACAGGAGATTCGACATGGGGATGCTCGAGGGCACCGTTGCCATCGTGACCGGCGCTGGACACGGCATCGGCAGAGGCCATGCCATGGAGCTCGCCAAGCACGGCGCCCATGTGGTCATCAATGACGTCGGCGGCTCGGTCAGTGGCGAAGGGACCGGCCGGGACGCCGATCTCACCGTCGGGATCATCGCGGAGCGTGGTGGCAGCGCCTCATCGAACTACGCCGATGTCTCCGACTACGAGGCAGTTGGATCGTTGTTCGACGACACCATCGCGACCTACGGCAAGGTTGACATCTTGGTGAACAACGCCGGGATCGTGCGCGATTCTGTCATCTGGAACATGGACGAGGACGACTTCGACGCGGTGCTCCGGGTCCACGTCAAGGGAACCTGGGTGCCGTGCAAACACGCAGCGCTGCATTGGCGCAACGTTTCCAAGGCAACCGGCGCTCCGGTCGGCGGGCGCGTCATCAACACCATTTCGGGGGCCGGCCTCACCGGAAATTTCGGTCAGACCAACTACGCCCCAGCGAAGGCGGCCATTGCCAGCCTCACCCAGACGCTCAGCCTCGAGCTCTACAAGATGGGCGTCACCGTCAACGCCGTCGGCCCTGCTGCTGCCACCCGTATCACCGCCACCATGCCCAACGCCCCAGCGGTCATCGAGCCCGATGACGTGCCCGAGGACGAATGGAACCGCATGGATCCGGCAGTCTCGTCGCCGCTCGTTGCGTGGCTGGCCTCAGCGGAGGCGGGCCATGTCACTGGTCAGATCATCCGAGCGGTCGCCGAGAACATCATCTGGATGACCCCATGGTCTGATGGGCCCGCGATCGCCAACGGGTCGAAGCGATGGGATGCTGCCAAGCTCGG
>JBBRSC010000093.1:0-11052 GCA_038245795.1 Acidimicrobiales bacterium
AGCTCAACGATGCGAGCGATATCTGGCCCGCGTAACCCGCCAGCGGCACCAAGCTGAGCGCCATGAGCGCGAAGAAGTAAGCAGGGAGCAGCGTGCCGACTGCGGTGTCAGCGCCCATCAAGGAGGCCACCGCCACCGTCACGACCACCAAGCTGGCCGCACCGACGTAGGTCATTCGCATCGTCGGAATTGGCCATCGATCACGGGCCCGTTTGATGCCGCCAGCACGCAGCCGCTGCTCGGGTTGGACCACCAACATGACGAACAACAACAGCGGCGGCAACGCGTAGGTCAGATTCCCCAACGCAAATCCGCCGATCTCCTTGTTGCCACCCAGGTAGCCCTTCACGTAAGACTCGCCAAGCCCGAGCATCATCGCGCCAGCGAATGCCCACGGGAGACTCCGAAGTCGCCCGACCACCGCCGCCGCAAACGCGTTGACCACGAGGAACGTCAGGTCGAGCTGTTTCAATCCATAGGTGGGAGCGACGAGTATCCCCGAGATCGCGCCGAGCGATGCGCCGATGGACCAAGAGATCATCGACACACGATCGGGCCGGGCACCGTTCAGTTGGAGAAGTGCTCGATCATCGACAACCGCCCGCATTGCAACACCGGTTCGGGTTCGTCGGAGGATGTACCAGAGCGCCACCGCCACGATGACGGCGACCACCAGGATCGTGATGCGGTGGTAGGACACGTTGACGCCTGCAATCCGAACGATCTTTCCGGGAAAGAAGTCCTTGCTGTTCCGCGCCACACTTCCCGGCCAGATCACGTTGCCGAGCCCGTAGAGCGCCAACAGCAGGCTGACCGGAACCACAATCCGGACCGCCTCGGACGCATCGCCCAGGTTGCGCATGATCACCCGCTCGATGACGGCACCGAGCGCTGGCGCCAGGATCAGAACCACCAGCGGGAGGGCAATCAGATCGCTCCATCCCCAGGCGCTATGGAACTGCCAGTACGTAAAGGCCCCGATCATTCCGACCGCGCCGTGGGCGAAGTTGAAAATGCCTGAGGTCGTATACGTCACGACCAGCCCGCAGGCCGCAATGGCATAGACGGCCGCGAGGCTGACGCCCGTGACCGTGAAGATCAGGAACTTATCCACGGCTCAGAACTTGCGCGACGGATCTCGTTTGCCCTGGCCGAAGTCGCCCGTCAAGGTCGCGAGTTTGGAACAGAAGAAGCCCTGGCCATTGTCGTCCTTGCTGCCGAGGTCGGGTTGGGCCCGAACCAAGGCTCCACCTTTGACCGTGAGCAACACTGCACACTCCGACGGGGCAAACTTGCCGGGGTCCGTTACGGCGTGAAGTCCACCACCGTCCCACGAATCGATCTTCGAGATCGCCTCGAGCACGCAGTCTCGCGACACCTCGCCCCCGCTGGTTGTCGCACAGTCGGTCACGCCTTGAGCGAACAGCAGCCACGAGGAGAACGCCTGCATGCTGAGTCCCGCGATCTTGGCATCGGCAGGCCCGTCGTTCTTCAGGATGTCGAGATACTGCTTGGTCGCCGGCCACTTGTCCGCCTCGGCACGTGGCAGTCCAGCGCCACGAATGAACAGTCCCTCGACCGCCTCGGGACCTGAGCTCTCCAGCAACACCGGGTCGTCCTGGTTGGCATCAGCGAAGAGAATGCCGTCCCAGTTCTGCGCCTTGAGCGCCTGCGACGCCTTCGACAGGTTGGTCGGCTCCCCGACGAAGGTCACGGCTTTGGCGCCGGAGTCGATCACCTGCTGGGCAACGATGCTCCAGTCGGGTGTTCCGATGGCGTCGTAGGAGATGTCGGGCAGCTTGCCGAATCCTGGAACCTGGGCACCAGTCCCGTAGATCTGCTCCATGTTCGACTTGAGTGACGGAAGGTTGCCCCACAGCACCATCGTCTTCGCCATCTTGTCCGGGAACTTGTTGACCAACATCTGGATCCAGTTGGTGGGCTTGACGTAGATCGGAGTCGGCAATGCCTGGAACTGACCATTGGCGCCCGAAAACTCGGGTGAGACCGTGAAGCCTGGCACCGCCGCCATCTTGCAGAGGTGGAAGTCGCTCTCGGGCTTGCCGGAGAACATCAACTGATCCTGGACCCAACCGCCGCCCACCATCATGAAGGTGCCCTTGCATGCCGTTGCCATCGCATCCTCAACTTTGAGGAGTTGCCCGTCGAGGTCGACGAGATCGATCTTCATGCCACCGATGCCGCCCTGGTCATTGCACCACTTCGTGAACGCCGCGCTCGCATCCCACATCTCTTTGAGGAGTCCCGGTCGAATCGTCGAGGTGCGATCATTCGCAGTACCGACCCGCAAGACGTCCGGTGAGCCGCCAGCCTCGCTGGCCTTGACGGTGATCTTTTTTCCCCCGACGTCCTTGCCACACGATGGCGACTTCAGGGTGCCGAAGGTCCCAGCGGCGGCCGGCACCGTCGTGGGCGCACCCGGAGCGGTGGTTGTTGCGTCGCCCGACACCTTGTCGGAGCCGCTCGCGCCGCAGCCCGCGCCGATCAACGCCAGTGCCGCAACCGTTGCAACCATCAACCGCTTCATAGAACCCCCCTGGGCCGAGTGTGGCTCTGACCGAATGTTTCTGACAGAGTGTCAGAAACCGTAGTCGAGCCGAATGGGGTCGTGATGCATGACGCGATGATTTCGAATGTGACCGTCTACGACGGATCAGGGGGCGAGCCGTTCATCGGGTCGGTCGCCATCGCCGAAGGGCGGATCGCCGAGGTGCAGCGGGGTACTACGAACCCCGGCGCCGACGTGGTCGCCAACGAGCTCATCGATGGCGCAGGTCTGGCGATCTGTCCGGGTTTCATCGATCCCCACACGCACTACGACGCGCAGTTGATGTGGGATCCATCCGCCTCGCCCTCCAATCTGCACGGCGTCACCACCGTCATTGCTGGCAACTGCGGCTTCACCTTGGCGCCGCTCGCTCCCGGCGATGGTGACTACCTACGTCGCATGATGGCGAAGGTCGAAGGTATGCCCCTGGCGGCGCTCGAACTCGGCGTCGATTGGAACTGGGATTCCTTCGAGGAATACCTCGACCGCTTCTCGGCCGGGCTTGGTGTCAATGCCGCCTTCATGGTCGGTCACTGCGCGCTGCGACGGCGCGTCATGGGTCCGGCCGCGGTGGGCTCGGAGGCCACGCCACAGCAGATCGACGAAATGGTCACACTGCTCCATCAAGCGATCGAAGCCGGCGGTCTCGGCTTTTCCACCACCCTGTCGCGCACCCACTCCGACGGCGACGGCCAACCCGTGGCCTCCCGATGGGCAACCGATGGCGAGCTGATTGCGCTGGCGACCGCCGTCGGGGAGCACCCCGGCACACAACTCGAGTTCGCGTCCGATGGCTGCCTCGACGGCTTCGACGAGGCCGAGGTGGACTTCATGATTCGATTCGCATCCGCCGCTGGTCGACCGCTCAATTGGAATGTCCTCACGGTGGACTCGGCTGATCCCGAGCGCTACCGCAATCAACTCGAAGCCATGGATCGCTGCCGAGCGGCAGGGGTCGAGATCAAAGCGCTGACCATGCCCATCCTCGTCGGAATGAACATGAGTTTCGGCACCTACTGCGCGCTCAACATGCTGCCGGACTGGGGACCGATCCTGGGCCTTCCAGCCGTTGCCCGACTGGCGTGCCTGCGGGATCCCGACGTGCGCGCCTACCTCGCTGAACGAGCGGCGTCACCCGAGGCGGGTGTCTTCGCCCGACTCACCGGATGGGACCGCTACGTCATCGGAGACACCTTTGCCGACCCGGGGCTCAGCGGCGTCAAGGTCGGCGATCTCGCCGCCGAACGCGGGATATCGCCCTTTGACGCGCTCCTCGACGTGATTGTCGCCGACGACCTCCGAACCGTCCTGTGGCCGGGGCCAACCGATGACGACGACGAGTCTTGGCGGCTTCGTTCCCAGGCATGGGAACACCCGTCGGTCATGATCGGCGGCTCCGATGCAGGTGCCCATCTCGATCGCATGTGCGGGCCGCCCTACACGACGCAGTGGTTGGGCGACTGCTTCCGTGGCAAGCAGCTCGCCACCCCCGAACGCGCCATTCAACAACTCACCGATGTCCCTGCCAAATTGTTCGGGCTCGTCGATCGCGGACGGATCGAGGTCGGCGCTCGCGCCGATCTGGTGCTGTTCGATCCCGCCATCATCGACGCCGGCCCGATCGAGATGCGCCACGATCTCCCTGGTAACACCGGGCGACTGGTCGCCGAGGCGATCGGCGTTCGCACCGTCTGGGTCGATGGTGTGGCGACCATTCAGAACGGCGAGCCGACCGGAGCACTCCCGGGACAGGTCGTCCGATCAGGGGTCGACACGCGCTAGAGGTTCCTCGATGGTGTCGGTCGCGCCGCGCCGTGCAAGGCGCCCCGGCCCGAGGGCGGTGAACACCAGCAGGGCCACTCCGGCCAAGGCGATCGGGACGATGCCCGTGCCTCGTCTCGTGAGCACGGGCACCAGCGCGAAGCTCGACAACACTGCCGTGAAGCCCCACATGATCACGACCGCCCGCCGTTGGCCATGTCCGAGCCGCATGAGTCGATGATGGAGATGGTCCTTGTCGGCGGTGGCGAGCCCCTGTCGTCGGGTGGCGCGTCGCAGCACCGCAAACATCATGTCGAAGAGGGGCACACCGAGAATGACCAGGGGCAACACCAACGGCGCGAAGAAGAACCACGACTGGCCGGTGAAGGAGTCGTCGCTCTGACCGCCGACCGCGATGGTGCTGGCCGCCATCAACAATCCCAACAACAACGCCCCAGAATCGCCCATGAAAATCTTGGCGGGCGAGAAGTTCCACGGGAGAAATCCAAGACAGATGCCGACCACGATCACGGCCAGAAGTGGTCCGACATTGCCTGGTTCGAGCGCTCCAACTCGTTGCAGCTTGATGCCGTAGACGAGGAAGGCTCCCGCAGCGATCGCCATGGTGCCCGCTGCCAGGCCATCGAGGCCGTCGATGAGGTTTGTGGCATTCGCCATGACGATGACCCACAACACCGACAGCACGACCGCTATGTCAGGCGCCAGGACCGTGAAGCCGATGAACGGGACCGGCACGTTGACGATGGTGATGCCAGCGAGTGACAACACCGAGCCGGAAAGCACGGTGCCAGCGACCTTGGCGGGGGCCGACACGTCGCGGTAATCGTCGATGAGCCCAGTGACGAAAATGATCACCGCTGCTCCGGCGACACCCCAGACGTTCGACGGAATGGAGAACACCTGACTGAAACCACCCAGAAGGCTCGCCACGATCAGTCCTGTGCCGAGCCCGAACATCATCCCGAGACCACCGATCGACGGAGTCGGCCGATCGTGGACGCGTCGCTCGTCGGGCTGGGCGATCGCGCCGGTTCGGTTGGCCAGCCAAATCACGACCGGCATCGAGAGTGTGGTCGCGGCGAACGCCGCGATCAGTACCAGTGCGTAGGAGCCCCACGGCGTCATTGCAACCCGACGCTAGACGAGCGGTCAGTAGACCGGGTACTTCTCACAGAGGGTGCGAACCTCGTCACGGACGGCAGCAACCTCGGCGGGATCGTTTCGTTCGCGCAGCACCCGAGCGATGAATCCGGCGATGTGGGTCATGTCCTCGGGACCCATTCCTTGGGTGGTCACTGACGGCGTACCGATCCGGAGCCCGGACGTCACGAAGGGCGACCGCGGATCATCAGGAATCGTGTTCTTGTTCAGCGTGATGCCTGCCTGATCAAGCACGATCTGTG
Organism: Acidimicrobiales bacterium; assembly: GCA_038245795.1. Lineage (GTDB taxonomy): Bacteria > Actinomycetota > Acidimicrobiia > Acidimicrobiales > Microtrichaceae > JBBRSC01. The sequence continues at coordinate 5,755 of JBBRSC010000093.1, forward strand.
CTTCTTTGCCCGTCAGGTCGGCATCGAAGGAGCGAAGGTCAACGAGCATGAGGTGATTGTCGGTTCCGCCCGACACGAGACGGAACCCCTCCTCGCCGAGCGCCTTCGCCAAGGCCTGCGCATTGGCGACAATGCCGTGGGCGTACTCCCGAAAGGTCGGATGCGCTGCCTCTCGGAAGGCCACCGCCTTGCCGGCGATGACATGCTCGAGCGGTCCACCTTGCAAGCCAGGGAAAATCGCCTTGTCGATGGCCGCCGCATACTCCTGCTTCGACAGGATGCAGCCGCCACGCGGTCCCCGCAACGTCTTGTGGGTCGTGAACGTGACAACGTCAGCGAGCCCAACGGGGTTCGGATGGGCGCCGCCGGCGATGAGCCCCGCGATGTGGGCGGCATCGAACATCATCAATGCGCCCACCTCGTCGCAGATGGCACGGATCGGCTCGGGATCAATCGCGCGGGGATACGCCGTGGCGCCGCACACGATCATCTTCGGGCGGTGTTCCAACGCCAGATCACGTAACTGATCGAGATCAATCCGCTCGTCTGAGGGGGTCACCCGGTAGGACACGAAGTTGTAGAAGCGACCGGAGATGTTCACGGGGCTGCCGTGGGTGAGATGTCCGCCGTGGTCGAGGCTCATCCCCAACACGGTGTCGCCCTGCTCGAGCAGCGCCAAGTAGACACCCAGGTTCGCATTGGCACCGGAGTGCGGCTGCACGTTGGCGTGCTCTGCGCCGAACAGCGCCTTCACTCGATCGCGAGCGATATCTTCGACGACGTCGACGATCTCGTTGCCGCCGTAGTAGCGCTTCCCCGGGTAGCCCTCGGAATATTTGTTCGTGAGCACCGAACCCACGGCGCTCATGACCGCCGGCGAGGTGAAGTTCTCGCTGGCAATCAGCTGCAGGCCCTGGTTCTGTCGTTGTTGTTCAGCGTCGAGCAGGTTGAAAATGTCGTCGTCGTGTTCAGTGGGCCACGGCATGGGAATTCCTTTTCACATTCAGTTGGGCAACAGGGCGTTGATCTTGGCGACTCGGTCTGCGTGACGGCCGCCCTCGAAGTGGGCTGCCAGGAATGCGTCGAGTGCATCGAGCGCAACCTGTTCGCCAATGAAGCGCTCGCCCACGCAGAACACGTTGGCGTCGTTGTGTTCGCGGCTCAAGCGAGCCGAGGTCACGTCGTGCACGGTGGCGGCGCGGACGCCAGGGATCTTGTTGGCAGCCATCGCGATCCCGATACCGGAACCGCACACCAACACCCCCAGGTCCGCCGTGCCCGCGGCCACGGCCCGACCGACCGAGGCTCCGTAGTCCGGGTAGTCGACCCGTTCGCCGGTATCGGTTCCGTGGTTGTCCACGTCGTGGCCGAGCTCGGTACACCGCTGAGCGAGGACTGCCTTGAGGAGGTATCCGGCATGGTCGGCACCGACGGCAATTCTGGTCACGGCGTCACTCTACCGACGGGCTACCGTCTGCCGCCATGGCCACCAACGCTGTCGTCGACCCCCGCTCCCCCGTCATCGTTGGCGTCGGCCAAGTCCTCGACCGCCAGGGCGGCCTCGAACCGATCGACCTGGCGGCCTCTGCGATTGCGCTCGCCGAGTCCGACTCGGGTGTGTCCGGCCTCGCGGCTCGCGCCGAGATCATCGGCGTGGTCCCGATCGTGTCGTGGCGCTACTTCGATCCGGCCGAACGGATCGCGGAGATGATCGGCGCGTCGCCGTCAGAGCGTTGGTATCCGGCCATGGGTGGCAACACCCCGCAGCTCCTGGTCAACAAGGCGGCGTTCGCCATTGCGGCCGGCGATGCCGACATCGCCATCGTGTGTGGGGCCGAGTCCTACCAAACCCGGATGGCGGCGCGGAAGGCCGGGACGGCATTGGACTGGACCCACCAGGACGATTCGATGACGCCAACCTGGGGCGACGCCCAGAAACTCGACATGGGCCATCCTGCCGAGGTGGCACATGGCATCTTCATGCCGGTCCAGTGCTACCCGCTCTTCGAGAACGCGATTCGTCATCACCTCGGGCGCGACGCCGCCACCCATACGCGCGCCATCTCGGAGCTGTGGTCGCGCTTCAGCGCGGTTGCGGTCGACAATCCCTACGCCGTGGACCGCACCCATCATTCGGCGGAGGAAATCGCCACGGTGACAGCGTCGAATCGAATGATCGGGAGTCCGTATACGAAACACATGGTGTCGAACCCCGATCTCGATGCGTCGTCGGCGGTCATCATGTGTTCGGCCGCGACGGCAGAAGAACTCGGCATCAGCCGGGATCGTTGGGTGTTCGTGTGGGCGGGCACCGATGCAAACGAATCCAAGATGTCCGAGCGCACGGATTTTGTGTCGTGCGCTGCCATGGGGATCGCTGGCAACACAGCAGTCGAATTGTCGGGTCGCGGCATCGACGACATCGCCCATCTCGATGTGTATTCGTGCTTTCCGTCAGCCGTTGAGTTGGCGTGTGCGGAATTGAAGATCAGCCTCGACCGCCAGCTCACCGTCTACGGCGGACTGTGTTTCGCTGGAGGACCGTGGAACAACCCGGTGGGCCACGCCATTGCGTCGATGGTGGACGTCTTGCGAAACGACGCCGGGTCCCACGGCTTGGTGACAGCCAACGGCGGCATCATCCAGAAGCACTCGTTCGGGGTGTACTCGACCACCCCGCCGCCCAACGGATTCCGATACGCCAACCCTCAGTTCGCTGTCGATGCCGCCGCGCCGCTCCGAATGGTCGCAGCAGACCATGTGGGCCCTGCGACCGTCGAGACGTGGACCGTCATGTTCGAACGGGACGGCACCCCCGCCCGGGCTCACGCCGCGGTACTCACCGCCGAGGGTGCTCGATCGTGGGGCGTCACCAAGGATCCGGACGCCATGTCGGAGATGCTCACTGCGGACATGGTCGGGCGCTCCGTTCGCCTCGAAGACGGCGGCGAACTCACGCTGGCGTGACACGCGCCGTCACGCCTGGCGTTGCATCCTGGCGGTCAGCAGGTTCATCACACGCTCCGACGCCTTCGGCATCTCCTCGAGGAGTTTTTTGAAGTGGGGCGCATCGAAGCGCAACAACTTCACCGCCCCGTCGGCCACAACGCTGGCGCTCCGCGGACGATGATCCACCAGGGCCATTTCGCCGACCATGGAACCAGCCTCCAGGGTGGCAATGTGTTCAGAAGCCACGTACACGCTGACAGTGCCGTCGACGATCACGAAACATTCGAGCCCGGCATCGCCTTGATCGATGATGACCGACCCGGCCTCGACCTCTCGTTGGCTCGACAGGGCTGCGACCCGTTTGAGATCGTCGGCAGAGAACCCCTCGAAGAAGGCCACTCCCGACAGATAATCCGCGTTGGCGGTCTCGGGCTTGTGGAAGAACGACATGGCTGGGACCCCCGGGTTCGAAGCGACGAGATCCTACGTCAGGTCTGCCAACGCCGCTCGTAGATCAGCACGGGAGATCGGACCCTCGCGGAGCACGTCGGGAAATCCGGTCGTGCAATCGACGACTGTCGAGGGCGCACCACCGAGGGTGCCACCGTCGACGACCACCGCAACCCGATCGCCCAACGCCGCTCGCACTCCGGCGGCTGTGTGTGGCGTGCTCTCGCCGCTGATGTTGGCGCTGGTCACCGCCAAGGGGCCCGTCCGCTCCAGGAGATCGAGCATGTCCTGATGATTCGGGCAGCGGATCCCAATGGTGGCTCGCCCTCCGCCCAGATGATGCACGAATGCTGGCTGACGGTTCACAATCAGTGTCATGGCCCCCGGCCAGAAGTGCTCCGCCAACCGGCGCGACGGCTCGTTGAAGATCCCGAGAGATTCAGCATCATCTGGCGAGGCCACGAGCACGGCGATCGGCTTCGCGCGGTCGCGACCCTTGAGCTCGAACAATCGACTCAGCGCGTCGGCGTCATCGACCCGGACGGCGATCCCGTAGACGGTGTCGGTGGGGACCACCACCATTTTCCCGCCGAGCAACTCAATGACCGCCTCGTTCCACGAGGCTCGCCAAGCGCTGTCGGACATGCATCGAACGCTACCGTGAGGTTTCGTTGGAAGAACGCTCAGTGATCTACGCGTGCTGCCGATACAAGCAATCAGTGTTTACAGCAACGAAAAAGCAATGCGGAACGTGCGGTGCACGGAACGATCTCGACGCCGACCGTTGTCGCGTCTGCACCCGGTCGCTGTCCGAGGCCGTCTCGCCCTCACACGCCGCCTTCGAAGAGGTGCTGTACGCCAACCCGGTCCGCGAGACCGAACAACCGAAGCGTTGGGTCAACCCGTGGTTCCTCGTGGTGCTCGTCGTGATCGGGCTCCTCGCCGCGAACTTCCAATGGTGGGGGTATGGCCCCAGCTGGGCCTCACGCGAAGGAATTCAGCATCTCGACCGGGGAGACAGCTGGCGGGTTCTCAACGAACTGGACGGGTTCACCTTGTCGTTTCCCGCCAACGCCACTGTCGATTCTGTCAACGGACCGACCGGTCAGATGAGACGAGCGTGGGCCGGCGTCGATGATCAGTGGACGAACGTCACCCCGGGGGCAACAGGCTTCGACAAGGCCGAAGAGGACGCCAAGCGATCCGCCCGACAGTTCGTCGGTGTCGTGGTGGCTGCGTCGCTCGCCGCTCCCGATCGACCCGCCGATGACGCACAGATGGTGCTCGACAAGCTCCTGGATCAGGCAACCGTTACCGAGATCAACGTCCGGCCAGTGACCCAGACCGACTTCGGCAATCAGTGGACCATCGATGCGAAGGTCCGAGGAGGATTCGGACGGATCCTCGACGGACGGATGCGGGCACGCTTCATTGTCTTCGGCGATCAGATGATCGTGGTGGCGACCATTGCTGTCGATCGACTCGACGTCGAGCTCCAGAACACCCTGATCAAGGGGATCCGCCTGCCCGACAAGTTCGAAGCACCCGCGGTCGACCGTTGAGGTCGCTGCCGACGATCGTCGGACCGAGTCCCGCCTGATCACACAGCGCACTGGCCGACGCAGCCTGGTCGGCGCCGATCTCCAGGATCAGCACCCCACTTGGCCCCAGCCACTCCGCAGCACCCGCCACGATGACGCGGACATCATCAAGCCCGTCGTCACCCGAGAACAAGGCCGACGACGGCTCCCAATTCACGACGTCATCGGCGATGACGTCGTTGAGCCCGACGTAGGGCGGGTTCGACGCAATCACATCGACGTGGCCCCGGAGGTCCTCCGCCAATGCGTCGTACCACGAACCCGCGACGACCTCGACGGTCGTACCGTGTCGGCCGAG
>JBBRSC010000094.1:0-11012 GCA_038245795.1 Acidimicrobiales bacterium
CTGACGCCAGCCGTGTTCTTGTACTTCGCGCCAGCGGCCGCGGTGGTCGGGATCAACATCTTGTAGCTGTAGCGGAGCGAGTAACCAGCGGGAATGACGCTGGCGGTGAGGCTGATCCGATTGGCTGTGCACGACACGTCGGTCAGGGTCAGCGTCGGTGCCACGGGCAATGGAAGCGCCGTGGCCTGGCGGACGAGGGTCGCAGTCGTCGGAAGTGTGCCGCTGAGTGCCGAACACGACAGGCCCGTCGGCAGGTTGTCCCAGATGGTCACCGCTCGCGCATCGGGAATCTGGTCGTTCGTCGTGCCAATGACGCGGGCGACGTCGTCGCTCTGGTCGTTCGGTGTGCCGCGATCATTGCGGAACTGTGGCGCCACGTTCGGAACGTCGATCCGGAAGGTGGCGTTGTCACCCTGGATCACCGTCGAGCTGTCGTCGCCGATGATCGGCTCGGCGGGAAACCCGGTGATCGAAGCGCCCGAGCGCGCAATGTCGGTGACGCCTTTCACCAGTTGCAGTTCGGGTTCGGCCAGCATGTACGTCGCGGTGTCGCGCAGCGACACGGAGTGACCAGCCGTATCGAGGCCCGTGACCTTGAGCAGGTTCTCGACGATGTCGTAGTTGTTGTTGGCATTCGGGTCGTCGCTGATCCGCGTTGCGATCACCACGTGGAACGTCGAGCCCTCGGCACTCGTGAAGCGCGGATCGGCACCAGACGGAGACCCGATCGCCCACACGATCGGCTGACCAGGCCCGAAGGGGCCAGCACTCGTGAGGAGTTCATCGGGGGTGTGGCCAGCCTGGCGGGCGTAGCCGAGATAGGTCGAGTTGGCGGGCACGAAGTCGGCGACCAACGCATTGCGAACCCGAATGTCAGCAGGGAAGTCCACGCGCAGGTCGAAACAGGCGATGTCGTTGGGTGCAAAACGGGGGATCGATGGATTGGCTGCGGTTGCTGCCGGCGAAACGCCCGACGAACATTGATAGCTGGTGCCGCCCGCAGCGACGGTGGTGTTGGCGGCAATCGAACCGCTGAGGGTCTGCTTGTCGATGCGACTCCACGACGAGCGAATGGTGGCTTCGGACGCATCGGTGATGTTCTGCGCGCCGGTCACGTCGTCGCCGTTCACCACCGTCGTTGTGGCGTTGGTGGTGACCTGGTTGGTCAGGCCATCGAAGCTCAGTACCGGCTGGCCGGTCGAGCGGTAGTCGGCCAGGGTGCGGCTTCGGAACGTGACAACGATGACCGCGTTGGTGGCGATCGTGGGCGCGATGGCTGAGGTGATGAGCAGCGACGCCAGGTTCCAGGACAGGCGCTGTGTCCCACCGTTGGTGGTCGTGAATGTGGTGACGGTTGGATCAAATGGAGCGACGGTGGCGATCTGATCGGTGATGGAGCCGGAGCCGCCGATGTACTCGAGGCCGTCAGGCAGGGTGTCGATGATGGTGGTCTGTCCCGCGTTGCGGTACTCACCGGTGTCGAGCCTGAGGGTCCAGGTGGTCTCGCCGCCGTAGGCGATGCCGTTCAGACAATCGCCCGTTCCCGGGTCCTGCGGATTCGCAGGAGTGGCGTTGCACGCCGACTTCTTGATGCGGAGGTCCTCGGAGGTGACGGTATGGATCGTTCGGTCCCACGTCTGGGTCGGTGTCACGCCGGCGTTGAGTCGACCGGTGTAGGTGCCGGCGATCGACGCGCCGTTGCGGAGCGCCAGGGGACTGCTGGTTTCGGTGGTGACCGGGCCGGTGTTGTTGGAGAGATTGGCAACCTGCGCGCAGCTGTCGACCGCTGCGCCGCACGTCACGCTGGGAACCGGGGTGATGGTGAACTGCGCGTTGGCGCGATTGGGGATGCCGGCCCGGTAGGTCACCAGGCGAACCTGGGCCTTGGCCAGATCGCCGATGTTCCAACGAACGTGGGTGTAGATACCGCTAGACAAGGGCCCCGAGCCGTCGGGATCGATCTGTACGGTCTCCACCAGGCTGGGAGCCGGGCAGTTGACCGTCAGATCAGCGGTGCTGGCGTCGAGTCGGGGGGCGCCGGGATACTCGACGGCACCGCTGGGTGTGTGGTCAGTCGTGCCACAACCGAGAAACTCGAGGCTGGCGGGCAGATAGTCGTCGACAACAGCAGCATTGGTCGGCGCGATCAGGTTGTTGGTGACCGTCAACGTGTAGATCGTGTCGTGGTCATGGACGCCTCGGAGCAGCTTGCTGTCGGTGCTGGGCTCCGATTTGGTGATCTGTACGGGGACAACGGCGGTCGTTGCCGACGACGACGCCGTGTCGGTGGCCGAGGTCGGCCCCGCAAGCGGCGAACCGGTGGCCGTGAAGCGGGGCACGTATCGGGGGTTGGTGTTGGCGTAGACGCTGGCGGTGTTGGTGAAGGTGTCTCCAACTTTGATTGTCTGATTGTCGAGCCCGGAGGTGTTGTGTGCCACCGAGTACGTCAGGTTCTGCTTCGACCCGGGCTGGAGATCGTTGATGTTGCTCCAGATGATGGTCGTCTGGCCGGTGGCGGGTTGGTTGACGATGACCTGGCTGGGAGCGGGAGATGCCGATCCGTCGACATAGGTGACGTTCTTCGGCAGGACGTCGCGGAAGGAGGCGTTGTAGTAGCGCTTGGCTGCCGGGTTCGTGGCGCTCCACGTATTGGCCGCCGTCAAGGTGACCTTCGACGTGCCGCCGTAGACGACGGTCGCAGGGGCGTCCTTGGTGAGAACCAGCGAATCAGCGGGCGTCGCCGCGCCAGCGAACGGCACAGGCGCTGCGGCCGCCAACCCGGTGGCGAACAATCCCACACAGGTGAGGAGCCGGATGACACGATGGTGTCCGCGATCGAGGACCGGCAGACCGGGTCGGTGCGTTGCCGTTCCCGGCTCAGTGGCTGTTGTCTCGTCGGCCCAGGTCTGGGCCCAGTAGCGGATGAGAGCGTCGTGATCTGCGGTGCCGATCTCGGTGAACTCAATGCCGACCGCGCTGATGTCAGGCGTGAGCGACCGGACGTGGGCTACCAACTGGATGCGGCCGGCTCTCGGCAACGTCAGAGCAAGCGCAACCCGGTCACCGACCGCGACGTCAACGGCGGCGACGCCGATGGCGGAGACCAGTCGGGCGCCGCCGGGGCCGAGGTTCCGGACCTCGATGGGATGACCATCGAGGTCCGCACGCAGCGAGACAGCTGACCGGTTGGCGGCGCGTCGTTGGGACTGCTTCGACAGGATGATCTTCATGCCGCGCAGAGCGGGTACGAGGGTGGCGATACCGAGGGCGAGGGTGGCGATCGTTGCTGAGCGGCTCGAGGTCGTCAGTACCGGTGCGCCGAATGTCGTGGCGGTCCGGAGCAGGATCGCAACGTTCAGCGCAATGAGCATCGCCGATGCGATGGGTTGAGCGCTGAGCCGTTGGATGGGAGTCAGGTGCTCAGGGCGGTTGACGGGGCGAGTGTTCCGTCGGGCGCGGAGCGATGCCAGCAGTGACGCCAACCCGGTGTCGATGCGATCGACCGAGTGCGCTGCCAGTGCCCCGGGTGCAATGCGTCCGCCACTGATCGACCAGCGCGCCCAGGCGGCGAGGGCGTAGGCGGGGAGTCCGAGTCCGAGGACTCCGAGTGGCGTCAACGAGAACGGAAGTTGGCCGGTCAGCACCGATGCGATGACGGCGATCGCCCAGATGGCGGCGAAGACGCCCACCAATTGGTCGAGCACCGTGGACGCCAGCAAGAGTCGCGATCGGACGTCGAGGCCTCGAGCAAGGAGGGGGTTCCGGCGCGTCCAGAGACTGCTCAGACGGTCGGCCCCTTGCGCGATCAGACGTGCCTGAGTGGCGACCGCGTGCTCTGCGGATTGGGCGGCGACCATCGAGGATGACGCGGACACGATCGACCAGTCGGCAGCCAGTAGGTCCACGCTGGCTGCGAATTCGCCGGCCGTCGGATTGATCGATGCCAAAGCGACCGTTCGAATGACCGAGCCGCCGCCGGTCCACGTGACGGCAGTGGCGTCGCCCCACTCATTGCGCGTCGATTGGATCACGGCGACCCGTGGATCCGCGAACGTGGCGCGAGCTGTGTCGACAAGGTGTCGCAACGGAACCGAGCCTGCTCCGATCAGGGCGATGGCGTCAGCCTCTGAGGCGGCCCCAGCAGCGCGCACGGCACCGACCCAGGTCCCGTCGGATTCGATGAGTTCAGCGCCGAGTTCGATGGCCAACTCGTCGAATCCACTCGACGCCTCGGCGAGGAGCAGGAGTCGATGTCGATCGGTCACGTCGAGTGATGCGAGGAGCGACGTTCGCACCTGTGCTGCGTCGTCGCTGGTGGTGACGAGCACGGCGACATCAATGGTCAGGGGGACGTCGTCGGAACTGGGGACATCGGTCGTCGTCCGAGTTGACCCCGGGGTCGAGTCCGTCACTGGTGATCTCAGCAGCATCGTCGTGAGACGAAGCACGGCGAAGGCTTCGACGGCCCACACGGCCCAGAACAGTCCCGCCGGGACCCCGATGCGCGTCGCGACAACGCGCCACGCCAACCACGTCACGCCGAACGTGATGGCGCCGATTCTAAGTGCGTCGTTGGAACGTAACGGGCGTGAACCGCGCATGTGGAAACCTCTCGTCACTGATAGGTGCTCCTACGGCCGATTGGCCGCGTTTGTGAGGTCGTGACCGGAACTACCGATCTCAGGGGTGCCCTGACCGTTACCGACGGCGTCACGAATCGTCGTACGCTGTACTCGGTGAACACTCTCTACACCGCAGAAGCCACCGCATGGGGGGGTCGTGAGGGTCGTGCTACCTCCTCTGATTCCAACGTCGACGTCCAGTTGTCGCTGCCCAAAGGGCTCGGCGGCCCGGAGACTCCCGGAACAACGAACCCGGAGCAGCTCTTCGCGACGGGCTACGCGGCATGTTTCCACAGCGCCTTGAAATTGATGGCCAAGGGTGCCGGCGTCGACGTGAGCGAGTCAGCTGTCACGGCGCAGGTTGATATCGGAACACTCGACTCCGGTGGATTCCAGCTCGCAGTTCGCCTTCAGCTCGAGGTGGCCAACGTCGATCGTGCCGTCGCCGAGGACCTCATGTCGAAGGCCCATGATGTCTGCCCGTACAGCAATGCAACACGGGGCAACATCGACGTCCAACTGATCGTCGTCTGACGCCCAGCAGCGGAGCGTTCGTCAGGTCGCCGCTGGCGCGGCGCTGATCAGCGGTCGCAGCGGTGAGCGCATCAGGCGCCGATTGATGAGTGCGAACAACGCCGTTGCGGGCCGTGCCAAGACGAACGCAATCGTCGATCCGAACACCAGGCCGCCGAGGACGTCGGTGGGGTAGTGGGCACCCACATAGAGGCGGTCGATTCCCATCAGAACGGCGAGTCCGAAGGCGACCCGGCCATACCAGCGGTGACGGAGATACCGACCGGCAACGAGGAGCCCGACGGCGACAGCGGCGGTGGCGGTGCCATGATCGCTCGGGAACGAGAAATCGGTGGTTCGGTCCAACAGCAGGTGCGTGCCTTCGAGCACGGCGGTCGGCCGCGCCCGATCAATGGGGGCGCCGATGAGTTGGACCGCCAGCGCACCCACGAGCGCCGCCACGCCCGCCCATGTCACCGCCGCTACTGCCTGGACAGGGTCATCGGCGGAGCGGGCGTCCCACCACGCAATCAACAGGAGCAGCGCGAACAGCGTGATGCCCCAGACGGCGTAGGTGGTGGCGACGCCGTGCAGCCACGGCGTTCGATCTGCCAGTCGATTGAACCAGCGGAAGATCCTGTCGTCCATGTCGTGATGCTCTCTGTTCGCCCGCCACACTGTGCCATCCCGATAGCTCGTTCACTGGTCAGCGGTGGTGGCCCCTCCCGCTACGCTGCCACCACACCGAGCGTTCTGAGGTAGATCGATATGGCACATACGTTCGTCGGGTGCACCGATGGTTCAGAGCTCTCCGTCAGTGCGCTGGCAGCGGCGCTGTCGTTGTTGGATCTGTCGGACGCGCGGGTGGTGATTCTGACCGTGGTCGATCCGCTCGACCCGATGCTCGTGACTGGGACGGGGATCGCCGGAGGACTGATGACGCCCGAGGAGTTCGAGCGCACTCAGGAGCAGGAGATGATCGAGGGCGAGCGGGCGCTCGCCATTGCGGTGGCGGGCCTCGGACGACCGGGTGTCGAAACCAAAGTGCTCACGGGCGACGCTGGGCCGACGATCTGCGAGTTCGCAACGGAGATCGATGCCTCGGCGATTCTGTTGGGGTCGCGCGGTCGGAGCGGTTTCAAGCGCGCCGTGCTCGGGTCGGTTTCGGATCATGTCATTCGCAACGCGTCGTGTCCGGTGCTCGTCACCGGCGCCGAGGCCGACGCAGCCCAGTAGTCGAACGCCCAGTCGTCGGAACCTGCCGGCCCGCAGGGAACCGGCACCCGTCTCAGGTGTCGATGTCGGACCGGTCGGTGAGTCGCCGGAGCACCATCGCGTCCTCGGCCGAGGCCGACGGTCCGTACGCCGTGCTGTACAGGCCGCGACGGCCGCACTCGCACTCGATGGCCAACAGGATCGACTCGTCATCGGGGTTCGATGCGCCCTCGAAGCGGACGGTCTGAGCGATGTGCGCTCCGGCCGGATCGCACGATCCGCGGCAACTGCGGCACGCCAGCTGACCGTCGCTCGTAGCGAAGAAGTCCTCCACGAATCCCTCACTTCGAAGCCGGGTGATCGCACCGGACAAGGTCTGGTCGTCGCCGGGTCGGGGTTGCTTCGCCGAGTTCGTCACCAGCTGAGTCTCGCCCGTGGGAGCCATCCGGGCAACAGGTCGGAGCACCTCACCGTGGTCGACACCTGAGAAGATGGAGCGTCGGAACATCAAGAAGGGCATCCCCATGCGGGACAGCGAGAGCGAAACCACGCTGACAGATCGGCCGTTCGCCGGCCTCGACGAGCCGGACCGACCCGAGACCGTCCGGTCGCCGATGACCCCGGTTCGTCTCGTGGTTGCTGGCATCGTGCTGGTGCTCATGTGGCTGCTGGCTCGAGCCAGCGGGGGAGACACGTCTGAATTCGGACCGAAGATCCTGCCGCTGTTCGAGTCGATCCCCTCGTTGCTGCTCGATGCCATCGTCGGCCTGGCCCAGGTCCTGGTCGCGTTGTCGACCGTGATCGGCCTGGTCGCGCTCGTCGCCACCGGCCGGTACACCCGATTCGCCAAGGTCGTCGGGGCAGCCGTTCTGTCCATGATGATGCTGGGTCTGATCGCCGCAACCGCCGCCGACGGCGTGTACACGATCGGGATGGCTCCGGTTGCTCAATTCGGCCTGGGACGGGGATACCAGTCACCCTTGTTCCTGGCGGGATTGACGGCCGCCGTCGTCGTCGATTCGCCTTGGTGGTCCCTCCGCTAACGACGGATCGGACGAGGCGTCGTCGTCGTGGCGGCCCTGCTGAGGATCGTGACCTCGCTCGGAGAACCGGCGACGTTGGCTGTCGCGGTCAGCGTCGGATGGTTGGTCGCCCAAATCGTGCTTCTCGTTGTTGGCATGCCAAATACGCGGCCTCGCCGATCGGAGGTCGCGAGCGTGTTGTGCGCGTTCGGTTTCGACACGGTCGCCCTCGAGGATCTCCACATCGAGATCCCCGGGTTTTCCGCCCTACTCGCCATCGACCGGTCTGGACGTGAGCTGTTCGTGAAGATCATGAGCCGGGAGGCCTGGACGTCTCAGCTGCCGTTGCGCACATGGCGTTGGATACGTTTCCGCGGTGTCGGCGACGACCATCCGTTCGCGGCGATGCGACGGCCGGTCGATCGCGAGGCGTTGGGTGCGCTCAAGGCCTATGCCGATGGGGTTCCCACGGCACGTCTTGCCGTGTCGACCAGTATCGGCGTCGATTCGAAGCTCCTGGCCTTCGACTCGTTCGAGGCGCATCCGCTGTCGATGTTCGCCGACGACGAGTGGACCCCGGAGATTCTGGCGGAGATCTGGCGATCGGTCGGGGAGCTCCGGGCGAGTCGGACCGCCCACCATCGCTTGTCGGCCGACCATCTCATTCTCGATGGGTCGGGTCGCGTTCGGATCGTGGAATTCTCCTCAGCGGAACTCGGCGCCCCCGAGCGTGTCCTGGCCGTGGATGTCGCCGAGGTTCTGGCGGTCACGGCCGCGCACGTGGGGAGCGAGGCGACGGTTGCTGCTGCCGTTGCGGAGCTCGGCGCCCCGGCGGTGGCCGCAGCCCTTCCTCGCCTTCAACCACTCGCGCTCACGGATTCCACGCGGGCTCTCGTGAAACGCACAGGATGTCTCGACCAGCTCGCCGCTGAGGTGCGTCGGGTGACGGGCGCCACTGACGTACCGCTCGAGAACTTGCAGCGGGTTCGCCCCAATACGCTGGTGGCCATCGTCATGACGGCCGTTGCGGTGTGGGCGCTGGTCCCGCAGCTGTTGGGTGCCGGCGATGTGTGGGGATTGATCAGTCGGGCGAACTGGGGGTGGGCGTTGATGGCGGTGCTGCTGTCAGCGTTCACGTATGTGGCGGCGGCACTGGCGTTCGCGGGTTCTCTTCCGGACCCGGTGCCGCTTGGCCCCAACGTCGAGGTCCAGCTCGCGACATCGTTCGTTGCCGTTGCTGCGACCGCTGCCAGCATGGCGTTGACGGCGCGTTTCCTGCAGAAACGGGGGATAGATCTGGCCGGCGCGATCGCCGCGGTGGGGGTCAATACCGTGGCCGGAGTCGTGGTGCATCTCAGCCTGCTGGGGGTGTTCATCGGGTTCGGCGGAACGAAGATTCTCGATCAGTTCGAGCTCCCGTCGATGTCCTTGTTCGGGTTGATCATGGCGGTGGTGGTCGTGGTCATCGGTGTGGCGTTGCTGATTCCGGTCGTGCGGCGGGTCGCTCGACAACATGTGGTTCCACCGGTCCAGCGGTCGTGGCGCGGACTGTCCGACATAGCGCGCAATCCGACGAAGCTGGCCGAGCTGTTCGGCGGTTCTGCTGGCATCACGCTGGGGTACATCCTGGCGTTGGCTGCCTCCGCGCAGGCGTTCGGGTCGGAGTTGTCGATTATCACGATCGCGCTCGTCTACCTGATCGGCTCAGTGGTCTCATCGGCAGCGCCCACTCCGGGCGGGATCGGTGCCGTCGAGGCCACCCTGATCGCAGGATTCACGTCGGCGGGCATGCGTGCCGATGTGGCGTTCGGCTCGGTCATGCTCTTTCGAGTGGCGACCTTCTGGTTGCCACTGGTTCCCGGTTGGTTCTCCTACGAACGACTCCAACACGAAGGCGCGATTTGAGCAACTGCCGCATCGAGGCCGGGTCGAGGATCGCCATAGTGTGACGACATGACAACGACCGGCTTCGCAGTGATCGGCACGGGCATTCTCGGCAATCTCCACGCTCAGGTGTACGACCGCTACCCGGACGCGTCGCTCGTGGCGGTCTGCGACACCGACATCGTGCGGGCCCAGGCGAGCGCTGCGAAGTTCGGCGGTGTCCGCGCCTACGACGACTATCGAAATCTGCTCGCAGATCCCGATGTCGACGCTGTGTCGATCGCAACGCCGGACTTCGCCCACCTCGAGTTGGCGCTCGCTGCGGCTCGGGCGGGTAAACACATCCTCTGTGAGAAACCGCTGGCGATGACCGTCGTGGATTCGCAACGGATTGTCGACGAGGCAGCTCGAGCTGGAGTCACCCTGATGGTGGACTTTCACAATCGCGTCAACCCGTCGATCGTGATGGCCCGCGACGCTGTGGCTCGCGGCGATATCGGAACCCCGCGTTACGGCTATGCCCGGCTGAGCAACACCACCTTCGTGCCGCTCGAGATGCTGAGTTGGGCATCGAAGTCGTCGGCGCTGTGGTTTCTGTGTTGTCACACCGTCGACGCCATGCGGTTCATCCTTCAGGACGAGATCGTCCGCGTGTACGGCGTGAACCGTTCCGGCACGCTGACGTCGCTCGGGGTCGACACCCAGGACTTTCACGTGGCGATTGCGGAGTTCTCCCGTGGGAGTGTCGTGACCTTCGAGAACTCGTGGATTCTTCCGCAGAGCCAGCCCGTCGTCTTCGACTTCAAACTCGATATCTCGGGCAGCACCGGCGCCATCAATCTCGACATGTCCCACCACGCCGCAGCGACGATCCATACGGCGGGTGGCATGTCCTACGGCGACATCACGGGAACGTCGCCGACCAGCGATCGTCGTATCGGGGGCTTCATGCTCGAGTCGATCGCCAGGTTCGCTGACGCGGTGATCCACGGTGATCCGGTACTGGCGACGGGGGAGGATGGTGTGATCGCCACCAAGGTTCTCTGCGCCATGATGGACTCGGCGGAGTCTGGTCACCCCGTCGACCTCTGATGCACCACGTCGGCCCGGAAGCGGTCGATCAGGCGAGCGGATCGGTCTGGGCGGCGGATCGACCCCGTTCAAAGAAGTCCACGGCTTCGTCCACGGTCACGTTCTCGCGCCAATCGAGCTTGGCACCCCACGGCTCGGTCCAGATCTCGCCCGTGCGCGGCGCCCACGGTCCCACGTAGAGATACGGGAGCGGATGGGCGCTGTCGCCAGGAGACCCACCGAAATTGACGCCGTCATCGTTGGTCGACCCGGTCGAGAGCGCCAGGTCGAAGTGTTCGGGCCACAGCGTTGCGGGCGTAGGTGCATCATCGAGATGAGATTCGGTGAACCGGCTGAGTGCGGCGGAGGTGAGGTCGAACCAGTTGGCGATGATCGAGGCGGCAGTCGGGTTCACCGACAGGAGCTGATCGACGCGCAGCGGGGTGACCAGCGAATAGACCTCCGCCGGACCGCCGGGCTCGATGCCGATCTGCCGGGCGCCCGCGTCGAGCGTCGTCAGCGGTTGGCGCGTCGTGTTGCCGCTGTCGGTGACCACCAAGTCAGTTCCTTCCACGGTCACTCGCCGCGGCCCCGCTGCTGGTTCGGAGGAGGGCGTGAAGGAGGGGGTCCCGAATCCCCCGGCCGTCGGCTGCAGACCGATCTTGCCGGTCTTGGCGTGGAGGTC
>JBBRSC010000095.1:0-11010 GCA_038245795.1 Acidimicrobiales bacterium
GGTCGTGACACATCGTGACCGCGAGGCCGTAGACGGCGCGTTGATGACGGCGGACAAACACGGTTGCGGCGGCCTGGTCCCCGTGCGCGATGGCATCGAGCAGTGCGTCGTCGTTGAGTCGATCCGCCAAGGCAGTCCACGTGACCATCATCCAACCCTACGAACGACTGCCTGAGAAGGATTGCGAAAACCCGAATCACGGCCTCGCTCGTAAGGATGGTCATGAAACGCACGATTGCACTCATGCTCATCCTGACCCTCGCCGGATGCGGGAAGGATCAAACGGTGGCGTCCCCGGCGCCGACGTCGATTCCGGTGTCGGCTTCGGGCGGGTCGGCCGCCACGCTGAAGCTGGCCGACTCGAGTCTCGGCAAGATCCTGGTCGACGGGTCAGGGATGTCGTTGTACCTCTTCACGCCGGACAGCGCCGCCAAGAGCACCTGCAACGGTGGATGTGCGTCGGCCTGGCCCCCGCTGATCGGGACTCCGACCGGCGACGGTCTCGATGCCAACGACCTGGGTGTCGTGACAAGAGATGACGGCACCAAGCAGGCGACGTTCTATGGCCACCCGCTCTACCGGTTTGCTGGAGATTCCGCCGCTGGTGACGTCGGGGGCCAAGGGTCGGGTGGGAAGTGGTTCGCTCTCGGTGCTGACGGCAAAGCAGCCGGCGCCGCGGCGTCGCCTGCGACAACGTCGGGATCGACCACGACGACCGCCCCGCGTTCAGGCGGCTACTGACTCAAGAACGTCCTCGACCGGATGACCGCAGAGCTCACGCGATACTTGATCGATGAAAACCCTCGGCAACATCATCTGGCTCGTGCTCTCCGGGTTCTGGCTCGGCATCGGATTCGCCATCGCTGGGCTGCTGTGCTTCATCACGATCATCGGGATCCCGTTCGGCATCCAGGCGTTCAAGCTGGCCGGCTTTGCGTTCTGGCCATTCGGACGCACGATTGTTCCCAGCCAGGAGGGGTCGGGCGTGCTCCAGACGATCTTCAACGTGATCTGGCTCGTCCTGTTTGGATGGGGACTCTTTCTCGCGGCCCTCAGCTCGGCCCTGGCCCTGTGCATCACCATTATCGGCATTCCCTGTGCGCTCCAGGCCGTCAAGATCGGGTTGCTTGCGTTGTGGCCGTTCGGACGCACGGTTGTGCCCCTCAACGGGGCCTTGATGCCGGTTGCCTAGATGCCGTTCGTCTCTGAGGCGCAGGCCCCTGAGACGAACGACATCCGGGTTGCGTGAGTGACATCACGCTCTGTCAGCCGGGCAGCTTCGACTGGATCGATGCCGCTTCGGCGATCACGGCCGCATCCGCGTCGGTGCTCGGCGCTCCGAAACGGAAGACCATCCATTGTCCGCCGAATTTCCATTGGACCTTGGTGGCCAATCGTGATCCCATTGCGGCCTTCATTGCTGGAGCCATGGCGTCGTAGCCGGCAAGGTCGGATTGTTGCGGCTTCTCCAGCTGCAGACCGGGGAGCCCGTGATCGTCCGCCTCGGCCCGTGTGCTGTTGAGCAGCACCGGGTAGCCCAGAAACGCGACCGGCTCCGCTGTCCCACCCGATCGATGGTAGGTACAGGTGAACTCGGGAGGGTCCTCATTCGTCTTCGTCGAAGGTGTTGCCACGAGCCCGGACACGCCAGTGGCCGTTTCGATGTCGCCAACGGTCGCAAACGTACAGATGTTGGCCTCGGTGATCGATGCCGGGTCACCAGAAGCGGCATTCGGTGCGGCGGCGTTTGGTGCGGCAGCGTTTGGTGCGGCAGCGGTGGTGGTCGCGATCTGCTGAGGAGTGGACGTGTCCGAGGACGAGCCGCAACCAACTACCGCGAGTACCCCAACCAAGGAAGCCATCGCTGCCCCAACAATCACACGAGTCCTTGTACGGGCTGCATTTCGCTTCATGGCGCTTCCTTCGTTGGTTGATGACACTGAGATCTCGTCGACTGGCGCACTACAGCCCGTCTCGACGGGTTGAAACGACAGGGATCGAGACTAAGAAACCGTTGAGGGTTCCGCATCAGGGAAACCCCTACCTTTTCGAGCCCAGACCATTCGCGCCGATTGGACGCCGCCCTCACGAGCTGGCGCCACAGTCGTCGCGGCGGCGGGCCGCCCAGTAGGAGCGGAGTGTCTCGCCGGACGGGTCGGCCACTTCGCGGGGGGCGAGGCTCGGAACGTGCTGGCAGGACACGGTGAGCGGCGGTGGAAACGATTTGCTGACAACGACGACCGGAGCGGGAGGCGCAGCCGCGACGTCGCCGGGTGTGGCGGGTGCACAGGCCATGAGCGGCGAGGTCACGAAGACCAGTCCGAGCACCGTTGATTTCCGGAGCAATGAGCCGAATCCGTTGGTCTGCGTCGTGCCGGTGAACATGTTGTACCTCGTTGGTTGGTTCGACGAAGTTCACGATCCTCCCAATCGGTGGGGCTGACGAGCGACGGATCGGCACCCGGAATGCAGAAAAATCCAGCTTGGACGGAGCGAGAGCTGTCAGCGCGTCGATCCTTGGACACGGTTGTGTATGGTGCGCCCGTTCAGTGACGACAGGAGTATCCATGCCACTCGAAGGTGTGTACGAACCGAGCCCGTGGGAACCGATTGCGGAGCAGGTCGCGCTCTACGAATCCACTGACGGTGTCGAAGGCAGCGACTTCATGGGCGGGCCGTGCATCATCCTCACGAGCGTCGGCGCGAAATCTGCCAAGCTGCGTAAGACGCCGTTGATCCGCATCACCGACGGCTCCAGCTATGTCGTGATCGGCTCGATGGGTGGCGCTCCGACGTCGCCCGAATGGGTGCACAACCTCCGTGCCAACCCCCACGTCGAGCTTCAGGACGGCGCCATCCGCCGTGACTACACGGCGCATCAGGCGGACGGCGAGGAAAAATCGCGTTGGTGGGCGATCGCAGCGGACGTCTGGCCGGACTACGACAAGTATCAGCAATCGACCGAACGGATCATTCCGTTGTTCGTGCTCACACCCTGTGCCTGACCGAACGTCGGCCTCGAATATTTCGCAGCCCGCCTCCAAGCGTGAAGTTACCGCGCGGAAACTTTCGACAAACATGTAACACCCTGTGATAACCAGGTGTCAGAGACACGTCGGAAGCTACCGACGCTGGGGCGATCAGGGGACATCAACGTGCACACGACGACAGCTGGCGGGCGTATTCCAGGACCCGCGCTCGCCCCACCCCCAGGATCGCTGGCGGAGTTCCTTGCCACCGCTGACCAAGCCTTCTCGTTGACCTGCGCTGGACAGGGTTGGTTCTGGTGGGAAACCCTGGCCGAAGTGCTGCGCGACCGGCGCGAACTCCGCCAGACAGCCTCGATGTGGGCCGCCACGGTTCGCGATCTCTTGGACACGCCCTCTTTCCGCGCGACCGGACACTCCGTGGGTTTTGATCCGCTCCTGTGGATCGACGACACCTCAGCGCAACCCACCGGTGGCGTCCTGATGGGCTCGGCGACATCGATCGTCGGCTGCCTCTATACCCAACTCCTCACCTATCGATCGCTCTGGTCCGATGGTCTCGCCTCGGCGATCGAGTCGGGTTCGTTGCACGGTGTGGCCGGTCATTCGGCGGGCGTGTTGGCCACCTGCGCGCTGGCAGAGATGCCCGACGGGCTCATGAACGACGACAGACTCGCGGAGTACTTTCATCTTGCGTTGCTCGTCGGCCACGGTGCGTCGAGCAGTTCACACGGCGTGGGGGCGACGGCGTTGCAGGCCGCGATCGATGGTCGACAGGACGCTCCGGTACCCATGTTGGCGGTGTCCGGGCTGCGGACCGATCGGCTCGAACGGGTCGTGTCGATGGAGAACTCAACGGTCGCCATTGCGTTGCGACACGGCCCAACGCGGACCGTGTTGTCGGGAACGGTCGAGGACATTGCGCGGATACGCGGTCGTCTTCAACTCGAAGCTGGCGTGGTGCTCGAACCGTTGTCGGTCGGCGTGCCGGCACATTCAATGTTGCTCGACGACCTGGTCGGCGGCCTGGCTGCCACTGCGCGTGCACTCGATCTGACGGTCGACGCCGGGCAATTCGCGACGCCGGTCTGGTCGGCCTCGACGGTGCAGCCGATGGTCGGCGACTGCACCCGCGCCGCAATTGCGGACATCCTCGGCGCACCGCTGGCGTGGGATCGCACGGTCCGTGCACTCGTCGAATCGGGCTCCCGGGTCATCATCGACATCGGTCCGTCGGACGGCATCGCGCATCTCACGATGGGTGCAGTGCGGGGGACCGGCGCCAGCGTCGTCGCCGCGGGATCGCTGAACGGCCGACGGAAGTTGTTCTCTGCGGGAAGCGAATCAACACCCCCGCTCGACTATTCGCAGTTCCTGCCGTATCTCGTCACCCTTCCGGACGGTGTGACGCGGTTGGAGAATCGTTTCACCCGTTCGACGGGCCGATCGCCGATGATCCTGCCTGGAATGACGCCGACCACGGTCGATGCACCCATTGTGGCGGCCGCCTCCAACGCCGGCTTCCTGGCCGAGCTCGCGGGCGGAGGCCAAGTCAACGCCACGATTTTCCAGGAACGAATGCGTGAGCTGACCGAACTGCTCGAACCGGGCCAGGAGATCGTCTTCAATGCGCTGCACCTCGATCCCTATCTCTGGGGACTACATCTGGGTCGTGATCGACTCGTGCAGCATGCGCGCGCTGCGGGCGCCCCCATCTGCGGGGTCACGGTGTCGGCGGGCATCCCCGAACCCGATGCGGCCGTTGCGCTGCTCGACGAACTCGCCTCTCTCGGAATCTGGTGCAATGCCTTCAAGCCCGGCACCGTCGAACAGATCCGCCAAGTGGTCACCATTGCCGAGGCCGCACCACAGCACACGGTCTTCGTTCACGTCGAAGGCGGAACTGCGGGTGGCCATCACTCATGGGAGGACCTCGAAGATCTGCTGCTGTCGACCTATCACCTTCTGCGGGCCACGCCCAACGTCGTGCTGTGTGTCGGCGGGGGCATCGGTACCCCTGAGCGTGCCGCTGAATTGCTGACCGGATCCTGGTCGCTGCGCCATGGCTGTATCGCGATGCCGGTCGATGGCGTGCTGTTGGGCACCGTGACGATGGCGTGTGCTGAGGCCACGGCAACGTCCGACGTGAAATCGCTGCTCCGTTCGGCCTCTGGAACCGATGGTTTCGTTCGCCCAACGGAGATCCGCGGCGGGGTGACCTCGGGCCGATCCGGTTTGAATGCCGACATCCATTTCCTCGACAATTCGGCGTCCCGATGCGCCGCATTGCTGGACTCCGTTGCTGGTGATGCAACGGCGGTGGCGGCTCGTCGCGGTGACATCATCGAGGCGTTGGCGCTGACGGCCAAGCCCTACTTCGGTGATGTCATCGACATGACCTACGTGCAGCTCCTGGAACGGTTCGTCGAGGTCGCAGCTTGGGGTCAACACGGCCGCTACGACGACGGAAGGTGGCTTGACCCCACGCACCGCGACCGATTCATCGCGCTCCTACAGCGCGCCGAGGGGCGACTCGCCGTCGAGGAACAAGGGATGATCGACTCACTCGTGGTCGATCGGAGGAGCGTTGACGATCCAGCGTCGGCCATTCGATTGCTCGTCGATACCTTCCCGCTGGCCATCGACACGTTGGTGCACCCAGCGGATGTGTCGCACTTCCTCGAGGTCTGTCGTCGTCCGGGCAAACCCGTTCCATTCGTGCCGATCATCGATGCCGATGTGCGTCGTTGGTACCAGTCCGATTCGCTGTGGCAGGCACAGCACCCGGCGTTCGATGCTGACGCGGTCCTCGTGATCCCCGGTCCGGAGGCGATTGCCGGCATAGATGAGACCGACATCCCGGTGGCCGTGTTGCTCGGCGCCTTCGAGGATCACCTGACTGGACTGTTGGCCGCAACACGGGTCGAACCGCGAGCGGTGCCGCGTCGCCGTCGGAGTGAACCAATCCTCGATGACCTCGGTGGTCCCGTCGCACTGATCGCCGGCACACCGACCGTGCTCAGGTCCGGTCGGCATGTCCCCAACCCGCTCCTCGCGCTGTCACCGTTGACTGGGTGGCGGTACCGCACCGACGATTTCGGTGTAGTCGTCCGCGGCGATCTGACACTCGACGGCGTGGTGCAGCCGGAGCACGTCTCGCTCATCGCTCACGACGACGACGTCGTCGTCGAGTTGGCCATCCCGTCGCTGGACGGAGACGACGATTGTCTGACTCTGCAGTTCGGCACCAGCAACGGCGACGGCGTGGGGGTGGTCAGCGTTGATGAGGATGCATGGAGAACGGCCCTGCAGACGCTGCTCGACAGGATGCTCCTGCGCGGTGTCAGTGCCCCGGTCGCGATCGGCGAATCGGCAGTCCTCGACGTGGTCCTTGATCCCGGAGCGCTGACTGCGCACGCCGTCTCGGTCGGAGCGGGACCACAATCGGTGTTGCCCGACGGCTGGCTCGCCGTTGTCTGGCCGGCGATCTTCGCGACGCTCGGTGCCCCGGAGCTGGTCCCCGGACTGCTGGACCTCATGCATCTTGAACATCGAGTCGTCGGGCAACTCCCGACGCCCGGTCCCGTTGGCGTCACCGCGTCGATCGTTTCGGTCCAGGCGCACGACCTCGGGACCCGCGTCGGGACGCGAGCCGTCGTCGATCGCGGCGGTCAGGTGTTGGCCACGCTCGAGTCGGATTTCCTGATCCGGTCGATGACCACGCCCGCTTTCGACAACATTGCGCCGCTGGCCACGCCTGAGCTCGGAGAAGTCCACGACCGTCCGCGCAAGGTGCTCGCACGAGCGACGGTCACCGCTCCGCCGTGCATGGACACGTTTGCACACGTCACCGGCGATCACAATCCGATTCATCGCTCGGTCGTCATGGCTCGGTTGGCTGGCTTCGATGAGCCGATCGTGCACGGCGCCTGGACGTCAGCGGTCGCCCAGCGGGTGCTCATCGAGGCAACGGGCATTCGACCGGAACGACTCACCGACTGGTCAGCGCGCTTTCTGGCCCCGGTGCCACTCGGAGCGGAACTCACCGTCGTCGCAGCCCGGACCGCCATGCGCAACGGCGCCACGATCGTTGCCGTCGATGTATCGGCCGCGTCCGTCGACGGACCCGTTCCGGTGTTGAGCGCCACGGCGGTGGTCGCCCCACCTCGGACCGCGTATCTCTTCCCGGGCCAGGGGATCCAACAACAAGGCATGGGGATGGACGGCTTCGAACGTTCTGCTGCCGCCCGAAAGGTGTGGGAACGGGCTGATGCCTGCACCAGAGATCGGCTCGGCTTCTCGATCCTCACGATTGTGCGGGACAACCCGGAACGACTGACGACACCGAACGAGACCTACCGCCATCCGGATGGCGTCCTGCACCTCACACAGTTCACCCAGGTGGCCATGGCGACGCTCGCTGCAGCCCAGGTCGCAGAGCTCCGCGAATCTGGTGCGTTCGCGCCCGACGCCGTCACCGCCGGTCACTCCGTTGGCGAGTACAACTCACTCGCAGCGGCGGCAGAGGTACTCCCGTTGGAAGCGGTGGTGGAGCTGGTGTTCCAGCGAGGCCTCGCCATGCATCATCTCGTGCCGAGAGATGCCGCCGGCGCCTCGAACTATCGACTCGGGGTCGTTCGCCCGCACGAGGTCGGCATGGATCACGCCCATGTCGAAAAGCTGGTCGAGGAACTCCGAGCCCGAACCGGTGATCCCCTCGAGATCGTGAACTTCAATCTCCGCGGCAAGCAGTACGCAGTCGCGGGGACCGTTGCCTCGTTGGGCGCGCTCGAGGCAGAACTGTCGGCCGTGCCGTCGCGGAGCGGGAAACCCGCGTTCCTGCTGGTTCCCGGCATCGACGTGCCGTTCCACTCGTCGGTACTCCGCAGCGGAGTCGCTGAGTTCCGTCGCCATCTGGATCGGTGCCTTCCAGCCGACATCGAACCCGAGCTGCTGGTCGGCCGGTATGTGCCCAACCTGGTGCCGCGGGCCTTCACCCTGTCGCGGGAATCGGTGGTGGAGATCCATGACTTCACGGGCGCCGAGTCGCTCGCCACGATGCTCGATGACTGGGACCGGTGGATGAAGCAGCCGAGCCGCCTGGCCCGAGAAGTGCTGATCGAGTTGTTGGCCTGGCAGTTCGCCAGCCCGGTGCGCTGGATCGAGACCCAGGATCTGTTGTTCACGAGCATCGAAGCCGGCGGTCTCGGCATCGAACGGATCGTGGAGATCGGTCTCGGTTCGGCGCCGACGGTGGCCAACCTGGCTCGCGGGACGCTGGCGTTGGCTGACCATCGTGGGTTGCGGCCCGAGGTCCTCAACCTCGAGGCCGAACGCTCCATCGTATTCGGTGACGACCTCGATCCTGAGACCGTTCACGAATCAGGCCACGACGCCACTGGCGATACGGTCGCCGATACGGTCGCCGACGTCCCTCGCTCAAGCGCCGCTCATGAACAACCGACGCCGATGACCTCGTCTGCCGCCCAACACTCCGACGTCACCGATCAACCCCTGTCGATCTCGGAGGTCCTGCGGGCGCTTGTGGCGGCACGCACGAAGACCCGCCCGGATCAACTGTTCGACAACGAGTCGATTGATGATCTGGTCGATGGCGTGTCGTCCCGACGCAATCAACTGCTGATGGATGTGGGAACCGAGTTCGGCATCTCCGGGGTCGACGGTGCCCATGAGCTGGGGATCGCTGCGTTGGCAGCGGACCTCGTGGCTCGTTCCCCCCGGTACCGACCACCCGGCTCGGTGGTGCGAGTGGTGATCGACTCGGCGTTGGCGTCGACGCTTGGACCGCTCGGCGGACGACCCAAGGACGTCGAGGCTCGGGTGACCGGGTTCTGGTCGCTGCCGACAGGATGGGTCGAGCGCGTCCAACTCCTGCTCGCCATCGAATCTCGCAGCGGCGACAGCATTCGCGGCGGACCACTCGGCCGACTCCAGCCGCTCCCATCCACATCCGACGCGCTGATCGACGCCGCGGTGGTGTTGGCTGGCGGCGATCTTGGAATCCTGATGGCTCCCGCGGTGGCCACCGCCGGGGGAACTGTCGATGCTGCGGCAGTCGCTGATCTGGAAGCACGGATTTCGGGGCCGGACGGACTGCTGGCGACCGCCGCGCGTGATCTCTTGGTCCGAACGGGTTCGTCGACGGGCAACACGATGCTCACCGATGATGATCGCGCACCACTGTCGGAACGGCTGGCGGTACTCGATGACGAACACGGGGCCGATCGGATCGAGCGTGTCCGATCGTTGTTCGACGTACGCCGACACGTCGAGTTCTCCTCGTGGTGGGCGAGCGCCCGTCATGATCTCGTCCGGCTCCACCACGACTCGATGCGTCGATCGAGACCAGCCCACGAACTCGACGCCGCGGCGGATCGCCTCGCCGCATGTTCGGTCGACCCGGTCGTCGCGTCGACTGCCGGGTACTTCCGAGCGCAGGCGGAGCAGCGCGGCGACCCGGAGACCGAGCGACGATGTGCCTTGATCGCCGCTGGCCAGGTGGCGTCTCCGGCAACCGCCGAGATGTCCGCCGTGACGTCCGACCTTGGTGCCCAGGTCGCAGTGGTGACCGGAGCGAGCCCCGGAGGTCTCGCTTTCGAAGTCGTCCGGCACCTGTTGGCCTCCGGCGCCACGGTGGTCTGCACGACCAGCTCCGGTACCGCTGCGCGAATGGCCGAGTACCGCGAGCTGTACTGCTCGTCGGCGACGCCCGGAGCAGCGTTGCACCTCGTTCCCGCGAACCTGGCGTCGTTCCGCGACATCGACGCGCTGATCGACTGGACGATCGACGGCCTCGGGCTGCGACCGACGCTGCTCCTGCCGTTCGCGGCTGGGCCGGTCAGCGGTGATCTGTCCGATGTCGGCCCCTCGGCCGAAGTGGCGATGCGGACGCTGGTATGGGGCGTGGAACGTCTGATGGGCGGACTCGTCGAGCGACT
The DNA here is from genome assembly GCA_038245795.1 of Acidimicrobiales bacterium. GTDB lineage: Bacteria > Actinomycetota > Acidimicrobiia > Acidimicrobiales > Microtrichaceae > JBBRSC01. The sequence continues at coordinate 9,947 of JBBRSC010000095.1, forward strand.
CGATCAGGTCGGGGTGGGCGGGAGCAGGCTCCATGTGGTGTTGCCAGCGTCGCCGAACCATGGCACGTTCGGCGGCGACGGTGCGTACGGCGAAGCCAAGGCCGCCCTCGAAGCCATTGTCGAGAAGTGGACCTCGGAGCAGGCTCGTTGGGGTCGCCACGTCACGATCGTGACCGCCATCATCGGATGGGTTCGTGGCACAGGACTGATGGGCGCCAACGACGAACTCGCGCCCATTGTCGAGGCAGAACTGGGGGTGCGTACCTTTTCGACCGCCGAGATGGCCGACCTCATCGTCGATGCGTGCAGCCCGGCCACTCGCGAGCGCGCGGCCGTCGCACCCGTACGCCTCGACCTCGCTGGTGGATTGAGCGGGGCGCCCCTGGCGGAGCTGTTGCGACGTATCGACGCTCCGTCTGTCGCACGCACCGTGTCCGACACCCCCGAATCAGCGATGATTCCCGCGCTGCCGAACCCGCCGCGTGCGACGCTCCTGGGCGCCGCAGCGCCCGTCGTGCCGAGCCGTAACCTCGAGGATCTGGTGGTTGTCGTGGGCGCTGGCGAAGTCGGCCCGTGGGGTGGCAGCGCCAGCCGCTTCGATCTCGAACTCGACGGGGAGCTCAGTCCCGGATCGGTGCTCGAGTTGGCATGGTGGTGCGGACTCGTTCGCTGGGAGTCGGCAGGCTCATCGCCCACCTGGGTCGATGTCGAGACCGACGAGCCGGTCGGCGAACACGAGATCGCCGAGCGGTACGCCGATCTGGTCTCGGAACGTTGCGGCATTCGAACCTTCAACGTCGACGGGCTGTTGGACCCGGACGGAACGACGCTGCTCGTGGAGGTCTATCTCGACCACGATCTATCGATACCGGTGGGATCGCTCGAGGAGGCACGATCCCTGGCCGCCACCGATCCTGACGTCGTTCGCGTCGAACAATCACCGGCTGGCGACTGGATCGTTGTTCGTCCTGCCGGTTCATCGATCAGGGTTCCGCGGCTGGCGCACCTGAGCCGCCGAGTCGGTGCTCAGGTGCCATCGGGGTTCGATCCGACCCGGTGGGGAA
>JBBRSC010000096.1:0-10980 GCA_038245795.1 Acidimicrobiales bacterium
ACCTCATAGGCACATGGCTTACCTCCACACGCAGGCTAGTAATACACCCGGGCACAGGCGCGGCGAACAAGTTATGGACTATCGACGGTTGGGCGGAGGTGATAACCAAGATGCAGGCGCAAGGTTGGGCAGTCATACTCACTGGTTCGCCCACAGAGCGTAAGCTGGCAGATGCTATAGTGAGCAAAGTGAAAGAGAATTCGGCCATCGCATCCCTCCCCGTGTCACCCTTGCTGAACATATCGGGCAAGACTTCCAGCCTGGGAGAACTCGCCTGGATTCTTAGCAAGGCACACATGGTGCTAGGGGTAGATAGTGGCCCTCTCCACATCGCCACCGCGCTAAACAAACCCACTATGCACCTCTACGGCCCCACCGACGAAACAATCTGGGGACCCTGGGGCGACCCGCGCAAGCACCGCCCATTACGCGCCCCAGGTACGCACCCCACCATGCACCTCGACGTGCTCACACAGCATCTGCAACGGCAGATGTTCGACGAGTGTCCGGACAATGCTCCGCAAGGGTTGCAACGGCACCGACGTCTCGTCGCATCGCCCGTAGAGGACCGCCACTGCGGAGGTTCTGGACGTTCTAGCGAACGCCGAAAGCAGCGTGGTCTTGCCCATGCCGGCGTCGCCGCTGAGGCGCACGACTCGCAGCGCCCCACAACGTACTGCCGCCAGCTCGGACTCGAGCAGCGCCAACTGCCGATCACGACCGACGATCGGCGCACCGTGTTCCATCGCACCGGCCAGTGGAATCTCGATCAGTGGCCGACGAGACGAGCGATCCCTTCGCCGCGGCGTCGGGCAGGAACCACCGGCGGGGTCCTGCCAACCGGCGGCCACCCGCTTCTCGATTGACCGGACGTTTGCCGATGGCTCAGTGCCGCACTCCTCGGCCAAGAACGATCGGTATTCCTGAAACACCCGTAAGGAGTCGGCCTGTCGGCCGTCGCCGGCGAGCGCCTCCATGAGTAGACCGCGTGCGCGATCACGGAACGGGTTCGCAGCAACGTGCACCTTCAAGGTCGCGACCGCCTCCCCGCACCGGGCACGCGTAATCAGCAGATCAACCCGGTCCTCGACAGCGACGAGCCGCAACTCGTCAAGCCGGTTCGCCTCGGCCTCGGCCCATGGTTCATGACGGAACTCGTCGATCGCCGGACCGGTCCACAGCGAGAGCGCTTCGTCGATTCGCGTGAGCGACGCAGCCCTGTTCGAAACGTCCAAGAGATCGGCGAACACCTGCGCGTCGACCGAACAGTCGAGTCGGTAACCCGTTGCGTCTGACCTGATCGTTTCGTTCCCGATCCTCGCCCGTAGGCGCGACACAGTCGTCCGGAACGCGCTAGGTGTCGTCCCGAGCAGGTTGACCAGGTGATCACTCCGAAGCGGTCCTGCCCTGGACACAGCGAGCACTGCAAGCAGTCTGCGCATTGACGCGCTCCGAAACGTGATGACGTCGCCGCGCTCATCGACGAACTGCACCGTTCCGAGCAGTCGGACCATCCCGACAGCCATGCGATCCCTTTCATCTCTCGATCTGCGGATCTTAGGGGGCGGGCTCAGGCTGCGCCCACAGGTTGGAAGCGGTGGGATGGCGTACGAGCCGCCACCGAGATTGACCCACGGGATTCCTCCGCCGAGGTGGTCAGCGTGGTTGCACGAGCACCGACTCAGGCCTTGGCTCGGGTTCGGCGGAGCAGGGGATCGGCGAGCGCCAATGACTTGTCGGCCAAACGGAGCGTGCGACCCGCAGCTCCAGGGGTGTTCGAATCGACGAGGTTCCCCATGACCTGCAGGGTGAGCTTCGCGATGGAGTCGGTGCCAACAGCCACCCGTAGTCCTGCCCGAAGGATCCACGGGTGCCCGATGAGGAACGAGAAACGTCGACCGGTGCGCAGGAACTCATCGAAGCGATCGCCGATCTCGATGTCGTAGCGGACGGCCGCCGTCGCAGGATCGGCGATGAACAGGTCAGCAGCGAGCATGCCCGATTCGAGTCCATAGTCGATGCCCTCGCCGTTCATCGGGTTCACGAGGCCGGCCGCATCCCCGATGGCGACCCACCCGTTGCCGTGTCGCCGTTTGGTCGTCATGGGCAGCCGCCAAGCCCTGGGCCGTTCGAGGTTCGGCCCGAGATCCCAATCTGACGCCACCTCACGGTAGGTGGCCAACAATGTGTTCAGGTTGAGTTTCGAGAACCCCTTCATGGTGGACAGCGCGCCAACGCCGATGTTGACGGTGCCGTCACCCGCGGGGAAGATCCACCCGTACCCGGGGATCGGCGTGCCGTGGGTGTCCTTCAACGTGAGGCACGCCTCGATGTGGCGTTCGGCGTGGCGAGGCGACGCGGCGTAGGCGCGAATTGCCAACCCGAATGGCTCATCGGCAATACGTTCGGCGCCCACAAGTCGAGCTGCAGGCCCTTGCGCTCCGGTGGCCAACACGACCAGATCCGCATTCCACCGTCGGTCATTCGCCTCGACCCCGACGACGCGTGTCTCGCCGCCCGTCTCTTCGACGATCGGCATGGCGTCGTGGTGCCAGAGAATGTTGGCACCCGACTCCTCAGCGGCTTTGATCAGCGCCGCGTCCAGCCGGCGACGGGGCCACACGGCGCCGTGGCCACCGAATACCGAGGTCGCAGGCCAGGGCAGTTCGCGCCGGGTGCGGTTGGCGATCATGCGCAGCCCGTCGATTCGATGTGAGTCGTCGAGATCGATGTCGAGCTCGTGCAGCGCGGCGACTGCCCGTGGGGTCAGGCCATCGCCGCACACCTTGTCGCGCCCGGGACCGGCCTTCTCGAACACCGCGACCGACGCACCGGCCCGTGCCGCACGCATGGCGACGGCGGCCCCCGCAGGGCCTCCTCCGATCACTGCGATGTCCACCCGTTCAGCCATGTGTTCAGTCTGCGCCATCAACGGTCACATCCTGCAGTCTGGGCCAGCGGCCGTCGGTCACACGCGGGCAAACCCTCACACGCTCGCGAACCGTTAGACGCGGGCGATCCCGGAGAACATGTGTGACGAAATCTTCGGGCCGGCGATATCGAACTGTGAGATCAACTCCAACTCGAACCCGGCGTCGGTCAGCAGGTGCTCGTGCTGGCGGGTCAGATGACACCCGCCGGCGATGCGTTTCTGGAGCGGCTCGAATCGGTACTGTCGCCGGACAACGTCAGCATTCGGCGAGATGCCGTGCTCGATGAACCACAGACCGCCGCCCGGGCGAACCACCCGACGGATCTCAGCGAGGGCCACTTCGACGTTCGGGATGGTGCACAAGGTCCACGTGCTGAGCGCGTTGTCGACTGAGTTGTCGTCGAGGGGGAGCGACTCGCCGTTCAAGCCGACGAAGTCGATGGGGATGCTCGATGCGGCGATGCGCTTCTCGGCGATGCGTCGACCGCCTCCGGAGGGGTCCACCGCGACGATCTTGGTAACCGCCGCGGGGTAGTGCCCGATGTTGGTACCACTCCCGAAGCCGATCTCCACGACATCGCCCCACAGGCCGGCCAGCGCGCGATCCCGAAGTTTGCCCATGGCCTTGTTGCCAAGCATCAGGTCGATGGCGCGAGGGAGGACTCGATCCTCGTAGAAACCCATGCCCCACTCTCTCACGGACGATCGTCGCCGTGTCGTCCGTGGCCGAGTTGTTCTTGGAGCAGGCTGATAGAAACGGCGGCCATGGACAAACTCCGACGCTCCGATTTCGGTACCGACTTCGTGTGGGGGGTCGCCACCGCCGCCTATCAGATCGAGGGTGGCTGGGATCTCGACGGCAAGGGGCCCTCGATCTGGGACACGTTCACCCACGGGTCGAACCCCAAGCCGTTGCCCCCGAGGATCCGAGATCGATCCACCGGCGACGTGGCCTGCGACTTTGTCCACCACGTCGCCGAGGACACCCAACTCGTGGCCGATCTCGGGTTCGGCGCTTCGCGATTCTCGATTTCGTGGCCGAGGGTCCTGCCGACTGGTGTGGGCTCACCCAACGAGGCGGGCCTGGCGTTCTACGACCGGGCGGTCGACGAGTGCCTGGCACGCAACGTCGACCCGTGGGTGACCCTCTACCACTGGGACCTCCCGCAGGCCCTCCAGGATCGGGGCGGCTGGACGAACCGCGACATCGTGGCGTGGTTCGCCGACTACTGCGGCCTCATGGCGGATCGATTGGGCGATCGGGTCAAGCACTGGATGGTCTTCAACGAACCGTTGAGCTTCACGATCCTCGGCTATCTGCTCGGTGTGCACGCCCCTGGCGTCCGGAGTCGCAAGAAGTTTCTGGCGTCGGTGCACCACACCAATCTGGCCCAGGCCTCCGGTGCCGCGGCGATCCGTGCGTCGTCATCGGACGCCATCGTCGGGACCACCCAGTACTTTGGCCCCATCCTCGAAGGCGGCAACGAACGGGCCCGTGCGAGCATCGACGCGCTCATCAATCGGATCTTCGTGGAACCCAACCTCGGCCTCGGGTACCCCGTCGAGGACTGCGGCTTCATTCGCCCCATCGAATCAGTCGTCAGGCCAGGTGATGACGAGGCCATGAAGGTCCACTGGGACTTCATGGGTGCCCAGTACTACACCAAGTTCAAACAGCTCCCGATCCCCGTGCCCGGACTCGGAGCGATCCCCGTGTTCGGTCGGGACTACCGGAACTACGAGATCACGTCGACGGGGTGGGAGGTCCGACCGGACGGGCTCTACGACGTGTTGGCCCGGTGTCGGGACTGGGGATTCGAACGCATCATCGTGACCGAGAACGGGACCGCGTTTCCCGATGTCCTGGAAGGTGATCGCGTGCACGATCCACGCCGGGTGGAGTTCTATCGACGACACCTCGACCAGGTCCGTCGTGCCATCCGTGACGGCATTCCCGTCGAGGGGTATTTCTGCTGGTCGCTGATGGACAACTTCGAATGGGCCGAGGGTTACGGGCCGAGGTTCGGGATCACCTACGTCGACTACGAGTCACAGCGGCGAACCGTCAAGGACTCCGGTCGGTTCTTCCAACAGTTCCTCGCTGGCTGAAGCCGATCCGATCCTGTCGGGCCCACCTGGTGCATTTTGGCCGTCGTCGGCGTGGCCCTCCCCCGTGGAGCCGGACTTCTTGATCACGTGGAAGCCGGTCTCGGGGCTGACGATCGCCATGAAGACCCCGGCCGCTTCGAGCGAGCCGAAGATCGGCATCATCAACACTTGCGCGCAATACAACAGCGCGCAGTGGAACCGTGACGGACGGATCTCCGGCGGCATGGACCGCAACGCCAACCACAATCCGGTCAGATACGTCGTCACATACCAACTGAACACGAGGCCGCCACAGATCTGAGCGGCGAGAGGTGTTTCGAGGCCGGTGAACAGATTGACGAAGGTATAGACGCCGCCGATAGCCGACACGAGCCAAGCGCTCAGGAAGATCATCAACGCCACACGAGCCCACGTTGCGGCCGGTGCGTAGAGCGCCACTTTCCAGAGACCCGAATACCAACGCCGCCGCTGCTTGGCGAAGTCCTTCCAGTTCTCGGGGGACTGCTCCAACAGGTACCCGTCGACCCATCGGAAGCCAACACCCTGGGCAGCCTGCTCGTAGGCCCACCAGGCGTCTTCGGTGATGGACCCCTCGGGACCGACGTCGAAGCTGACGCGAGTCTCGATGTCGCTGCGGCACAGAATGAAGCTGCCGTGCATGCCGCAGAACATCATCCCGGAGCGGAATTGGGCGGCGAAACGTGTGATGTCGTCACCGGTGCGCAACGAGTCGGCGAGTGTGAGGACGGGGTGTTCCTTGAGGCTCTTGGTGTACAGGATGGTGCCCTGCCCGATGCGGGGGATCTCGCCTTCTGCCGCGCGTTCTTCTTCCTCGACCACCGCGTCGCGGATACCGCCGACGAGTCCGACGGTGACGTGTGATTCTTCGTCGCAGTGGAACACCCACGCGCTCGGCGGCATCGTCGAGACCTCGGTCGAGTAGTGCAACGCACGCGCTTTGTACTTCGATCGGTTGGGAGTGACGTAGTCCTTGGGCACGACGTGAACCGTAAGGTCGGTGTCCGGAATGAGTTCGACCGGGTGATCGACGACGACCTCGATGTGATACGGAAACAGCGGCCGCTCGGTCATGGCACGACGAACGGCGGCGACGGTGTCCAAGAGCGCCGCCTGGTTGAGACCCCGCGACACCACTCGGTAGCAGACGAGGTGGTCGACCCACTCTCCGGTGTCGATCGGGCGGGTGCGTTTGCGCAACACCAGTGAAACAGCCCCCACGATCGATGCCGGCGCCGCGGCACACCAGGCCCACGAGACGTTTTGGAGCAGTCGCTCCCACCACCACGATGGTGCTCGACCGTCGGTGAAGAGCCACCAACGAATCAGCTCCAGGACGATCCAGCACCCGAGGAGCAACGCGAAGCGGATGAAACGGAATCGGCGGTCGTCCTGGCGACGAGTGATGCGTCGGGTGGAACGCGGTCGATCGACTGCCTCCCCGTCGATGTCGTCGGCATCGGGGAGGCTCCTGGTACCGAGCCACGCGAACAACACGCCGAGGAGCGCCATGAGCCCGACGACGATCAGCGCGATCACGCCGCCGCCATGATGGGCGCTGATCGGGAAGCCGGTACTCATCAGTTGTCGCCTCCCGACGATCTCGCTCCCGTTGAGGTGGTGCCAGCTGATCTCGCTGCCGTTGAGGTGTCGTTGTCGACCGACGCGATGATCAGATCAGCCAGCTGCGTCAACGTGGCCGGGTCACCCGCCGCGATGTCCTGGTGCAACGTGACCCGCTCGACCTGTCCGTCAGGGCGGACCTGCCGCCACGACACCACCTCGACGCTGCGCTGCACGCCCTCTGGCGTCTTGGCCTGAAGCTGTGCCGCCTCGCCAGCCACTTCGTAGATGATGTGTTCGCCGCGACGGTCGCCCGGCAGGTCGATCACTTGGTTGAGCGTCATGCGCCAGCCATGGAATCCAAAGCACGCCGACAGCCCGTAGGTGTCGAAGCGAGACGGCTCATCGCTGGCGATCACATCGACCGCAATGGGACCGCTCGCCATGGGTGTACCCACCAGGTAGCTCTGCCAGGTGGCGCGATCGCCGAAATACTGGGTCGCCCAACGGACATCCTCCAGCCGAGCGATCCCGACCCCGGGCGGACCGTTGCCGACCGACCAACCGGTCAACACATCGGACACCGACGTGGACGGCGTCTGGCTGCGTCCGTCGAGGAGGTTGAAGTCGGTGGTGGCAGCGTGCGCCCTGGGAGCCAGGACGGCGATCATCGCTACGACGGCGATCGCCGTCAGCCAGTTGACCTGTGGGAGGACCAAGGAGTTGGGAGCACCTGTGGCTTTCTGTCGCGGGTTGATACCCATTCGTCCAGCCAGGGCGAGCGACAGGATCAGCGACAACAACAGGGTCATCAGCCCGGCGCTCTCGTGAAACCACCCAGTGGCGACCTTCTCGCCCATCCACGAGGTGCCAGCGAAGATGGCGGCGAGTCGGGCCAGATTGCCGAGCCAGCAGATGACAATGCAAGCGACCGACCAACGAGCTTTGGTCCGATTTGGTGCCTCGCACAGCATCCACATGGTGATCGACACGAAGACTCCAGCGAGGACAGCGCCGTTGCCGGCGCAGACCTCGGCCACCTTCAACGAGATGTCCCCGCTGGCGTTGGAGATCAGCACGCGACGCCCATCGACGAGACCCTCGGTCTCTTTGATGAACGGAAGGATGTGTGCGAGTACCCACACGCCCCACGACGTTGAGGTCGACGTCCCGATTCGAATGGGGCTGATGAGCGGTCGGTAGAGCGCGGGGGACATCAGGGTCAGCATCCAAATGACCGTTCGCAGGCGCCACAACATTCGGAGCCCGAACAGGACGGTCACGACGAGTGCGCACACGACAGGAACGGTCGCCAGGTCGGCACGCCAGGTGAGGGTGTCGGTCGTGAACACCTGCGGCAGACCGATGGTCATGATGAGTGCCAGCACGAACAGGGCCGCGGCGGTGATCCAGTCGGCACTGCGGTGAGCGACCCTGGATCCCTCCTTGGGTGTGCCCCGCCAGCGTTGTGTGGCGCACGCGAACGCCGCCAGCGGAACGAAGGGGACGAAAATCACTGGCGAGGTGATGTCGACGCCCGCCGAGAGCTCGGCCAGCGTGTATCTCATCGCCGTCCAGTGGACGACGATCACGATGCCAACCACAACGGCACCGCGGACTCGGAGTTGGAGCGTGCTGGTGGATCGGGTGCGTTCGCTCAGTTGTGGAGGGAGCTCGGGTGAGAGAACTGCCATTGGACGCTCGTCGAGGCTGTCCGTTCCCGGAGCCGAGCGGTGGAGCTCGACCCCGGGAGCCGGGTCAGACCGCAGCGTCGGCGACGGCCGGCTGCGAGCGACGTCGGATCAGAAACCATCCACCAACGGCGAGGACGGCGATGATGGGGCCGACGACCGCGAAGGGGAATTCGGGAACCGCTGGCTCTTCCTTGCAGCTCTTGCCGGAACTCGTAGCGCTCACGGACTGGCCGTTGATGAACCACGTCGGGACGCCCTGATTGGTGTTCCACGTCACGGCGAAGGCGAGGCTGTGCTGGCCCTGGTAGAAGGTGTCGGGCTGTCCCGCGTTGGCCTGCAGGTTCGAGCCACTGAAGAAGTTGTACGCGCTCCCGGCGACCAGGTCCGCCTGTGCGGGGCTCCCCAGGTCATAGGAGAAGTAGGAGGTGACGGCGCCTTCACCGCGCTTGATGTAGCACTCGTTCCAGCCCTTGATGGCGATCTTCTCGTTCGTCTTCGGCTCGCCCGGATCCTTGGATGCCTTGGTCGGCTCGGTATTGGCCTGCTCGATGGGCTGAGCGTCGACGGGCTGCTCGCCCTTCTTCTTGGCCCGCTCCATCTCAGCCTGTTGCTCGGGTGTGGTGGCTTGGACCGGCTCGGCGCGCTTGGTCTGGGCCGTCGACACGTTCTGAGCGCCAGCGGCGACAGCGAACGATCCCATGCCGATGCTCAGCACGATGGTCGCCCCGAGTACACCCATCAATTGTCGGGTGGAAGTCTTCATGATCGCGGTCTCCTCAGAAGTGGTTTCGACCTTGATCGGACGCCTTGAACGTGAATCTGAGAATATTCTCCGTACTTCATTCGTCCCGCTGAGAGCCTTCGGCGGTCGATGGTCCGAAGGACAGCAGGTCGGGAACGAGTCAGATCAGGAATCAACGATGATGGCCATGCTCTCCCCGCGGGGATCTGACACCAAGGCCGTAGCCAACGAGATCACCACCGAGGTCGGTGCGGTAACCGTGGCGGACTCCGCCTGGACCGAGAGGACCACGGCCGCCGCAAGGGTTCGAACTCCACCGTCGGGACCGGCTCCGATGATCTGTATGTGATCGCCGATCTCGAGCGCGATCGACTGGTCGCGACGCGGCAGGGCGATGGCTGCCTCTCCTGTGGGGAGCGATTGCGCCAACGCCGAACGACCTCGTTCGACGTCGTTGCGGGTGAGGGCTTGGCCCGCCTGGACCGGGTTGGTGGCGCGGGTTCCGGCGGCTGGAAGCTCGCTCAGCGCGTCGGCGGGTTGAGCCCCCGATGGCGTAGTGCGAAGCTCGACGTTGTCGGCGGTGATCAACTCGCCGCCGTCGATGTCGTTGACAGCCACGGCGATGGAGGCGGGTTGACCGTAGAGACGGGCACCATCTTGGGCTGCAGTGAGCCAGGCCGATGACACCGCCATGGTGATGAGCGCGAGCGCCCCGATGGCGAGGCCGCGGAGCGGTGGTCGGCGACGGAATCGCCCAGCCAGTTCCTGGGCCCCTTGGACGATCGGCAACGACAGCAACTGGGGGCGTGCGGACATGCTTCATCTGCTTTCAACGAGAAGTTCGTGGGGGAAGCAGATGGGGTGTCGGGCCGAGCGCCTGTTGTGTTACGCGGCGAAGAGTTCTTCTGCGGCCGCGCCGGCAGCGGGCACGGTCAGGATCTCGACGCCGTCCTCGGTGACGACCATGGTGTGCTCGAACTGGGCGCAGCGCTGTCCGGAAACCGTCGCCGCCGTCCAGTCATCGTCCCAGACGTAGAGCTCGGGGGATCCGATACAGATCATCGGTTCGATGGTGAAGGTCATGCCGACCTCGAGCTTCGTACGATGTCGCGCATCGTAGTAGTGGGGAATCTGAAGTGATCCGTGAAATTGATCGCCGATGCCATGACCAATGAACTCGCGGATGACGCCAAAGCCGTGCGGTCGGGCAACCGCTTCAATGGCCCGACCGATCTCGTTGATGCGGCTGCCGGGTTTCACCGTCTCGATGCCGGCATGCATGGCCTGGCGGGTCACGCGGATGAGGTCGCGTGATGCGTCGTCGACAGTGCCGACGCAGAACGTCGCGTTGGTGTCGCCGTGCACGCCGCCGATGAAGCAGGTGACGTCGATGTTCACGATGTCACCGTCCTCGAGTCGGCGGCTGTCGGGGATGCCGTGGCAGATGATCTCGTTGACCGATGAGCACAGCGACTTGGGGAAGCCTCGGTAGTTGAGCGGACTTGGGTACGCCCCACGGTCGATGCTGGCTTCGTGGCCGATCCGGTCCAGTTCGTCGGTGGTGATTCCGGGCTGGACTGCCTGTCCGACCTCGATCAGCACCTCAGCGGCGACGTTTCCAGCAATTCGCATGGCGGCGAGCTCGTCGGGGGTGCGGACGGCGCTCGACGTGCGCTGTCCGGGGTCGCCGGTCAACGCGTAGGGGGGGCGGGGAATGGAGGCCGGAACCGATCGTCGCGGGGAGACCATGGCGCGGCGCACGGGCGGAGAGGGTGGCGCGTCGAGGACGATCCCACGGCGGCGGCGACTCATCAGCTCGACGTTCCGCTCGAGGTGGATGCCGGCGTCGGGGTGGGCGTGGATTTCGGAGTCGTGGAACTCGACCCCGTTCCCGAGGACTCTGACGACTTCGATTCCGACGA
>JBBRSC010000097.1:0-10968 GCA_038245795.1 Acidimicrobiales bacterium
GTGATCTCGACATCGCTGTGGCCGAGTCGTTCCTGCATGACCTTGTCGTCTCCAACCACAACTCGACCCACCGACTGAGCTGTGTGGCGCAACCCCTTCGGTGTGATTGCCGGCACCCCCGTGTTGGCGATGAGCTCACGCATCAGTCGCGAGAAGTTATTCGGATCGGTCAGCCCGCCGAGCGTCGTCGTGAACACCAGCCCGGAGCTCTCCCATGCCACTCCTGCGGTCATCGCCTCCGCCGACTGGGCAGCACGGTGGTGCTCAAGGATCTGGACCGTCGTCCGACCGATCGGCACGACGCGACGGCTCGCCTCGGTCTTCAGCTGCTTGATCACCGGAGTGCCGCGCTCGACGGCCAATTGCTGGACGACAGCTACGTGACCGAGATCGAGATCGATGTACTCCCACCGCAGCCCGAGCAACTCTCCACGACGTAGACCCGTGACCAGCGCAAGGTGGAACGCCGGGTGCATGCGGTGCTCGGAGATACCCGCCAGAAACGACTGCGCCTCGGCGAGCGTCCACCCCATTTTTCGATAGGCCCGAGACCGCTTCGGCGGCTGCGTGAGTTGCACCGGGTTCCGCGGCAACCGCCCTCGCCGCACGGCGTCCTCCATCGACATCGACAGGACCTTGCGCGCAATCCGGGCCGACGTCGCACTGAGACGAGCCTTCCCGCCATCAGGAACGACAACGAGCGACCGGACCCAGCCATCGAGCAGTTCGGGTGTGAGGTCTCGCAAGCGAACCGCGCCGAGGAGCGGGACGATGTGGTGGTCGGTCGCCCAACGGTATTGCTCGTAGGTCGAGATCTCGACGGCGGACTCCTTCGACGGCAGCCACACCTCGCTGAGGTATCCGCCGAGCGTTTCGTCGTCGCTCCCGACCCGCCCTTCGGCAACTGAGCGTTGCTGAGCGAGTGCTTCTCGTTTGGTGGCGTGGGTGCCCAGCTGGCGAACTCGTCGTTTGCCGGTCGAGGAGTCGTAGCCACTGACACGGACCACCCAGCGGTCGCGTTGGCGTTGGACTGTCGGCTCTCCGGTCGTGACCCAGGACATGGCCGAAATGATAGCGATCGCGACAGACGCTGCATACATTTTGCATACATTGACCTGTGCGGTGATATCGGATTGCTCCAAAACCCTTGTTTTATTGGTCGGGCTGAGAGGATTCGAACCTCCGACCTCTTGACCCCCAGTCAAGCGCGCTAACCAAACTGCGCTACAGCCCGTGAGCGGCCGACTCTAGCCGTCACACGTGCTGGATCAGCCAACCGATGCCCTGCACCAGTCGCCAGCCCAAGTAGATCGTCAGCGCAATGATCAACACCCAGAAGTGCCAAGGGATCTTGGGTTTCGCGGACTCGGGTTCGGTGTCCGCGACATGGTGACCCTCGGGGCAGTCGCCGTGGTCATCGAGGGTGTTTGGATTGTAGAAACGAGCGCAAGGCTCACACCACGGCACGGCGTCAGTCTGACCCGCTGCTCACGGTCTGCACGAACTGAGCTTGCCCCCGGCCTCTCGGTTCGGTACCCATAGGGGGCTATGAATTCATTTCATCGCATTTTGGTGTTGTTCGTTCTTATCGCAATGACGGCCACCGGATGCGTCACCGGTGTCCGTGCGGGGGGCACATGCCGAACCGCCGATTGGGGCGATGACGGCACCTTCGTCCTCAAGTGCGAGAAGGGTCGATGGGTTCGGAAGGCAACGAAGACGCAGGTCGCACAGATCGTGGTCGCTTTGTTGAACGCTCGAACCACAACGACGAAGGCCCCCGCCGCTACCTCCTCGACGACGACTCCACCGACGGCCCCTCCCACCACGATCCTTCGAACTGTCGCGCTCGGCGGCGGCGACGCCCATGCGTGCGCGGTCCGCGCTGATCGACGGGTGAATTGCTGGGGTTCGAACCTGGTCGGCGAACTCGGCAACGGGTCCACTGCCGGTCAGGGCCAATTCTCCGCTCTCCCCGTCAACGCCGCCGTCAACGACGCTTCGGCGATCTCCTCCTACGGCGACCACACCTGCGTCGCGAGAACCAACGGGCGGGTCTCGTGTTGGGGCAACAACAACGTGGGCCAACTGGGAGCCGCCAGCCCAGCTGTGTCGTCAACGCCGATCGAGGTCCCGGGCATCACCACTGCAACGTCCGTCGCGACGGGGAGCGCTCACTCGTGCGCCCTCCTCGGTGACGGAACCGTCTCCTGTTGGGGCGGCAATACCAACGGACAACTCGGCGACGGCCTCACGGCGTCCAGGTCAACACCCGCACTGGTCTCCGGACTCTCCGGCGCGACCTCCGTAGTTGCGGGCGCCAAACACACGTGCGCCATCGCATCAGGCGGCCTCCGCTGCTGGGGTTCCGGAACACTTGGCCAACTCGGCAACGGCCTCGCAACCAATCAGCTCATACCGGTGTCGTTCGGAGCCTTCACCACCGTCGTCAACGCATCGGCGGGTTCCGGCTCGACCTGTGCAGTCCTGTCCGACGGCACCATCCGATGTTCGGGTTCGAACGCATCCGGCCAACTCGGCAACGGTACGTACGCATCGTCCAACAACCCCGTGGCCGTCACCGGGATCGTCAACGCCTCGAACGTGTCGGTGTCGAGGCGCCACACCTGCGCCGCGCTGTCCGACACCACCGTCAAGTGCTGGGGCGCCAACACAATGGGCCAACTCGGCAACGGCACCAGAACCTGGTCAAACATGCCGGTCACCAGTTCCGCAACTGGGGTTGCCTCGTTGACCTCCGGGCTCGAGCACACCTGCGCCCTCCTCATCGCTGGCACCGTGTCCTGTTGGGGATCGAATTGGATCGGCCAACTCGCCCAGTCCCCCATCGATACCCCCTCATCACCTCGCGCCACCTCGTTGCCAGCATCGGCCCAGGTTTCGGCCGGCAACTTCCACGGATGCAGCATCGACTCCACGGGCGGTGCTGTTCGGTGTTGGGGTGCGGGAATCTCTGGCCAGCTCGGCAACGGAACCGACAATGACTCACTCGCCGCGACTGCCGTCGCGGGAGTCAACGCAATCTCCGTTGCAGCCGGAGGCAGCCACAGTTGCGCAGCCCTCGCCGACGCCACGGTCCGGTGCTGGGGCAGCAACGGGTCCGGCCAACTCGGCAACGGCACCAACGCATCGTCCAACAGTCCCGTGACCGTCACCGGAGTCTCCGGGGCCGTAACGATTGGCGCAGGGAATTCGCACTCGTGCGCCTTGATCGCCGGCGGCACCGTGAACTGCTGGGGACTCAACTCGTCCGGCCAACTCGGCAACGGATCAACGACTGGCTCCAACGTCGCCGTCGCGGTCGCCGGGATCACCACTGCAACCAGCCTCGCCGTCGGCGGGGACACATCCTGCGCACTGCTCGCTTCGGGTGGTGTGTCGTGTTGGGGATCGAACAGCAACGGCCAGATCGGCAATAACACCGTCGTCAACGCTCCATCACCGGTCGACGTTCAAGACACCGTGTCGGGCCTCGCACTGGTCGGTGCAACCGCCATCGCAGTGGGCCAGAAGGCGGCCTGCGCGGTCACGTCCACAGGAACGAAATGCTGGGGAGCGAACAGCTCTGGCCAGCTCGGCGACAGCACCGCCCTTGATCGGGGTCGAGCCACCGCGATCGGCGGACTGGTCGGCACCGCGGCCTCTGTCAGCACAGGCGACGGGTTCACCTGCGTCACGATGACCAACGGAACCGCCCAATGCGTCGGCAACAACTACTACGGCCAGCTCGGGGCGGGCACCTTCGTGAACAGCCTCTCGCCCGTCACAGTCAGCGGCTCATCGTTCGCGGAGATCTCGGTCGGAACATCGTTCGCACTCGGACGATCGGTCGATGGCACCATCCGAGTCTGGGGCATCGCACAGTTCGGCGAACTCTCCATTGGCGGCAGCGACGTCCCCGTCAACATCGTCCTCTAAGGAGACGCGCCACCGCCGCGCAGGACCGCTCAGACCGGCGGGACCCCGCTCAGACCGGCGGGACGCCGTGGCGCCGATCAGAGAAGTGGCGGGTCTTCCCTGCGGCGCGGGTGAGGCGGCGCAGGATCTCAGATCGGAGGTCGCCCCAGTCGATGATCGCATCGACCACCAATTCCGACGCCAATCGCAGCAGATCGACATCCTCTTCGTAGATCCGGCGTTGCTCTGCAACAAAGGCCTGGCGCTCAGCGTCGTCCTCGATAGCAGCGATCTTGTTGGCGAACACCGCGTTCACCGCCGCCTCGGGGCCCATCACCGCGATCTTCGCAGTCGGCATCGCAATCGTCGCTTCCGGCTCGAACGCCGGCCCCGACATGGCGTAGAGCCCAGCCCCGTACGCCTTGCGGACGATCACCGAGATCTTCGGGACGGTGGCCTCGGACACGGCCGTGATCATTTTCGCCCCGTGACGAATGATGCCCTCGCGCTCGACGTGTTTGCCGATCATGAATCCCGGCACGTCGGCCAGGAAGACCAACGGAATGTTGAAGGCATCACAACACCAGATGAATCGCGCTGCCTTGTCCGCGGTATCGGTGAAGAGCACCCCGCCCTTGACGGCTGGGTTGTTGGCGACGAACCCCACTGGCGCGCCGTCCATCAACCCGAACCCAACGATCATCTCCGGCGCGAACAGCGGCTTCACCTCGAAGAAACTCTCGGCGTCGATCAGGCAATCGATCAGATCGTGCATGTCGTAACCCTGAGCGTCGCTGGCAGGGACAACGTCTGCAGTGAGGGCCCGCACCGGAGCCACCGGCTCATACGTGGGCGGCTGTTCGGTCCAGCGCGTCGGGAAGTACGTCAGGTACGCCCGCGCTTGGTCAATGGCGTCCGCATCGTCGACTGCCAGATTGTCCCCGCAGCCCGACACCGTGGCATGCATCCGGGCACCACCCGTCTCCTCGAGCGTGGCGATCTCGCCGATCACCATCTCCGCCATACGCGGCGAACCGAGATACATCGATGCATTGCCCTCGACCATGATCACGATGTCGCAGAACGCCGGAATGTACGCACCGCCGGCAGCCGACGGTCCGAACAAGCAACACACCTGGGGGACCTTCCCCGACAGGCGCACCTGGTTGTAGAAAATGCGCCCTGCTCCACGGCGACCCGGAAACAACTCCACCTGGTCGGTGATCCGGGCACCAGCGCTGTCCACCAACCACACCACCGGGAGCGAATCACGCAACGCAATATCAGTGAGGCGCACGATTTTCTCCACCGTCCGCGCCCCCCACGAACCGGCTTTCACCGTTGGATCGTTCGCCATCACCATGACCGGGCGACCATCGATCTCACCCATCCCAGTGACGACTCCGTCGGCCGGTAGATCGATCGCCGAAGTGTTGGCCAGTCGACCGTCCTCGATGAACGAACCGGGATCGCAGAGCAAGTCGATCCGATCCCGAACAAAGAGCTTGCCCTGCGCCTCGAGCTTGGCGGCTTCCTTGTGGAGATTGCCTCGTCCGGCCCGCTCGATCGCCATCGCCAACCGTTTGGCGGTGTCATCCAGCTCGGAGCCACTCATGTCTGCTTCGGTGTCCACGTGTCAGTGTGGCACGGCCGCCGGTGCGATCCTACGAACCGCCAGAATCGACACGTCATCGATCAACGGGCCGTCCGCGAAATCCACGGCCGCGTCAATCATCGTTTTGCACAGCACCTGCGGCGCCACGTCGGCGTCTCGTCGCAAGAGCCCCGCCACCCGTTCCTCACCGAAGAAGTGGTCACCCGACCGTGCTTCTGCCAGGCCATCGGTCGATACCAGGAGGACATCACCAACACCGAAGGGGCGCTCCGCCGATAGATAGGTCGAGCTCGGGTCCATCATCAGCAACGGCCCCGTTGCCCGCAACGCTGACGGGCTTCGATCCGAACACCACCAACCGGGCGGATGACCGGCGGACGCATAGCGCAACGTCCCCGCCGCCGAATCGAAGATGGCAACGAACAACGAGATGAACTCCTCGGGCCGCTCCAGGTCGATCAGTTGGGCGTTCAGCTCCTCGAGGGCCTGACCAGGATCACGGAACCGCCGCAGATAGGAACGCAGCAGAAACTTGGTCTGCAGGGCCGTGATCGACGCTTCCACGTCGTGGCCGCTCACATCGCCGACCACGCAGCCCAGACGACCAGACGGGAGATGGAAGATGTCCATCAGGTCGCCCGACATGAGCCCGTCGCCAGCCTGATGCGCAGTGGCGATCTCGTAGCCGTCGGCATCGGGAAGCACCGACGGAGCGAGACGCTCAGCCCAACGGCGGGGCGCCGAATCCTCCTGGGCGAGCACGGCCTGCGCTCGTTGCTCCAGCTCCAGCCGGACGTTGGACAGGCGGGCATCTCGACGGGCGTAGCGGGACATCCAGATCGTCGCGGCAGCAGGAAGCGCAACGAGCGCCAGGAACACCTCGGCGTGTTCGGGTTTCCAAGCCGCCGCAGCAGCCGCCACGATTCCGATCACCGCGTACAGGCCAGCCGCGTGGACGTCGCGTGCCAACGCTCCCGCTGCCAACATCCGGACTTCCGGTTCCACCAACTGACGGTCGATGCGGCGCAGGAATCGCAATCGCAACAACGCGCTCCGACCCCACAGGGCCCCTGCCAGTGCCGCCACGACGGCGATCCCGATCAGCAGAATATCCACAGTGCAACGATAGCGACGAAGCCCCCGCCGTGGGCCAGGATCCCCTGCGCAACGGGCGAGAATGCCTCGAAATGTCAGCTCGTGGAACGAACTACTCCGTGCGTCGGCGGACCCGCATCTTGATCGGCGTCGCGCCCAGGTCGAACTCCTCGCGGAGCTTCCGCTCGAGGTATCGCATGTAGTGCGGCGGCACATCCTTGTTGGTGAACAGGGTGAACGTCGGCGGATCGGTTGCGCCTTGGGTCGCGTAGAGGACCCGAACACCGTGCGGTCCGGGCTGAGCCTGTTGGGCGGACCGGATCACCTCGTTCACCTTCCGAGTTGGAACCCGACGGTGGTACTGCTCCACGGCACCTTCGAGCGCTGGCAACAATTTGTGCACACCCTTGCCGGTCAGCGCTGACACCTTGAACACCGCAGAGTCACCCAGGAAGTAGAGCTTCTGGCCCATCTGATAGAGGACGTCAGCCCGTGCCTCCGCGTCGAGCAGTTCCCACTTGTTGAGCAACACCACGACGGGGCAGCCAGCCGCGTCGATACGTTCTGCCAGGCGCTGGTCCTGGTGGGTGATGCCCTCGGTGGCATCGATGACCAGCACGGCGGTATCGGCGCGGTCGACTGCTTGGAGCGCCCGAACCATCGAGAAGTATTCGGTCCCCTCGTCGATACGGGACTTCCGGCGCATACCGGCGGTGTCGATGAATCGAACCGGTCCGTAGTCGGTGTCAACCACGGTGTCGATGGCATCGCGGGTCGTGCCAGCCATGTCATGGACGACCGCGCGATCCTCGCCGATGAGGTTGTTGAACAGTGTCGACTTGCCGACGTTTGGTCGACCGACGAGCGCTACGGAGAACAATGCACGACCGTTGGCATCTCGTGCAACGTCCGGCTCGTCGTGTTCGACCTCGGGTGGAAAGTGGGACACCACCAGATCGAGCAGGTCTCCCGTCCCACGACCGTGCAACGCCGAGATCGGAATCGGCTCGCCGAGACCCAACGCCATGAGATCCCAGATGGCCGCTTCGTGTCGGGTGTCGTCGACCTTGTTGGCGATCAGCAACACCGGGGTGGTCTTCCGACGCAACAGATCAGCCACGGCGGCATCGTCGGTCGTGATCCCGACGGTCGCATCGACGACAAACAGAATCACGCTCGCCTCGTCCAGTGCGGCCTCAGCCTGCTTCGAGACTTTCTGGTCGAGGTCTGAACCACCGAGCATCCACCCGCCGGTGTCGACGACAATGAAATCGCGACCCTGCCAATCGGTGTCGATGTTCTTGCGGTCGCGGGTAACGCCCGGCTTCTCCTCGACGATTGCTTCGCGACGACCGACGATGCGGTTCACGAGCGTCGACTTCCCGACGTTGGGACGCCCGACGATGGCCACCATGGGCAGTGCCACCGGGACCACGACGGCCCGTGGCGCCGGCTGGTCCTCAGGAACTGAGCCGTCAGACATCGAGCCCTCGGGACGCGACTCGATGTCGTCGTCGTGGCCGGAATCGGCAGTATCGGCAAGCGGGGAATTCATGGGACTCGAGTCAGCGTGTCAGGGCGTCGCGAAGCGCGACACCGTCGGTGGGAATGATCTCGACCGCACGTGGAAGCTGATCGGGGGTCATCCCATCGAGGAAACGCCCACCGGACAAGCAGACGTCAGGAAGAAGATACCGGTCTCCGAGCGGTTCAAGCGAGAGCACCCTGACAAGGTCCTCACCAACCATCAGCCCGGTGACCCCAATGTTGCCTCCGAAAAAGTCATTGGCGACCGGGATGACCCGCACATCATCTCGGCCGAGACTCTCCACGAAAGGGCCGATGACCTTGGCACCAAGGGTCCCCGTCAGCACACCGATCGGACGATCTGGCGTAGGAGCCGAGACGGGCCTCCGCCCGATGCTCACCGGCGTCGAGAGCATGTCAATCGGCGGCAGCGTGATGGTCGGCTCGCCGCGGGGGGCCCGGTAGCCCTCCGCTGGTGCGCCATCGACCCATGCGAAAAACCCCGGCTGGACCCCGATGGCGTCGCCGTCGGTGTGGCCGGTGAACTCGGCTTCGAACGCCCGCCCCATGCCGATGCCGTCCTCGTGCATCCCGAACTCGCCGTAGACCTCGGCCGGGGGGAAGGGCCGGTCCGCGAGCAGGTAGTACTCATCCGCGGCAAAGACCATCGGATGGCCGAGCACCTCAGTGAAGATCGGTTGCCAACGTTCGACGATGTCGACCACTGCGCGGGCTTCCTCGAGAGTATGCGCTCGCATGCGCGGTTCGCTGTTGTACCGGCTGAGCCCAAGGGGCACCACCGCCACATCTGCAAGTTCGGGATATTCGTCGAGCACACCGATCAGCGTGCGTTCCAGATGCTCGGCATCGTTCAGTCCCGGACAGACCACGACTTGGCCGTGGATCTCGACGCCGTAATCGAGCAGAGCCCGCAACCAGCGAAGGCTCATTCCACCGCGTCGGTTCCGTAACATGTCTGAGCGGAGATCGCGGTCGGTCGAGTGGATCGACACGAACAGCGGCGACAGCCCTTCGGTGATCACCCGCTCGAGATCGTGTTCGGTGAACCGTGTCAGCGTGGTGAAGTTTCCGTAGAGAAAGGACAGGCGATAGTCATCGTCCTTCAGCGAGAGGCTGGTCCGCATCCCCGGGGGTAACTGGTGGATGAAGCAGAACTCGCAATGGTTGTCGCACGTCCGGACCTCGTCGAAGACGGCGCTCCCGACCTCAATCCCCAACGGCTGCCCGATCGACTTCGTCACCTCCACCACGACGGTCTCCGCGCCACGGAGGAGACTCAGGTGAACCTCGGGCTCATCGCTGAGGACCCGGTACTGAATGACGTCACGCACGGGCTGGCCGTTGATGGCCATCACGAGATCGCCGGGCATCACACCGGCACGGTCTGCAGGCGAGACTGGGGTCACCGAGATCACACGTGCATCGCTCACCTCCCCATCGTAGAGACCGTGGACATGCAGATCCCTTTCGGGGGTGGCAAACTGACAGTCGGTCGACTGACCGGGCGAGCGGAGGAATTCACATGGGGACGACGACGGGATCACAACGAGTGCTCAGGGGCCGCGTTCGGCGGCGAGCGAGTCGTTCCGCGGCGATCGTGGCCTTGGTGGTCACCGCGCTGGCATGCACCACCATGGCTCCGCCGTTCCCACCCCTCAACACCACTGGGTTGAATCCTGACACGGCACCCCAGGCAAACAGTGCTGCCTATACCGACAAGGGCCCCTACGACGTGGGAGTGATCACCGTCGAGATCGAACCGGGCCGCAAAGCCGAAGTCTGGTACCCGTCACCGGCGGGCGCGGCGGTCGGCCAGCCCACCGAGACGTATTTCATCCGCGACTTCCTCCCGCAGATCCTGCTCGATGCGCTACCTCCGACGGTCAACCCGCCGTTCGCGACCTACGCGGTTCGCGGCCTCGGCGTTGCGACTGGCGGACCGTTCCCGCTGGTGCTGTTCAGCCACGGCGCCACCTCGTATCGCCTGCAATCGACCTTTCTCACCACCCACCTGGCCAGCTGGGGATTCGTGGTCATCTCGCCGGACTACTTCGAGCGTGGCATCCAATCGCTCGGTGGTACCCCACCAGCTCCCTCTCGGAGCGATGACGCGGTGGCGCAACTCGCCGTCGACGCAACAATTGCATTGAACACGGGGGCCGGTCCCCTGAGCGGAAAGATCGACACCACCCGCCTCTTTCCCATTGGCCACTCCGCTGGCGGTGGGACCTCGATCAGGCTGGCCGGCTCACGCACCGACGTGCAGTCATGGATCGCCATGTCAGCGGGAGTGACGACCACTCCAACGCTCTTCAATCCGAATCCCACCATTCCGGCGGTCCTCGCCGACCCGACCAAATCCGTGATGTGGATCACCGGCGCCAATGACAATGTGGCCCAATTGAGTGGTGTCGTCAGCGCCTACAACTACTCGGCTGGCGAGAAGAAGCTCGTGATCATTCCCAATTCTGGCCACAACAACGCCATGACCGATATCTGCGAAATCGCCCGCCCCGAAGGCGGACTCACCGGTCTGGCATATACCTACGGGCTCTCCCTGCCGGACTTCGTCATCAACCTCGCACGAGATGGTTGCGCTCCGCCGAACTACGAAGGCCCCCAGGTGTGGCCCACCGTTCGACACTTCATCACCGCTGAACTCCGCTATCGGTCCGGGCTCGACGCCCAACCCGTTGGGCTGGGTTCCGGCGTCACCAGCCAATTCGGTGCGATCACTCCGAGCTATCAGCACGCTCCGTGACCCAGCCTGGCCCAGCAACGCAACCGAGTGA
>JBBRSC010000098.1:0-10901 GCA_038245795.1 Acidimicrobiales bacterium
CGCATCGATCGCCCGTCTCCGCTCCCTCGGGGTCGACGTCAAGATCATCACTGGCGACAACGGCACCGTCGCCGCCACCGTGTGCCGCGAGATCGGGATGGATCTCCACGAGACCTTGACCGGCACCGAACTCGAGGCCCTCACCGATGACCAACTCGAAGCGGCCATACCCGCGACCACTGTTTTCGCTCGCGTCAGTCCGGATCAGAAGTCGCGCATCATCAAGGTCGCCCGCCGCAGCGGCGCGGATGTCGGGTTTCTCGGCGACGGCGTCAACGACGCCGTCGCGCTCCACGCAGCGGACGTCGGCATCTCCGTCGAGTCGGCGACCGACGTCGCCAAGGACGCGGCCGACATCGTCCTGCTGGACAACGACCTCGGCGTCCTCGCAGACGGAGTCGTGGAAGGTCGACGGATCTTCGCCAACACCCTCAAATACGTTCTCATGGCCACCTCGTCGAACTTCGGCAACATGTTCAGTGCCGCGGGGGCATCGATCTTCCTGACGTTTCTGCCGATGCTGCCATCGCAGATCCTGCTGAACAACCTGCTGTACGACGTTGGCCAGCTCGCCATCCCCACCGACCACGTCGATGAGGAGGTGCTCGCCCGCCCGGCTGCGTGGGACATCGCGTTCGTGCGTCGATTCATGATGGTCTTCGGTCCCGTGAGCTCGCTGTTCGACTTTGCGACCTTCTTCGTGCTCATCGGACTTCTGCACGCGAGCCACGATGAGTTCCGTACGGGATGGTTCGTCGAGTCCCTTGCCACGCAGACGCTCGTCATCTTCCTGATCCGAACCAGGAGGATCCCGTTCTTCCGGAGCCGACCCAGCGTGCCGATGCTGATCACACCGATCGCATGTGCAACCGTCGGTGCGATCCTTCCGTTCACCCCGCTCGCGACACTGCTGGGTTTCACGGCCCTCCCCATTCGGTTCTTCCTGATTCTCATCGGGATGACCGGTTGCTATCTCGTGATCATCGAGTTCGCGAAAATCCGTTTCTACAGCGCTGAACGCCACTCACACCGACCTCGGCCGACCCACGACGAACGCCACCACCGCCGGGTCGTCCGCCGGGTTTCGCACCTGGCAGGTCATCAGCCGGTTCGGCTCGTGCCGTCTCGACCTCCTCATGAACGAAGCCGACGACGTCGCGGCACCAGACGAGGTCAACGCCCCCGAACATCATCGGACAGCATGTCGTGACCTCACCGGCGGTCCCCGGTCGTCGACCGAGCCGACGACTCTGGGCTCTCGTCGAGATCATCCTGGTCGCTGCGGCGCTCTATTGGCTCCTGCCTCGTGTGGCCGGCTTGCAGGCGATCGAACGGACGCTTCGCGGTGGCTCCTGGTGGGTCGTCCCAGTTGCGATCGTTGCCGAGACCGCGAGCCTGACCTCCTATGCGGAACTTGAACGCGCGGCGCTCGTCGGCGTCGGTGCCCGATGCGACCGCGTGTCGGTGTACCTCATCACCCTGTATGGCGCAGCGCTGGGCAAGGTCCTTCCCGGAGGAACCACTGCCGCATTGCCCTTCACCACGCACATGTTTGAATCGACAGGCACCGAGCCAGAACTGTCAGTTGTGGCGCTCGGAGGAAGCGGATTGTTGGCATCGATGGTCCTCGCAGCAGCACTCATTGTCGCAGCTGTCGCGAGCTTGGTGCTCAGAACCGGCGACAGGTTCGCGGCGGGGGTGCTGGTGTTGGCCGTTGTCGTTCTCGCGGCCGGGTTCGCCGCTCGCGCCGTGCTGAACGACCCGACCCGCATCGGAACCCTCGTTGAACGAACTGCCAACATCGTTGCCCGCGGCCCGCTCCGCCGTTGGATCAATCCCGACATTCTCGGCGAGTCCGCCCGACGTGGCGCGGCGGGATTCCTGAGCCTGGCGGCGAACCGGTCAGCGATGCGATGGGCAACTGTGTGGGCGACCGCCAGCTGGTTGTTCGACTTCGTTGCCTTTGCCGTGATTGCGGTGACGGTCGGTCGTGGCGACCCGGTCGGAGGGTTGCCCCTCGCCTATGTCGTCGGACAGATGGCCGCAGCCATTCCGCTCACGCCCGGCGGAGTCGGGGTCGTCGAGACCACCATGGCCGCTGCCCTCGTCTCCCAGGGTGTACCAGCAGCGACAGCGACGGTGGCGGTACTCGGCTGGAGGATTGTGAGCCACTGGCTGCCGATCGTCTTCGGTCTTGTCGCATACGCCTTGCGTCCGCGCCGGCTCCGATGACTCAGGGGGTGTGAGCGAGGTGAGGTGATCGTCGCGGGTGACGCCGTGTACGAACGTGCTTCAGTGATCTATGCGTCGATAGCTAGCGGTGGCGCCGACAATCGAGACACCAGCGAGCACCCCTGCGATGAGCACCGACTTGCCCAGCGCGCCGGCGGATGGATTGCCAAGAGCGAAACCTCTTGCGGCGTCCACGGTGTACGACAGTGGGTTCACTTTGGCGAGCGCTTGTAGCCATCCGGGAAGCGACGCGATCGGCACGTAGGCGCTGGACGCGAACATCAAGGGAAAGGTGACGAGCATCCCGGCGATCTGGGTCGTCTCGGGCTTCTTGACGAGCACCCCGATCCAGATGAACAGCCAGTTCATGGCGAAGCTCAGCGGTAGCGCTACGAACACGGTGGCGACGGCTTCGACGAGGCTGCCGTGGAACCGGAAGCCGAACACGGCCAGTCCGAGCGCGAGCATGACCAGGGTCTGAGTCATACCGCGAGCGACGTCGCTGAGGTTGCGTGCGAGTAGAACGGTCCACGCATGGATCGGCATCGACCGGAAGCGATCGATCATTCCGCTGTCGAGGTCGGTGGCGATGGCGGTGCTTGAGGTGGTGGCGCTCTGTACGAGGGTCGTGCACAGGATCGCGGGCAACAAGTAGTCGATGTAGGACACGCCTTTCGGAAAGTTCGGTGTCTGCGCAATCGACTTGAACACCTGGCCGAACAGGGTGAGCATGATGATCGGCATCGCGAGCGAGAAGAACACGAGGGTCGGCTCCCGGGTGATCTTGCGCAGGTTGCGCCCTGTGAGTTGCAGGACCTCGGTGACAACCGATGGGTGCAACTGCTCATGTTGATCGGCAGCGACGTTGGCCGGAATCGTGGGCAGGAGTGTCATGGTGCGTCCTCGTCTTCGTCGGCTTTCTGGGTGGCGTGTCCAGTGAGCGCGAGGAACACGTCGTCGAGCGTCGGCTCGCGCAGTGCGAGACCGTGGAACCGGATGGCTGCGCCGTCGAGGAGGCGGACGACCTCGGGCAGTTGCTCGGCATCGACGACTGGAATGCGGAGGTGGGAATCCCCCTCCTCGCCGGTGATCGGACTGGTCGCGGTGACGGCCAGCACCAAGCTGGCTCGGTCACGTTGAGCGGCATCCCAGAGGTCGAGTTCGACGACGATGCCTCCCACCTGTCGGCGGAGGTCCGCCGGCGGCCCCTCGGCGACGACTCGTCCAGCGTCGAGGATCACGACGCGCTCGGCGAGGCGATCGGCTTCCTCGAGGTACTGGGTACACAACATGACGGTGGTGCCTGCTGCCACGAGCGCCTCGATCACCTCCCACATTGCAAACCTGCTGCGCGGGTCGAGCCCGGTGGTCGGTTCGTCGAGAAAGACGATATCGGGATGGCCTGTGAGGCTCAGGGCAAGGTCGAGGCGCCGACGCATGCCGCCGGAGTACGTCGACAGGTGCCGATCCCCTGCGTCCTGGAGTCCAAACGACGTGAGGAGCTGATCGGCGCGATCCGTCGCCGCAGAGGCAGACATGCCTGCGAGGCGACCCATCATGCGGATGTTCTCGCGTCCGGTGAGGAACTCGTCGACGGCGGCGAACTGACCGGTCAACCCGATGCAACGACGCACGTCTGCGGGGCGTTGGCGGATGTCGAAACCACCCACCAGCGCCTGCCCCGAACTCGGTCGAAGCAGCGTTGACAGCATCCGGATGAGTGTGGTCTTGCCGGACCCGTTCGGGCCCAGCAACCCAACGATCGCACCACGCTCGATCGAGAGGTCGACATCGATGACGGCATTTACGGCGCCGTAGGTCTTGGTGAGCCCGTGGGTGACGACTGCGAGGTCACCATCGACGCCGGATCCATCGGACCGTGGCGAGACGCGCTCCGTCGCGACGAGTGCGTCGTCGAGCGTGGTCATTCCCAAGCCCTGTGGGGACCGGTCCCGATCCACGGTTGGGTGACTCTCGAACAAACTGACTCGGCCATCTGTGAACCTCTCGCGGTGTGCGTGGTGAGGCACGGCAGGTCGGAATGCCGGGCTGAACGAAACATACACACGGCCCTGACCGTCGGAGTAGGGACCTTCGACCCTTTCAGATTGACCGTCGTTCCTGTGTTCATGTTCGCTGAGTCAGCCCTGTTCAGATCGGTATCGTCTCAGCACCACCGACTCTGGTCGCGAACTTTGGGCTCAGCCGACGACCCGACAGTTGTGATGCTCAGATCACTCGAGGACTCGGAGCGTTGAGGGGATATCGGTGTTCCGTAGCCGGCGCCAAGCGAACAGCGGGGCCGCGGCGACGACACCGATCCCGAGGATCACGATCGTCGCAAGGCTCCAGGGGGAGAGCCACGGATCGATTCCCACCTCCGGCAACGTGTCGGTGGTGAGCATGCTCAAGAGCCATCGGAGTGCCCCGATCCCCAGAGCAATCCCGATCGTGGTGCCCAGCATGGCCGTCAGAGCTGACTCGATGACGATGGTTCGGAGTACCGTCCGAACTGGCAGACCGAAGGCGAACATCGTGGCCTGTTCGCGTCGACGTTCCTCGACGGCGAGCGTCGCCGAGTTCACGGCGATGAGCAAGGCCAGCACCAGAGAGAACCCTTCGAGCACGCGCAACACCCCGGTGATCGGGGCCATACGTTGCTGCAATGTCTCGCCGAGCACCCCGACAGCTTGAACCGAGCTGACGCCGGGCTGTTGGAACAACGCGCGCTTCACATCGTCGGCGGAACTGCCGCGTGCGGGTTGAACGAGGACGGTATCGACGATCCCGTCGAGGTTGAACAGATCGGCCTGGCTGGTGTCGAGGTAGGAGAAGAAGCGGAGTGGATTGGGGTGCACGCCCGCGATTTTCATCTCGGTGTCGATGAGGCGGTAGGTGAGTCCGGTGCGCACGGGATGGTTCAGGGTGATGGTGTCGCCAGGCTTCACGCCGAGGTCGGTCGCCGCCTTCTCCGAGATGACCAGTCCCGTTCGATCGATCGGCGCGGCACCGGCCGAGATGCTCGGTGTCCACATGGCCGACGAGAAGTCGATCAGGTCCACCACGGTTTCGACCTCAGTTGAACCTCGATGCATAGTGGCCCCCAGTCGGAGTCCAGCCTCGGCTCGACCCACCGATGGTGAGTCGGCCACTGCGGTGACCTGGGGCGCGTCAGCCGGAAAGAAACCTGCGAGGGCGACCTGGAGTCGATCGGGGCTGGAGCGTCCGACCTCCGCGTCGGACCGCTCGAATGTGCGAACGATCGAGTCCAACATGCCGAGGACCGCCACGAGAGTGACGATCGACGCGGCGATGCCCAACGCTGTGAGCAGTGTGCGTCGGGGAGCACGCAGCACGTTTCGGAGGGGCATCATCGCCACCACGTGACCGGGGAACCTCAGCCGCATGGCGAGCGGAGCCAGCGCCGCAAGATGGACACGAGACCCGGGGGACTGTGAGCGGAGTGCCTCGACGGGCTCGACGCGCAGCGCCCGCCTCACGGGAATGATGGTTGCGAGAAGCGGGAGGACGATGCCGGCGATCGCCGCCTGGAAGTATCGGCCGACCGGGAACGGCGTGATCCACACGGGGAGCGGCATTTGCTCGACGAGGAGCTGCCGCATGGCGTTCCCCGCCATCAGCCCGACGCCGACCCCCAGGACCACGCCCAGCACGGCGATCTGGAGCCCGACCAGAAAGGGGCGAAGACCGAGGCGAATCGGGGGCGTTCCGATCGCCATCCCGACACCGATCTCGTGACGCTCCGACTCGACCATCCGGCTGATCAGGTTGAACGCCGCGAAGCTCGCCCCTGCCAGGATGAGCAGTGAGAGAATGGTCCACATCTTCTCGTCGTTGCGAGCGTCGGCGTACAGCGTTCGGCGAACCCGGTCGTCGTCACGGGTCTCCACGGTCGCTCCGACGTCGCGCAGCGCCACCCGGAGTTCTGTGGCGACAGTTCCCGAATCGCTTCCCGGCGCCAGCCGGAGCACGAGGTCATTGACGCGGGCCGTGTGACCGGTGAGTTGCTGCGCAGTGTCGAGTGGCATGAACAACACTGCGAAGTCGAGCTCGCCGGTGAGCTGCTGGCTTCCGCCGACCACCCGGAAGTACGACGGTGAGTAGCCGATGCCGTGGTAGGTGACGCGTCGACCACCTGCGATCAGGAGCTCCCCGGTTTCGGGAAGTTCGCGGATCTTGGCGAACTTCGAGTCGAGCAGCGCCTCGTTGCTGCCGCCCACTGGAAGCCGTCCAGCGACGACGTGAAGCGAGTCGACTCGGGCCTTCTCGGCCATGCCGACGATCTCGCCGGGAACGAGCACAGTGCGTCCCGCCGTGGAGGCATCGACTTGAGTGGAGATCACGAGCCGTTCCTCTGCGACGGTGAGCTGATTCGAACTCGTGATGGAGTGCGCTGCGGAGAGCAAGGAACCTTGTGCGACATCGGTGCTGTCAGGGAGCCGGACTCGAAGGTCGTGGTAGTTCAGCTTCGCGTAGCTGGCGTCGTTGGAGCGCAGCCGCCACTCGGTGGTGCCGCCGAGGCCTGCGAAGGTCCCAGTACCGATGGCAATGATGACGGCCGTGATCACGACCAGTCCCCAACGTCGACGGAGGTCTCGCTAGCTCCATCGGAGCATCAGCCGACCGGACCCGTGTCCGGACCTCACCACTGGAGCTTGTCGATCGTCGTGCGACCGGCAGAGGGTGGACCGTCACGCACGATGCGGCCGCCCGACAGCTCAATGACCCGATCTGCCACCCTGGAGATCTCCCGGTTGTGGGTGACGACGAGCGTGGTCGTGCCCGCCAGGGAGTGATCCCACAGCAGCTCGAGGATCTGCACCCCCGTATGGAAGTCGAGTTCGCCGGTGGGCTCATCAGCCAGCAGGATCGGGTTGCCGGTCGCGAGTGCGCGGGCAATGGCCACTCGTTGTTGTTCGCCGCCCGACAGCTGATGGGGGAAGTGGTCGACACGATCTCTCAGCCCAACCTTGCCCAGCATTTCGTGGGCGATGCCCCAAGGATCGTCTCGTCCAGCGACCTCGGCCCCGAACGAGACGTTCTCCGTGGCCGTGAGTCCGGGAAAGAGGTTGAAACTCTGGAACACGAACGACACTGCGTGCCGACGGATGGCGAACCGTTCCTTCCGTGTCGCTGTCGTGATGTCCTGCCCGGCGATTCGGACATGCCCCTCACTGGGCGTGTCGAGAGCGCCGACGAGGTTCAGCAAGGTGGTTTTCCCGCAGCCCGACGGTCCGAGGATGACGACGAACTCCGATGCGTCCGCGTGGAAGTTGATCCCTTCGAGTGCCGTGACGACCCCGCCGCCGACGGTGTATCGCTTGGCGACATCGTCAAGATCGATGCGACGGGCGGGCGATTCCGCATCGACGGATCGAACGTCGCAGGACCGGCCACTGTCGTCGTCGATCATGGACCCATCCTGCGGTCACCTGAGGTTGCCGGAAAGGGCCAAAGGACCCTGTAGCCGTGAGTGAGCCCGCCTCTTGAGACCGGAATTCGGTTCGTCTCGATCCGATGCACTGATCTCGGAGTTGAGGAATCAGTCGAGGGTGGCGCGCAGAGCCTCGAGGGAGGAGTACTCCGGCTGCCATCCCAGATCGCGTTTCGCCCGGGTCGTGTCGACGATGCTGGGGTGACTCAACGCCTCGAACCATTCGGTGATCGGTGGCAGGAACGTCGGGGTTGGCAGTGACGCCAGTACGCGCGCGACGCGCTGGGTGATACCCACCGGGAACGGCAGGGGGGTCACACCGAGTTCTCGCGCAACGTCCTGCGCAGTGACGATTCCGTCGCCCGCGATGTTGTAGGTCCCCGCCGGCCCGTTTGCCACGATGCACAACACCAGCGCCTGGCCCACGTCGTCTTCGTGAATGAACTGCATCGGGATGGCAGGAACGAAAACGGGCAGGTCGATGGGAAATATGTCGACCGCTCCGAACGCTCCGCGGAGGAGCGGCTTGAACACGTTCGGCACCAGGTCTTTCGCCCCGGCCGCGTGCGGTCCCAGCACAATCGGTGGGCGCAGAACGTAGAGCGCGATCTCTGGATGGGCTGAGGCCTCCGCAGCCAGCAGTAACTCCAGTTCGGCCTTCTCCTCTGCGTAGAAGAACCGCGAGTCCGGTCGGATCGGCCAGTCCTCGTCCATCCCGATCGGATTGTCCGAATGGAAGCCATAGGCGGCAGCGGAGGAGGAGTAGACGAACCGGTCCGCACCAGCGGCAGCGGCCGCCCGGAATGCGTTGAGGGTGCCGTCGATGTTGATGCTGCGCGTGGTCTCGCGCGAGGCCGTCCCGGTGATGAGAAAGGCGAGGTGAACAACCACATCAGCGCCGCGGAAGGCTTGCTCGAGGGCGGCAGGATCGCGGACGTCGCCTCGGTGATAGGTCATCTTTGACCAGCCGTAGTCAGCCGGGTCGAACTCGCGTCGGGCCACGCCGACGATTTGTCCGATGCGGTCGTCGGCCTCGAGCAACGGAACG
Source organism: Acidimicrobiales bacterium (assembly GCA_038245795.1). Classification (GTDB taxonomy): domain Bacteria; phylum Actinomycetota; class Acidimicrobiia; order Acidimicrobiales; family Microtrichaceae; genus JBBRSC01. Next base: position 8,736 of record JBBRSC010000098.1, read on the forward strand.
AGGCCGAACCCGAATGTTCCCGTTGGACCCGTCACCGCAACCCTCAGTCGGCGCCTACTCACGGCGTGTTCTTCGGGTTCGAATACATGTCATGTTCACCGCAATTCGTCACAGAGCTCGAACGTACATCGATGCAGGACGGTCCTGCGCCCAGAACGCGACGGTTCCGTTCGGAAATCGCCCTCAACCCGCGGCGAAACCACCGAGCATTCCGACCGGATCAGACCACCACCTATGACCGGCGGGCGGAGACTCGCAGCCTGGCTCCCCCGGCGGGCCGGTTGACGACCATTCCGACCGGTGTTGGTGGAGCGTCGGCGGTGGTGGAGACGTCGAGGCGCTGCGCGATCCGCGAGATCATCAGAGTGAGTTCCATCTGCGCGAGCGCGAATCCGATGCAATTGCGTGCCCCATGGCCGAACGGGACCCACGCGCTGTCGATCACAGCAGACTGCTCAGGTGTCGGGTCGCGGAAACGGTCGGGATCAAACCGCAATGGGTCGGGCCACGCCTCTGGATCACGCCCTGCGAGATGTGCCGACCACAAGATCAGTGTCCCCGTGGGAATCAGATGGCCACCGAGATGAATATCGCTCGCGGCCTCGCGGGGAGCGATGGCTCCAGCAGGGTGGAGGCGTAGCGTCTCGCGCATCACCCGCTGGGCAAGATCGAGCTGTTGGAACGTCGTTGCGTTCGACACGGTCGTGTCAGCCGAGGGGAGCCCGAGCACGTCATCGGCTTCAACCCGAAGGGCGTCCCAGATGCCGGGCTCCAGAACTGAGCGCCACAACATCCACGTGAGCGACGCAACAGTGGTGTTGTAGCCCGCACCGATCAGTGTGACCACCTGGTCGCGGATCTCTGCGTCGCTGAGCGTGCCGTCGCGCACAAGGGTGTCGAGAACGTCGAGCGGATCGCCCGGGTCCGCACCTTGGAGATCTGCGATCTCAGCGGTGATGATGGCGTCGAGCGTTCGCCGGTCTGCGTTCACTCGGGAGCGGGCGGTGAACGGGAACGGGTGGGGGAACTGACGCCACGCAGACGACTCGAGATAGGCCTGAGGACGTTCGAACAAGGTTCCGATCTCGTCGGCTCTGGTAGCAAAGCGGTCTCCGAAGAACGCTCGGACCGTGACAGACAGCACCAGGGACCGAACGATCGGGGCAAGGTCAATCAGGTCGCCTTCATGACAGGTTTCCAGGAGTCGATCGATCGCGATGTCGGATTGCTCGATGATCATCGGGATCCAACCGTTGAGCCGGCGTCGACTGAATGCCGTTTGGACAGCAGATCGGCGGCGGCGATGCTCGGCTCCATCAGAGACGAGCAACGACTTGTCGCCCACGACGAAACCCAGAACGTTGAACTTGTGATTCCAGCGGAACGAATCGGTCGAGGTAGCGAACAACTCTCTCAACGCCTTGGGGTCCCCAACGATCGCCAGTCTCGCTGGCCCGAACCCGAGTCGACACATCGGACCAAACGTGTCGCGGAGCTCGTCAAGCACGAGGTGCGGATCGCTCAAGAGCTGGCGTAGATAACGGAGATGGGCGATGCCGGTGGGACGAGGCAGCAATGTGTCGACCATGTCTTCCGCTCCTCGTGTTCGGGGCGTTGACCATCATGTCGCATATAGGGCGTTGTCCGCTGAAGACCTGGTGACGATGCTCGTGGCCACGCTGATGCTCATCAGTGCGGCCGTGTGACGATCGGGTCGCTAGCCGTTGGTCTCTGTCGCTGAACTGGTCGGCATGAGACCGTCCGGCACATCGGACGAGATGACCGAGGCGTGCCAACGCGCCTCGCGCCACCCCTCGGGCGTCCGTTTCAAGACGATGGTTGCAATGCACTCGAACGATGCGACCAGCCCGTTCACACTGAGAGTTTGACGAAAGTCGAGCACGGAGTACCCGAGGTCGTCGCTCTGGACTGCCTCGTAGCCGAGCACCTCGCTGTCGGTCTGGGCCTGCATCTCTGACAGCGTCCCGAAGAGCCCCCGGAACCACGCTTCCCACTCGACCCGCGTCCTGATGGGCACCGGAGCGCCGGAGGGATCGACATCAACGATGCCGAAATCGTCGTCGCACAGTCGGGACAGGGTGTCGAAGTCGTGGTCGCGGACGCAGCGAAGGAGCATGAGGGTCTCGGCGAACAACGGCCGATCCA
>JBBRSC010000099.1:0-10873 GCA_038245795.1 Acidimicrobiales bacterium
ATGGCGCAACGCGAGATCGGGTTGTCGTCGGGTGAGGTTCCCGCGACCCGCGGCTACCCACCGTCGGTGTTCGCCATGATGCCGCGACTCCTCGAACGTGCCGGCGCGGATGAGCGGGGCAGCATCACCGGGATCTATACCGTGCTCGTCGAGGGCGACGACATGAACGACCCGATCGGAGACACCGCCCGGTCCATCCTCGACGGACACGTCACCCTGTCGCGGGAGCTCGCCACCGCCGGCCACTTCCCGACCGTGGACGTACTCGAGAGCGTGTCCCGTGTGGCTCGCGCCGTGACGACGCCGGAGCAACAGCAGATCGCCACCCGGGTCCGTGAACTGCTGGCGGCGTATCGATCCAGTAAGGATCTCATCGAGATCGGCGCCTACCGACCGGGTTCCAATCCGCTCGTTGATCAGGCCATCGTGCTCAAGGGCGCGCTCGACGACTGCTTCTGCCAGGCGGTCGAGGAGCCGTCGCTCGAGGGCGACGACTGGGCGCGTCTCGCGGCCGCGTTGGACATCTCGACACGACCCCTGCCCGACCTGATTCCGGTGGCTGGCTGATATGAAGAAGTACCGCTTCGGATTGAATTCAGTCCTCAAATTCCGCCGCATGGAGGAAGAGCAGGCGCGTGCGTTCCTGACGGACTCCCAGAGCGAGGTCGACCGCGCCGCCGCCGAGCTGGATTCGCGTCTCGCTGCCATCGGCGCCGCTCGCCCCGAACCGGCTCGCCATCGCGGTCCTGAGTTCCAGGGCGAACGCGAACAACTGCATCGTCATGCCGTCGCCGTGACGGCCGCGCGTTCCGCCGAAGCGAACGCGCTCGCCATGCTGCGGACGGCACGCGAGGAGTGGGAGATCGCGGCGCAGAAGGTTCGGGCCCTCGAACGACTCGACGAACGTCATCACGCCACCTGGACGTTGGACGCGACGCACCAGGCCCAGATCGCCACCGATGAGATCGCGCAGACCCACTATCGACGGAGCCTTGACCGATGAGTCTCGCTCCGCCCATTCCCGCTGCCCTGACGCGTATCGCAAGTATCGAGGCGCGTTTCGAACCGAGCGCCACACCCTCTTCGACCTCGTCGTCGGCGCAGCTCGGCGGCACTGACTTCTCGTCCATGCTCGAATCGCTGTCCCTGGGCGGAGGCACTTCCTCCGACGGCGTCTGGTCCGGCGGTGTGGCCGGGCTGCTGGGCGACCGTTCGAGTTCAGCCACGTCGGGTAGCGGTGTCACAGGTGCGGACGTTTTGACCGCCGGATCGAAGTACCTCGGCGTCCCCTACAAGTGGGGTGGGACCGATCCCGCTCAGGGTCTCGATTGCTCGGGGTTCACCCAACGGGCCTTCCGCGACGTGGGCATTGAATTGCCGCGGGTCAGCCGTGACCAAGCCCGCATGGGAACCGAGGTACCGAGCCTTGCCGAGGCGAAACCCGGCGACCTGATCGCGTTCGGAACTCCCACGGTCGATCACATTGCCATCTATGCCGGGAACGGCCGCATCATGCAGGCCCCCCATACGGGTGATGTGGTCAAGATCTCTCCCATTCTCCGCCAGGACATCGCAACAATCCGTCGCGTACTTCCGGATGCCGGCTCGAGCGGCATGTCCGACGCGCTCGGGGGATTCACCTCCGGGTTGGGACCGACGTCGTCGAGCGGTTCGGCGTCTGTGAAGGGCGCTGCATCGTTCAGCGGCACCCTCGGCGCCAACGTGCCGTATCGAGACCTGTTCGTGAGTGCTGGCGCCAAGTACGGACTCAGCCCGAGCCTGCTCGCCGCGGTCGCCAAGACCGAATCGGGATTCAATCCCAATGCCACGAGCGGCGCTGGGGCGAAGGGTCTGATGCAGTTCATGCCCGCCACTGCGGCTGGCATGGGGATCGACCCGCTCGATCCCGCACAGGCCATCGACGGCGCCGGTCGATACCTGTCAGCTCAGCTGGCCCGGTTCGGCAGCATCGATCTTGCTCTGGCGGCCTACAACGCCGGCCCGAGAGCCGTCGAACGCGCCGGAGGCATCCCACCCTTCGTGGAAACCCAGAACTACGTCCGAAAGGTCAACAACGCCATGTCCCAGGTGTCCTCGTGATCAGGCCCATGCTCTCGGGAGCCGAGCTGGTCGATTCGTCGGCCCACAAAGTGAGCCGATCCGGTTCTCGCTCGGGCAGCTCACCGTCCGATGCGTTCGGGTCGTTTCTGGCAGTGGCAGACGGCGCGCTGTCCGACAGATCGCAAGCGGACCAGTCACCTCGTGAGCGGCCCTCGACACGAGGGGTTCATGGCGAACGAGCTGCCGCCCCCGACAAAGCTGATGCCGCAGACACGACGGTTGCAGCACACAGGGCCTCCGCCGACAAGGTGGCCGCGAAGAAGCCGTCGGTCGAGCGAAAGCTCGCTGGCGACAAGCGGACTGCGGTCGAGCAGCCGCCGGCTGACACGTCGACCACGAGGACACCGACGGCGGACCAGACGCCCGCCCGCAAGGTGTCCGAAGACGCCCGCGAGGACGACACGCCAACCCCGGTCATGAGCGATGGGCCCGCAGCTCTGGTCGCCAGCACCGCGCCGCCCGTCGTTGCGAGCGCCCCTGGCGTCCCAACTCCTGCCATCGCCGATGCGAAGTTGGACCAGTCGATCAACGGAGCAACGACCGTTGCGGGATCCGCAGCATCCGACCTTTCCGTATCAGCGGGTTCAGCCCCGATCGATCCCAGCACTGCGGATTCGGGCGCGTCGATCGCGGCATCCATGCCAGCCGGTCAGATCGAGCCTGAATCGGGGACCGCCACGGTCGGAGTGCTGTCGCCGCCAACAGCTTCGGTTCCACAGGTTCCGGTCGGTCCATCCGGTTCACCGCTCGGCGGCTCGCCCTCGACGAGCCCATCAGCGGGGGTCACCGAGACAACCTCGCTCGATGAGCTGCTCGGGACATCGCTCCAACCGAGCGGACCCGATGACCCCTCCTCGGGACCCTCGAACGCTGCGGGCACCCCGGTCGGGACCCTTCCGTCGAACGCAACACCGACCACCACACCGAGCTCGCCGACGTCTCCTGCCAGCACGGCGCCCCCGCTCGCGCTGCCGATCAACCGGACCGGGGCACCCGTTCCGGTGACTCCGAGCGGTCCGGTGATTGCACCTCCCGATGTCGATCCCAACGTCGCTCGTCTCGGTGGCGCAGTGCGAATGATCCGCCGAGGCGAGGGCGGCTCGGTGTCGATCGGGCTCACCCCTGGCGACCTCGGCCGAGTCCGCGTCGAGCTACGGACACGCGGCGACGGATCCGTATCGGTTCACCTCACAGCTGAACGGGCCGTCGGTGCCGAGTCGCTGCGCACTGCTACCTCAGCGCTCCGCACCGAGTTGGAATCCGATGGACTTCGACTCGATCAGGTGTCGGTCTCTCTGGGTGATGCTGGCCAGTCCGGCCATTCTGCGAGAGATGCACGAACCGATGACGAGATGGCGCCGCCACGACCCATGGTGGGCGGCACGTCACCCCTTTCCACCGCCTCGCATCGTGCCGCTCCCCGCCAACGCGCGGTGGTGCCCGCCGGTACCGACCGACTCGATCTCGACCTCTAAAGGATCTGCCCGATGCCCGATGCCATCAACTCATTCGCTGCCAAGTCGGCGACCACTACGCCAGTGCCTACCGCAGCCCCTGACAGTCTGGGCAAGGACACGTTCCTCAAGCTCCTGGTCGCACAGCTGAAATATCAGGATCCGCTCAAACCGTCAGATCCGCAGCAGTTCCTGTCGCAATCCGCTCAATTCAGCACGGTAGAAAAGCTCGAGGAGATCACCAAGGCGATCACCGCAAGCTCCCGCACCGCCACCCTGACGTCGGCCGCAGGGCTGCTCGGTCGCACCGTGTCCTTCGCCAAGCCGGACGGCACGACGGCAACCGGAGTGGTGACGAGCGCACAACCGACCGCTGACGGCGTGAAGCTCAATGTCGGCTCGCTCGAGACCACGCTCGATCAGGTGACGGACATCCGGCTCACCTGATCAACCGTCGCCAGCCTTTTCAGCACACCCACTATCAGCACACCCACTATCAGCAACACACACGCAGAACCCCCCACGACCCCAGGACTCACCCCGACACGGACGTCGATCACTCTCAGGAGAATCAACAATGCTTCGTTCCATGTTTGCCGCCATCTCGGGGCTCCGGAACCACCAGACCATGATGGACGTTGTCGGTAACAACATCGCCAACATCAACACGACCGGTTTCAAGGGCTCGAACACCGTGTTCAGCGAGGTCCTCAGCCAGACCATCCGGGGTGCCGGTGCCGCCAGTTCCTCCGGCGGTGGCTCCAACCCGACCCAGATCGGTCTTGGTTCACGGATCTCAGCGGTCACGTCGAGCTTCAGCCAGGGCGCCCTTCAGCGCACCAACCGCTCCACCGATTTCGCTATTCAGGGCGACGGATTCTTCAGCATCGACCAGGGCGGTGAGCGTCTCTATACCCGTGCCGGCTCCTTCTCAGTGGATGCGCTCGGGCGACTGGTCACCCAGGATGGCGGCCTGGTGCAGGGCTGGCCCGCGACCGGCAGTGCCGTTGCGACCACCGGCCCGGTCGGCCCGATCGTCGTTCCGGTCGGCGATCTCATCCCGCCGGTCCGTACCGCCAAGATCAACCTCGGCGGCAACCTCCCGTCCGACGCGGCCATCGGCACCACCGTGGTGTCGGCCGCCGACGTCTTCGACGGCCAGGGTGCGGCCTCGAACCTGCGTTTCGAGTTCACCAAGACTGGAACCGATGCGTGGAGTGTGGTCTCGCGCTACGTCAACAGCGCTGGCGCGCTGATCCCCACGCCGCCCGCCGCCGGTTCGGCCGTCACCGGGGGAGCGCTCACGTTCAACGGTTCCGGCCAGCTCACGAGCACGTCGACGCTGACAGTTCCCGCTGGCACGCTCCCCGGCTTCCCCACCCAGGGAATCAGCATCAATCTGGGGACGCCGAGCGAGCCCAATCACCTGAGCCAGTACGGGAAGCTGACCTCGATCGCGGTGCTCGATCAGGACGGCCAGTCGGCAGGATCGCTCCAGGGGTTCAGCGTGAGCCAGGACGGACTCCTGGAGGGCTCGTATACGAACGGGCGGACCCGACCGATCGGCCAGATCGCCATCACCAACTTCGCCAACCCCGAGGGCATGGAGAAGGCCGGTGGCTCGACCAACTACCGAGCGACAGTGAACTCCGGACTTCCACAGACCGGTGTCGCGGGTTCCGGCGGACGCGGGTTCATCGCGGGTGGGGCGCTCGAGATGTCGAACGTGGACCTGGCCCAGGAATTCACGAACCTGATCATTGCCCAGCGTGGCTTCCAAGCGAACTCCCGGGTGATCACGACCTCCGATGAGATGCTCCAGGAAGTCGTCAATCTGAAGCGCTGATCTGAGGGCTTCGAGCCACTCTCCTGACATCGTGCTGATGGATGCAACCGCCGCACGCGACCTCGGTCGCGTGCGGCGGTCCGCGTTCGTCAGAAAAACCCGTCGACCTGCTGGGCCGTACGAACCATTTTGGCCGACGAACCCTCAGATATATGAGCCGTCGAACCGATCACCTGGTGTCAGCACGGATGCTGGTAGGGCGGAGACCGATCTTCGCCCTGGGGAACCGCCGGGTCACCTCGGCCGGACCAACGGAATGGACGCCATGATCCTGATGCGACGATTGAACGGAACTGAGCTCGGCGTGAACGCCGACCTCATCGAACGGGTCGAATCGACACCCGATACGGTCCTCACCCTGATCGACGGCACGAAGTACATCGTGGCCGAGCCCGCCGAAGAGGTCATCGCCCTCATCGTCGACTTCCGGGCGCGGATCCTTGCCGCCGCAGAGGGATTCAGCGGGGCGGGGGAGTACCCAGCGGGCCGCACCATCCCGTTGCGTCTGGTGGACAACGACGTCGCCACTCCCGTCCCGACCGTCGAGTCGATCGGCAGCGCCAATCATCGCGACGGTCCTCACAGTGACGCGGCATCGTCTGATGCCGTCTCCTCCGACGCTGATTCCGTGAGGAACTGATCCATGGAACCAGCAAGCCTCATTGGTTTGGTCCTCGTCTTCTTCGGTGTCTTCGTCGGCGCCATCATGAAGCACGTCGACCCGACGTCGCTCTTCACCGTGCCCGCCGCCTTCCTCATCGTGATCGTGGCGTCGATCGGTGCCGCGATGATGTCGAACAACATGTCGGATGCCAAGCAGCTGCTTACCTACATCATGAAAGCGATGAAGGGGAACAAGCAGCCCGACACATCGGCCACCATCGATCAGATTGTCGAGTTCGCTGAGCGCGCCCGACGTGAGGGTCTGCTGGCGCTCGAGGAGGACCTGGCCAAGATCGATGATCCGTTCTTCAAGCGCGGACTGCAGCTCGCCATCGACGGCGGCGACCCCGATGCCGTTGCAGAAGTGATGGAGTCCGAGGTCAAAGCCATGCAGGAACGGCACAAGATCGGTGCCAAGTTCATGATGGCCATCGGTATCTTCAGCCCCACCTTCGGAATCATCGGCGCCGTGTTCGGCCTCATTGCCACCATGTCGCACCTCGATGATCCTTCCAAGTTGGGCGAAGGCATCGGCGCGGCGTTCGTCGCAACGTTCTGGGGCGTGTTCATGGCCAACGGCATGTTTCTCCCGTGGTCGAACAAGCTGTCCGCCATGTCGGCCAAAGAGGTCGCCTACAAACGTCTGATCATCGAGGGTGTGCTGTCGATCCAGTCCGGGGCCAACCCGCGCATGCTCGACGACATGCTCCGAGCCACGCTCCCGCCGAAGGAACGCCGCGCCGACGAGGAGCGCAAGAGTGCGTAAGAAGGGCCACCACGAGGAGCACGAAGAACACGTCAACCATGAGGCGTGGGTCATCCCCTACGCCGACATGTTGACGTTGCTCATGGCGATGTTCCTCGTGCTGTGGGCGATCGGACAGGTCGACACGAGCAAAGCAAAAGCGGTGTCGACCGGGTTCGCCGATGAGTTCGGACTGTCCACGTCGGCTGGCAGTGGCGCCGGCGGCGCCGGCGTGCTCGAGGGCGTTGCCAAGCCCGTCGAACCGGATCCGGTGGGTTTCAAGAACAAGATCGACAAGACCATGCAGATTGCGGCTCAACGTGAGCAGGCGCAGGCAACCGAGAAGGTGCAGCTCGAACAAGCGAAGCAGCAGATCGAGGCGGCGAGCGCGGCGGCCGGACTGGGCGGATCGCTGAAGTTCAAGATGGAGGGTCGCGGCCTCGTGGTCTCGATTGTTGCCGAGGGGGTCTTGTTCGACGCTGGGTCGGCCGAGATCAAGCCGCAGGGTCGGATCATCCTCGACGAGATATCGAACACGTTGGCGACACTGCCGAACCAGTTGTCGATCGAAGGCCACACGGACAACTCACCCATCTCCACTGGGCAGTTCCCATCCAACTGGGAGCTGAGCACGGCCCGAGCCTCGACGGTGTTGCGGTACCTGGCGGCCCAGCACAACCTCGGCCAATCGCGATTGCAGGCCGCCGGGTACGCCGATCAGCGACCCGTCGCACCCAACGACACCGACAGCGGGCGGGCCCAGAACCGCCGCGTCGACATCGCTGTGCTGTCAGAAAATCCAACCACCATCGCCGACGAGGCTGCGGGACAACCCACACCACCTGTGCCGGCCGAAACTCCAGGAGCCTGAACATGAGCGACGATGACGCCGTTGACGAGGCGAAGACCTCAAAGAAGGGCAAGAAGGGCAAGGGCGACAAGGAAAAGGGTGGCAAGTCCAACCTGATCCCCGCCGTGGTGTTGGCGGTCGGCCTTGCCGCTGGCGGCTACTTCATGGGCGGTTCGTCGGACACGCCAGCTGCGGGTGCCACCGCAACGACTGTCCCAGAGCCTCCCGCCGGGGAAATCGCCACCATGGATCCGTTGTCGGTGAACCTGGCTGACGGCCACTTCCTGAAGGTCAGCATGGCGCTTCAACTCTCCGAGGATGTGGTGGCTGCGGAGTTCATGAAGGGCCCGATCTCGAAAGCCAAGGATCTCCTCATCGAGAAGATCGCGGGTCGCCCGATGGAGGAGCTCTCCGTGCCGGAAAATCGGAAAAAGCTCAAGGAGGAGCTCGCCGCAGCCGCCAAAGTGGTCTACAAGGACGAGGTTCTCGACGTGTACTTCACGGACTTCGTGATGCAGTAAGGGCTGCGGCCCGGGAGTAGTCCAAAAGGATCATCCCGATAATTGTCTTCAAGTCCTCATGCCAACTTGCCGAGGGCCGACAGGCAACGTGTGACGGCGACCACGAGGGACCCCATCGAGCACACGGATGCACTACCGGTCGACTTTCGTCGGCCGCCTCCGCTGGGCATTGAACAGACGAAGACCGTGCGCGGTGTCCACGAAGTCATGTGTGACCTGCTATCGCCGATGCTCACGACACGACTGGGCACGCCGCTCCGACTCGCTGTGCGAGACCTCGAGATGGTGGCTGGGGATGAGTTGGCGACGGCCTGCAGTACCGGGTCGATGATTGTCCTGCTCGAACTCCGCCCGTTGCCGACGCCGATCGTTCTCCGGTTGCCGATGCCGTTCGCCATGATCGTCCTCGATCTCCTGCTCGGCGGCCCCGGCGCTATCGACGAAGGTTCCGGTGAACCCTCGGTCGTCGAAATTCAGATCGTGGCGCGGCTCATGGAGCACTGCACGCTCGGTATCGATCGGGCGTGGTCGGAGCTGCTGGCCGTGCATTCCACCGTCGCCGAGGTGACCACCAACGGTTCCATCGTCGATCTCCTGCCCTTGGGCGACCCCTTTCTGCGGGTCGACCTCGAAGCGGATGTCGGCGGCGCAACCCACACCATCGACATGTGGATGGCCAATGCGCTCCTCGGCACCGCCTTCCGGGCCTTCGAGCCGATCCCGACGGCACAGGAACAGTCGGCGGGTTCGCCCCGGACCGCGCTCGTTGTGGTCCTCCAGACAGTACGGGTCCGAGCGACCGTCACCTTCCGTTCCATCGAGATGACACCCGCAGCCATCCTGTCGCTGAGGATCGGCGATCTCGTAGACCTCGGCTCCCTCGATCAAACCCTGGTGCTGGGTGTCGGAGACACCCAGATCGCCCAGGTTCGTCCCGCCCGGGACGGTCGCCGACTCTCATGTCAGATCGTGTCGACCGACCACTCACCACCATCCACCCGCACTCGACGAGGACCCGTTTCATGACCGCGACCACAGAAGCTCCCCTCGTCGACGAAGCGCTCGGCCTCGTCGACCAGTTGTCGGCACTCCTGGCGATTGATGGACTGCTCGCCGGCCCGGCCGAACTGCAGGAGTCGACCGACGACCTGATCGTCTCCGATGCCATCATCGGTTGCGTGGCCACGCTGTCGGACGGCTCGGGAATTGCCGTCCTGGCGAGCCTCGAAGGCGCCCAACGACTCGCCGGGAGCGACTCACCCGAAGCAATGGTGGCTGCTCTGGCGGACTCCATCGCCGTGGTTGCGTCCAGCCACAACTGCACGGTGGCAACGATCGAACCAGTCCGGGGGAGCGAAGCCAGTCCCGGCATCATGAGCCCGGTTCCGGGGATACGAATCCTCGCCGGAGCCGGTGTGTTCGAGGGCGAGGTCCCGATTGCAGCCATCGGGTGCTGTCGATCATCGATTGGTTCGGTTGATACTGGATCCTCCACTTCGGCTGGCGGCGGGAGTTCCTCGATGCCAGCTGCCGCCTCAGTCCTGCCGGGCGTCGCCTCGGGCATGACCCGCAATCTCCATCTTCTGAGCGATGTCACCCTGGCCGTGACGGCGGAGTTGGGGAGCACCTCGATGACCATGGGTCATCTCCTGGATCTGCAGCCCGGTGGTGTCGTTGAACTCGACCGCGAGGCCGGCGCACCAATCGATCTCTACGTCAATGGAACGCTGATCGCCCGCGGCGAGGTGGTGGTTGCCGATGGCAACTACGCCGTGCGCGTGACCGACGTCGTGGCTGACGGAGAAGAACGATGAGCGACACCTCGACCACCATGCTCTTCCTGCGTATGGGGTTCTCCCTCGCGGTGATTCTCGGCCTCATCTGGTTGGCGGCGCGACTGTTGCGTCGTTCCGGCAAGAAGGCCGGCACCTCGTCGGCCGCGCTCGATGTGGTCGCTCGTCGATCCATGGGTCGACGATCCAGCCTGCTGGTCATTGACGTCTCCGGACGGCGCTTACTGGTGGGCGCCACCGACACCCAGATCAGCCTGGTCGCCGACCTCACCGGCGACATTGCTGGCGACGTGAACCTCGGACGGCTCGAACTCGCGCCGCTCGACGACCGTGATGTCGAGGTCCTCAACCTGACGACCCCTGCCGTCGCACGCACCATCACTACGGCGCCCCGCACCGGCGGGCGAGCCGGCGCGACAACCGGCCCTGCTGGTGTCGGATCGCTGATCAACTCCATCCGCGATCTCACCGTCCGGCGAAGCTGAGCCCTGAGTGCGTCCAACGCTTCGTCTTCCCCTGCTGCTGTTGCTGCTCGTTGTCGCGACCACGTCCGTGGCGTGGTTGACGGCCGCCACCGCTGGGGCGACGGTCAGCCAGACGGCCCCTACCCCGCCAACCCCACCGGTGTCTCCCGCCGCACCGCCCACGACGGTCGCACCCAGCGATGGTCGTGTGAGCTTCGATGTCGATCTCGGCACGGTTGGCGGAGGGGGGAGTACCGACGGCAAGCCGTCGAAGAGCATCGTGATCCTGCTCGGTCTCACCGTGTTGGCGATCGCCCCATCGCTCGTCATCTTGATGACGAGCTTCACCCGGATGGTGGTTGTCCTGGGCCTGGCGCGAAATGCGATTGGCCTGCAGACCGTGCCGCCGAACCAGG
>JBBRSC010000100.1:0-10859 GCA_038245795.1 Acidimicrobiales bacterium
CGTGATCTCGGCGTCGATCGATGAGGTCATGGGCCGCCGAAAGTCTCGATATCACCCCCAATCGCTCGACCGGGTCATGGCTGATCTCCGGACCCGCAGCGGCCGCTACGCCGTCGTCGGCGTGCCGTGCTTCGTGACGGCCACGCATCATCTCCGCCGCCAGGATCCCGCGCTCGCCGAACGGATCGTCTTCACGGTGGCGCTGGTCTGTGGCCATCTGAAATCCGCCAGGTTCTCCGACTACCTGGCGTGGCATTCCGCCATCCGGCCAGGCGCCCTCGACGAGATCGACTATCGCCACAAGGTTGAGGATCGGCCCGCCAACCGCTACGCCATCAGCGTCCGATCTGGTGATCAGTCCTCGGTGCGGGGCGTCGAAACGATCCCCATGTCGGACTGGGGAATCGGGTTGTTCAAGCTCGGCGCCTGCGATGTCTGCGATGACGTCGTCGGCGAAACCGCAGATCTGAGTTGCGGCGACGCCTGGCTGCCCCCGTTCATGTCGGATTGGCGAGGCGACAACCTCGTGATCACTCGATCGGAGCTCGCCGAACAGATCGTGGCGGACGGCCAATCGAGCGGACAGCTGGAACTGATCGATTGGACCGTAGAACAGGCTGCGGCATCGCAAGCCTCGGGACTGCGTCATCGGCGGGAGGGGTTAGCAGTGCGCTTGGCAGCCCGACAGCGCGACGGCCGCTGGGCGCCGAGCAAACGGGTCGCACCTGACCACGTGGCGCTCCGCTCGGACTACGGATCGATGATCCAACTCCGCGAACAGATCGCGCTGACGAGCCACGCCGCCTTCGCCCGCGCCGTTGCTCACGATGACCTCGGGGCGTTCGACGTCGAGATGCGGCCCCTGGTGTCGAGGTATCACGGGTCCCGCTCGAAGACCGCTGTGCGGAGCTGGGGTGCTCGGGTATTGCATCGCACACCTCCGTGGCTCGAACGGTCGATACGGCGCCTCACCGGCGGCCGGAGGTTCTCATGAGAGACGGTCCGCGGATAGTGCTGTCCACCATCCATGCCAGCGACAACTACGGGTCGGTGTTGCAGGCGTCGTGTCTGGCGAGAGCGCTCGACCGTTACGGAACCGTGCGCGTGCTCGACCACCGACCGGCGGTCCTCAACGTCGGGTATCTGCAGGACAGCCTTCCGTACCAGCCGTTGCGTCGGCGCTTCAATCCAGACGTTGCCGCCTTCGCCCGCAAACACCGCCGAATGCTCGCCAGCCAACGGGTGCTGTTGCCGCTGACTCCACGGGTGCGCGGCCGCGTGTCCGGTCGCCACTACGAGGGCATCGATGTCGCCGTGGTTGGTAGTGACGAGGTGTGGTCGGATCTGTGGGGCAATCAGGATCAGTTCTTCCTGGCTCAGGCACCCGAGACGGTTCGGCGCATCGGCTACGCAGTATCCGTTGGTCGGTCGGAGCAGTTCCCTGAGGCTGGACGTCACGGGGCGATCAATCGCTTCGACACGGTGCTCGTTCGAGATCGCCGGACCGCCGCACTCTGCGAGTCAGCAGGGAGGCTGGCCGATGCGACTGTCGCCGATCCGGTGTTGCTGGCCAACCCCGCGTGGCTGACCGAGATCGCTGCCAGCCATGAAGATGTCCGCCCGACCGGTCCGTACACGCTGATCTATCTGGAGAGCTGCCGAGGAGACGATCGGATCGGCGCCGCGATCTCGACGGCCGATGCGCCCACGCAGGTCGTGAGCGTCGGCTTCCCGTCTCCGGGAGCAGTGTCCCGTATCGATGCCGACACCTCTGAGTTCGTGTCGCTCGTGGCGGGCGCGGAGTTGGTGATCACCAACATGTTCCACGGGGTGCTGACGTCACTGGCGCTGGCGCGTCCCGTCGCAGTTCTCGATCACCCGTCCAAGCGAGCCAAGGTCACCGACCTCCTCGACGCCGTCGGAGCCGACGGCACCTGGAGCGGCAGTAGTTCCGAGATCAGTGGTGAGCGCGCCGGCCATGCGCCGCTGCGGCTGGTCACCTCATGCAACCGGATTGAGGAGTTCCGCACGCACTCACGCGTCGCGCTTGCCAGCGCCTTC
This sequence comes from Acidimicrobiales bacterium, assembly GCA_038245795.1. Taxonomy (GTDB): domain Bacteria; phylum Actinomycetota; class Acidimicrobiia; order Acidimicrobiales; family Microtrichaceae; genus JBBRSC01. The sequence continues at coordinate 2,062 of JBBRSC010000100.1, forward strand.
GCCAGCGTCAGCTGACGCGCATGGCGGAGCGCTGCGACGGGCGCACGATCCAACGGACCCGTTCCCACGCCAGGGTCCTGAGCACCCGGAATCCGTCGCGGAATGTTCGCAGGTTGCTGTCGCCGTGCAGTCGTCGTGCCTCTGCACTGGGTACCTCGACGACCGACAGACCAGCGAGCGCGGCCCGCACGTTCACGAGCGTCTCGATCTCGAAGCCGTCAGCGTCCAGATGCAACCGTTCGAGCGATCCTCGCCAGAACGCCATGTATCCGTAGCAGAGGTCGCTGTGTTCGCGTCCGTAGAGGATGGCGAAACTTCGTCCCAGGAAATCGTTTCCGAACTTTCGAAGTGGGGTGATGTCCGCGCTCCGGCCACCCTCCATGAACCGCGATCCGGTCACGATGTCGGCGCCCGCCACCAGTGCGTCGATGTAACGCGGAATCTCGAGCGGCGACATCGACCCGTCGGCGTCGAGCATCACGATGATCTGCCCAGTGGCTGCCGTGAAACCCGCCCGGAGCGCATCGCCCTTGCCCGTTCCGGGTTGATGAACGATCCGAACCTCTGGACGCAGGGCGCGTGCCACCTCGGCGGTGCCGTCAGTGCTGTTGCCGTCGACGAGCAATACCTCCGCAATCCCCGGCGGAAGCTGGGGCAGGATGTAGCTGAGATTGAGTGCTTCGTTCCGGGCGGGAATGATCACGCTGACCGTCACCTCGATGGGCTCGCCACGGGTACCGGTGAGACGCCAGACTCGATCCGGTTGCGGTTGAGCCGGGACCGAGTGGTGCATCGGTGCTGACCGGACGGGCTGATCTGATGTTCTCTCGGTGTCCGTTGATGTCATGGGAGGGTCCTTGTGGTGTTGGCCGTCGGCGTGGGAGCGTCGAAGGTCGTGAGGTCGATGACGTCCTCGCAGCTGATCGCTCGATGGAGCCGGCGGGTTTCTGCCATGGCAGCGCCGAGCTCACCGAAGCGTTGGCGGTAGGTCGAGATGCGTCGCGCAGTCGAATCCTGCTGACCCGTGACGGCCGCAAGGTTGCCAGGATGGAGCTGCACCAGGCGTTTGGCGAGGCGGGCCCGTTCGAGGTGCTGTCGTTGAAGGGACACGGCCACCAGGCTCATTGCGTGGTCCCGAGCGACGGTGACGTTGGCCATCCAGCTGATGTCCCGGACGGGGAATCCGAGTTCTTGTCGCACGTCGGAGGCCTCGGCGACAGCGGAGAAGGAGGAGCGGAACAGCCCCCGACATCCCAACTGGTCGGCGAGCCGATCAGCCTCCCGCCACATAACAGCCGGGGTGATCGCAAGTGCGCGTACGAAATCAGCATGCGCCCGCACGTCGCTCAGCCCGGCTTGAGCGAGGTGGATCGCCACATGGAGCTCCCGGCAACCAGCACCCGAGATGAAGATTTCTGAGTTGGCAACCGCCAGGGAGGTCCTCCGACTCCGGAACACCGACCACACCTCGCGATGGGAGGCACCGACAGCTTTCAAGGAATCGTGCACATCGATCGCCAACGATCCCGCAGGGCCGACCCACGTCGTGGCGGTCGGCTCGGTGCACACTCGGCGGTACCCCTCAGCGCGGAGCAGCCTGGCGAGCGCACCCAGGCGCCACCGCGGCACCAGGATGTCAAGGTCTCTGGGAACGGCAGTGCGGTCCAGCCAGGCGTCGTGACCGAGCCCTTTGAGCACCACGTGGTCGATGCCATGGTGGTTGAGTCGACGGGTCCAGCTCACGACTTGCGCCTCGTAGCGGAGCCGTGCGAGATCGCCCGGCTCGAGGATCTCGGCGAGTGGGGCATGGGGCGGCTCGTGGACGAGGACGGTTGGGCTCATGGTGTGTGCTTTCCAATCAGTGACAAGTTGCCGCGGACGTAGCCGGCGGTCGTGACGGCCAGACCGACGGCGATCATCCCGGCTCGGGCAACGCCGGCGCGTCGCGGCGGCGCAGCTTCGCTGGGTGTGGCAGCTTCGCTGGGTGTGGCAGCTTTGCGGAGTTCACGAACGATCGACCGCCCGAGAACGCGAAGGTGGTCATGTTCGGCCTGGAGTGGTTCATCACTCTCGGACTTGGCCCAGGAGTTCACGACTGACTTGCTCAGCCCCTCGCCCCAGCATCGGCGAACGAAGTAGAGGATCGTGCCACGTTCGGCGGGGACATGGTGCTGGACTGGACCGTCTCCGACGAGCACGCAGTGGCCGAGCCCGTTGGCGATGACTCGCAACCCGAGCTCGGTCTCTTCGCACCCCAACGGAGTGGTTCCCACTCGTCCGAGGCCGTGCCGGAATCCGCCAGCGGCGTTCAACACCGATCGACGGAACGCCATGTTGGCGCCGATCGGATTGCGCACGACCCCGGTGCGTTGACCCGTGTAGCTGCAACCGACGACCCAATCGAACTCAGCGGGGAACCAATCAGGCCGCCCCGAAGCCCAGTCGGCCCGGACGAGCCCACCGGTTCCGGCGACCTCTCGATCGTTGAACGGTGCGAGCAACTCGGCCAGCCAGTGGGCCTCTGGCACTGCGTCGTCATCCAGGAAGACCACGATCTCGCAGACAGCGGCGCTCGAACCGGTGTTTCGGGCGCCTGACAGGCCTTGCAACTCGTCATTGGCAATGACACGGGAGCGACAGGGCAACTCGTCGGAGAGCGCCGCAAGAATGATGAGGAGATCTGGGTGGTGATCCACGACGATGACCATCTCGTCGTCGGCGCCGAGCTGGCACGCAGCGGCTCGCATTGCTGCCGTCATGAGGCCGAGTCGACGTTCGGTATAGGTGCAGATGACGACGGTGGCGGTCGGCCGGTGAGCCGCAGAGGGCGGCTCGAATGATGTGGGAGCGGAGAGCGTGAGAGTCATGTGGAGTGCAGCCTGTATCCGTTGGGGCGTGGCGAGGGCCGTCGGGCGCAGCGTGCGGACACGCTGCGCCCGAACACCATCAGATGGCGACGATCGAGCCGACGATCGGAATGTTCGCCGAGTAGACGTCTGCGTTCGGGCCGACCTTGTTGAAGGCCAGGGTGAGCTCGTGAACCGATCCCAGCATGGTGATGGCAGGGGCCGAATAGGACAGTTTTTCCATTGGGGTATTGCTCCTTGTGTGAGGGTGCATGCATGATGTGCCGATGCAGAGATCCAAACAAGACCCTGGGGTTGAATGCACAGTGAACGAGACGTATTCCGGCGCTCTCATGTGTGCTTACGGGTTGAACTTCGTGGGAATTGGCTCACAAGGTGGAGGGCGAGGCCCGACGGGTTGTGAGGAAGTTCACGTCTCGGTCTCTCTCGCTGGTCGGGCCGAGAGCCTTGAGTCGTGCGGGCAGGGGGACCCGGGCTCGGTCCGCTTCAGTGCTGACGATGCGTCACTCATGATGCCTGAGGGCCTGATGACGGTCCGTCGTGTTCCGAGATATGAGATTCAGTTCGATCTCACATCGAGTCTTAATTCCGAAGCATTTGTCCATCCATATCTCGCGTTTCCGGGTGCTCTTATTCAGCATTGGATTGGCAATACATCATTCCATGCGGGGTGTATTCGATCGCAGGCCCGCGCTCTCGGGGTGATTGGCGAGAAGGCCGCGGGCAAGAGCACGACGATGGTTGCCGCAGCGTGTCGTGGAGTAGAGGTTGTGACCGACGATCTTCTCGTGGTGGAGGGGCGCACGGCGCTCGCTGGCCCACGTTGTATCGATCTCCGGGCAGAATCGGCCGCACGGTGGGGAGGCCGCGCGCTCGGTGTGGTTGGTGCTCGTGAGCGATTTCGGATCGATCTTCCGCCGGTGGCGGATCGAACACCACTGGCTGGTTTCGTCAGGTTGGGTTGGGGCGAGGAGCTGAGCGTGACTCGACTTGGTTTCTCAGAGGTGATTCCGCTGCTCTTTGATGCTTGCGCCCTCGGGCTCGGGCCAGCGAGGCCCGACCATTTCATGGAGTTGGGCGACCTGCCGGTCTGGCAGGTGAATCGTCCACAGGACCTGTCCTCGATGGATGACACTCTCGATGCGCTGCTCCAACTGTTGGAGCAGTGACACGGTGGTTCTGTCGGCTATACCGCAAGCGATCCGTTGACGATGAGTTGATGCATCAGCAGGAAACTGCGCCCATCGGGCGTGCCTGATTCCCACTCTGCTCGCAGTCGTGCGGCATCGACGAGGTCGTGGTTGATCCCGCCCCCATTCCACTTGGCAGCGATCTGCACGAACTGTCGGCCGACCAACGCCTCGTCGAAGACGGCCTTGGACGTGCGCTCACGGAGCCACGCCGGCATGACGTCGCCGACCAGTTCATCGAGTGCTGCGGCCCGACTGGTGAAGCCTGTTGGGCCGGCTTCGCTCGCGACCGCCGCCAGGACTCGTGGATCGAGAAACGGTGTGCGGACCGATACGGCGTGGTCGGCTCCGAGTGCCACGATCGTTGAGGTCACGGCCTGAAAGTATCGGTCGGCGGTCCATTGCCCGAGGGCGGTGTTCCAGCGATGCGACAACCGACCAAGCGCCTCGCCTGCTCGGTCGGCAGCGGCAGCTCGAGCCTCGGGAGTGAGCCACGACAACCCGGCCACGAACCGTTCACCCAAGCGCCGTCGTCGGCCCGGAAGGATCTCGTCGCCGATGGTGCGGATGTCGGTGCGGCGGAACGAGCGCGGAGAGCGAGAGACGACCGAGATCCGGTCTGCCGACGAGTCGAGGAGTTCGTCGCCTCCGATCCCGCTGAGTAGCGAGCCGCCAGCAGCGACCTCGAGGATGGGATCGTGGAGGAAGGCGTTGACGGGGAAGAGCACGCCGTGACGCCCCAGTACCCGCTGCGCAATGGCTCCGGCTAACGATCCGTCGGGCGTGATCCGGATCCACTCCGGACATCGGAGTTCGTCGATGATCCGTTCCTGCCACACGGTCTCGTCCGATGCCGGAGCATCGGGGAATCGCAGCGTCACGGGAATTGGCGGGGCCAATCCGTGTCGTTCGGCCAAGGACATCGCCACACACAACACCGCCGACGAATCGCGACCGCCGCTGAAGCTGATGACGCACGGCTCATGGCGAAGCGCTTCGAGGATCACGGACTCGAGCGCGGCTCGGGCAGAACTCAGCGGCGCCCCGAGCTTTGGCGTTGACAGATCGAATCCAAGCGGGCTCCCGACTGCCTGTTCGAGCTCATCGAGCTGGAGGAGCTGCACGGGGGGTGATCCCAGCGTCGACATCACGGCACCGGAATACGGTGGATCACCGCGAACTCGCCCGGGTCGGTTCCGTCGATCCACGCATGGGCCTGGACGGGCGTGGGAGTTTCAGTTCCGTCGGCGACCCCGATCACGACATCGGGGGCGTGGCCACGCACGCCGAGGATGCATTGCTGGAGCAGTAGCGATCGCTCCAAGCAGGTGGCGTGCCGGAGCGCCATGACGAGTTCGACGCCCGCCACGGAGTTGGGACCGTGTCCGTCGAACCGCGGCGGCGTCGCCGCCAACCCGGAGGTGGCAAGATCTCGACGGATGAGGGGAAGGGACCGATACGCCCACCAAGCGCCGCGCCACGTGGTGGGATGGCGGAGCAGCGCTGTCACGAGTGATCGAGTCGCTACGAGGTCGGAATCCGTCATGGTCAGTCGATCCAGTTCCGGTCCTGGCAGACCGCAATGAAACTCTGGACGTCGGTGGCGGCCATGTCGTCATCCACGTCGAAGGTGTCGAGCAGCGTGCTGACCAGTTCGAGCTCGCTCCCTCCGCCATCGACCAGCGTCGACCACAACAGGGTGGCCGCACCGTTGAGGGACAGGTATGACGAATCTGAGATGTCGAGCACGACGGTCTCGCCGGCGAGTTGCTTCCACGTCACCGCGCCTGGGCGAATCCGCCAGACCCGAGTCTTGGTCACGTCGCTCGTGACCGTGTCGGGGTTCGTGAGTCTTGAGTTCATCGTGTGGCCTCCAGCCGGTGGTTGTGGGATCGATCGCTCGCTGAGCCATCGGGGTGGTCGAGATAGGTACTCGCCTGTAGATCGAACAGCTCGGCGTACAACGCGCCGGCTTGGATCAATTGGTGGTGAGTGCCGATCTCGGCGATCCGTCCGTCGATGAGTACGCAGATCCGGTCGGCCGCGCGGCAGCTCGAGAATCGGTGGGTGACGAGCACAGCCCCGCGACCATGGAGCATCGCTCGCACATCGGCGAAGAGTTCGACCTCAGCGCGCGGATCCAGGCTTGCGGTGGGCTCGTCGAGCACAACGAATGGAGCATCGCGGTACAACGCCCGGGCCAACGCGAGGCGTTGCCACTGCCCACCGGACAGATCCGTGCCGCCGAAGAACTGGGGGCCCAGCAGCGTGTCGAGCCCATCGGGGAGTTGACGGGCGAAGGATGCTCCGCCAGCGGTGGCTGCGGCGTCGGCGCGGGCGTCGTCGATCGCGTGAGTCGTGTCGCCCCACGCAATGGCCTCGCGGGCGGTGATCAATGGCCGAAGGTGTTCCTGGAACACGACGGCGAACTGTCGGCGCCAGGCGACAGGATCGTGTTCGGGATCACGACCGTTCCACGAGATGGTCCCCGAATGAGGCGTGAGCAGTCCGACGAGGCACTTCACCAGGGTCGACTTTCCGGCACCGTTCTCGCCGACGAGCGCCACGATTTCCCCGGGCTGGAGCTCGAGGGTGATGTCGCTGATCGCCGGCTGTGTCCGCCCCGGGTACGTGAAGGTGACCCGGTCCAAGCGGATCGATGAGTCGCGCATCGATAGGTCTGGTCCCGGGCCCTCAATTCCAGCGCCGCCATTTCGAGTGCCGTCAATGGGGGAGGATCGGCCACCAGTCGAGGGCGTCGCTGCTACGGCCAGGGTCGACGTCACGGCAGGGTCGCTCAGGAGCGACTCGATGTCCGAGAGAAACAGAGCGCTCTCCCGAAGAATTGCAATGGCCGCCGCGATTGGAGCCAACCGCACCACTGCCAACAACAACGCTCCGACGGCGGCGACTGCGCTGCCGAGTGGGAGTCGCCCATCACGGAGTTGACTGACCAACACCACGAGCACTGCTCCGAGGCCCAGCGACGCGCCAGCCACGCCAGCGATGGTCATCCCGACCCGTCGCCTCGTCATTCGTCGGAGCTCGACAAGGCGTTGGTCGTAGAGCGAGTCGTGCCGTCGGAGCAGATCCGGGCCGAGTTCGTATGCGCGAAGTTCCGCTGCTGCGGATCGTTGAACGAGCAGCGAATAGAAATAGGCGCGGCGGCGATCAGTCGCTGTCTGCGACACCGTGAATGCGTAGTTGAGTCGACTCCCGATCACCGAGGCTGCCACCAGTGGGCAGGCGGCGAGGAGCGCGAGAACGCCAATGATTGGGCTGGCGCTGATCAAGACCGCTCCGAGACCGACGAGGGTGGATCCGGATGCCACCAGAGCCAGCAGAGCGCCGGTGACCTGTGGTGGTCGAATCATGGATTCGATCTGGGCTCGCTCGATTCGATCTGTGAAGGCTGGATCGTCGAATCGAATGAGCGGTTGGGCGGCGCTGAGTTCGCCGATCTGATGCGTAGTGGTTCGGCCGCACCGTTCGCCGAGGAGGCGTTGTTGGTCGGCGCGGATCTGATCGAGTGCGACCACCGTGACGGTGGCGACGAGCGCCAAGATCGAGAGGGTCAGCACGTCAGCCGATGGATCTCGACTCAAGGCGTTGACGACTTGACCGGCTGCCCAGACCTGCGCTGCGGCCATGGCCCCCCCAAAGATCTGAGAGGCGACCACGAATCCGAACATCCCGGGCGACGCAGAGCGAACCAACCTGACGGCGCGGAGCAATGAGGCGATCACGATCGGCTAGACCGCCACGGCGAAACGGAAAGCAACCACGGTCACGATGACCATCGCCGCGCCGAGCGTGAGACGCCCAGTCGGCCACTGAGTGGTCGCCCCGACGGCCGAGCGATACGACACCGTCGCCAACACGGCCACGGCGGCGAAGGTCACGATGATGCCCACAGCGGCATCGATGCCGCCGGTGAACAACGCCGCCAGGAACAAGGGATCAACTCGGGTCACGTGGATCACTTCCTGCCTGGAACGTCGAAGGAATACGCGGCGGCGTCCCCAGATCTCGTGAGCAGACTCACGCCGGGCTGGAGATCCAGAAACTCTCCGAAACGTTGGAACGCGCCGCGCTCGAAGCCCTGCACCTCGGTGCTGTAACTCGAGGTGCTCCGCGTCACCAGCACGATCACGCGGTTGGCGCCGACCGCCCGCGCATAGGAGGTGACGCCAGCGACCCAGGTCGGTTCCTCAATAAAGAGTGCCCCGACGGTGGCGGATCGTCCTGAGGTCAGTCGGAGACCGGTGTACCTCCACGGAAGGAAGGAGTTTCCGGCGACGAGGAGAGTGGTGCCATCGGCGGAGTTGTAGGCCACATCGATCACTGCCTGGTCGTTCGGCCACGCACGCTCGTACGACTCGTTGCCCCACCTGGACAGCACGAACGGCACGATCAACGCCACGCTCAACGCCACGACGACGCCGGCCTGCCAGCGGCGGGTGTGCCGAGTGGCGTCAACGCTCGTCGTGATCGCGATGGCGATCAGAGCGCACACGAGTGGCGCTGCGAACAGGAAGAGTCGGAACAGCAACTCCCCGCCGTAGCTCTGGAAGATCACGGCCGTGGCGAGCAGCCCGGACAACAACACGAGCGGAACCTGCGGCCAGTCCTGCCGCCGCCGCCACAGGACCCCAGTGGCGATCAGTGCCATCACCGCCAACGCCGCTACCAGGCTGAGCCGTCCGATGATGACGATTGCCCGGTCTGGGGTGGGGTCGCC
>JBBRSC010000101.1:0-10841 GCA_038245795.1 Acidimicrobiales bacterium
TCGGAGATGGCGGTCCGGAGTTCGGCGATGGAGTTGGCGTAGATCCCCGCAAGTCGGTCACGGGCCGCTTCGTCGAGGCTGGTGTTGCGCACCTCTTCGAGAAGTTGCTTCACCATGGACCCGATGCGGATGATCTTGGCTGGCGACTCGATCTCGTTGGCGGACTCGTCGCCAGCGATGATGCCCTCGGCTCCCGGCAACCCCACCGACCCGTCGGCGCCTGGGGGCCCTCCGTTACCGGACGCCATGGTCATTCCGTCCGGAGCGACGACCTCAGGGGCAGCGGATACAGGGGAGTTCGATTCGGCCATCGGATGATTCTACCGGTCCACTGAGACGGGCTCGCCGGGATCTCGCGATCGGCGGTTGCTGGTCAGCGTTCCTGACGCTCCCGACGGACGGTTGCCTTACGACCCTTGATGGTCGTACCCCGCAACGACGAAATCACATGATCAACTTCTTGGTCAGGGACCTCGACAAGGGCGAACCGGTCTGCAAGTTGGATGGCGCCGATGTCCTTGCCGTTGAGGCCGGCCTCACCGGCAATGGCACCCACGAGGTCGCCGGGACGAATCCCGGCCAGCCGACCGACACCAACAAAGATCCGGGTCATGCCCTCTGACGGCGGTCGATCGCGGTTCTGGCGGTCTCCGCGATCTCCACGGTCTCCGCGATCTCCACGGTCTCCGCGATCGCCTTCGTAGCGGTCGCGTTGCGGGCGGTCACGCGAATTCCGGTCCCGATCACGACCACCGCGGTCGCCGCCATCGCGTCCGTCACGGGAACGAATCTCGGGGATTTCCTCGTCGTCGTCAGCGGGCCCGTTGGCCTCGTGCGCCAACTTCACGGCCGCCAAGGCGACCTCCATGATGTCGAATTCGTCGGTCAGCGACTCGACGAGCGCCCGATACGGATCGAGACCATCTTCGAGGAGCGTCTCCCGCAGCGTCGCGCTGGTCTGTTCCATTCGTCGATTGCGGAGATCCGAAACGCTCGGCACCTTCTCGATACGGATCTGCTGACCAGTGAGCCGCTCGATGTTCTTGAGCATCCGGTGCTCGCGGGGTTCAGCCAACGTGATCGCGACGCCAGTCCGGCCCGCTCGACCGACCCGCCCGATGCGATGCACGTACGCCTCCGGCGCTGACGGAACGTCGTAGTTGACGACGTGGGTGAGCTGATCGATATCGAGCCCCCGAGCCGCCACATCGGTGGCGACCAGCAGATCCGCAGTGCCACCACGGAGCCGAGACATGACCCGATCGCGCTGCTCCTGGTTCATCCCGCCGTGGAGCGCCTCGGCCCGATAGCCACGGCCGTTGAGCGTCTCGGTCAACTGATCGACCTCGTGACGGGTCCGGCAGAACACCAACGCTGCTTCGGGCGACTCGATGTCGAGAATGCGACCCAGGGCGGCGGGTTTGTGGGACCGAGGAACGACATAGGCCGTCTGTCGAACCAGCGGCGTGGACTCCATGTCCCCCACGGTCCGAGCGATCTCGATGCGCACCGGATTCCGAAGGTGCTTCTGAGCAATGCGGCCCAGGCGCGACGGCATCGTTGCTGAGAACAACACCGTCTGACGGTCCTCGGGGGTCGCTCCGAGAATGGTCTCGATGTCCTCGGCGAACCCCATGTCGAGCATCTCGTCCGCTTCGTCGAGGACGACCACTTGGACGCCATCGAGACGGAGGGTGCCCCGCTGGATATGGTCCGTAGCGCGGCCCGGTGTCGCCACCACGATGTCGACACCGCGACGCAACGCATCGAGTTGTCGCCCGATCGGCTGGCCACCATAGATCGGCAGAACACGGGCACGAAGTTCCCGGCCGTACTTGTGAAGCGCTTCGGACACCTGCATGGCGAGCTCGCGAGTGGGAACCAGAACGACGGCCATGGGGGCGCCACGATCGCTCTCATCGCCGAGACGTTGCAGGATCGGCAGCGCGAACGATGCCGTCTTTCCGGTGCCGGTGGCAGCTTGGCCCAAGAGGTCCCGGCCTTCGAGCAACGGGGGAATCGATTCACGCTGGATCGGCGTGGGTTCCTCATAGCCAAGCGCCGTGAGCGCCGAGAGGAGCTCTGGGCGCAGACCCAATTCCGCGAAGAGGTCGGCCTCAACAGGCTCGGTCGTGGTCATTTCCATTGCGTTGTTCACCAGGGTCCTGGGGCGGGTGCGCCCGCTACAGGCTCCCACGCCCGACCGGGGGTGCGTCGAATCGGCCTCGAACGACCTCAGTTTATCTCTGGGGTCGTCTGATCAATTCGCCAGCGACCCGCCGAAGATCTGCCAGGCCAGGATCGACTTCGCCACCAGGCTGAGCACCAGATACGTCTTCTCGCCGAACAGGTAGTCCGCCCAACGGCCGAGACTTCGGTACTGCAGGTATTGGTTCAACCCGAAGCTGAAGAAAAACACGAACTGCGCGACCACAATGCCGTAGACGAAGCCGGGCACGGTCTTCGAGCCGATCAGATTGACCAGAATTCCAAGCCACGGGGCAAGCCCGACGATCGTGCCGAACCAGAACGCCGTCATGGAGGTGCGCGTGCGGCCGGGCGGATTCATCACTTCCTGGAGCCACCCGAAAAGAATCATGGCGACGTTGGCGCCGGTGATGGCGAGTAGCGCCGAGACACCGGTGATCCCCGAATAGGAGCTGATCAGCAGGACCATGAGTGTGGCGCTCATCGAGTATTCGATCCACCTGAAGCGGTTGATGCCCCGCCCGAGATCGCGTTCATAGGTCGACCGCAGCAGTGTCGCCGTGAGGAGGTGATCGAGCATTGCGAGCAGCAGGAAGGCCGCAATGGCAGCACTGATTCGTACGTCGAAGAGATTGGCGGGCGCCGGCTGGGGCGTACCTGGAGGACCCTCAGGGAACTGCGAGGTGACCGCAATGGAGAAGTTCGAGGCCAGGACCAGAACGAGCACCGCCTGTGCGCCGTGCAACACACTGAGGCCCAGGTTCCACACGCGGAGATTGCCCAGTCGGGACGGTGTTGCGCTTGTCGTGGGAGGAAAAGTAGCAGCGCCAGAGTTCGACATTCTGCCGAACATAGCACCGCGCTCGGATGTCGCCTTGGCGGCCGCCACTACGGTTGTCGAGGTGCAGGAACTCGAGCCCGATCATGCCCGCAACCAGATCGTCGCGCGTCTCATGTTGGCGGGCGTCGACGGCGATGTGGTCAAGGCCGCGAGCGGCGACGAGCTCCTGGCGCTCATCCGCGAGACCGTGTTGTGGGGTGGTCAACCAGCGTTGACGTTGGCGCAGGTTGCCGAAGCGGCGGGGATCGACCTGGAGCTCGCACGCCGTGCCCGGATGTTGATGGGGCTCCCCGATCCTGGCGACGAGGCCGTCTGTCGTCATCAGGAGATCGAGGTGTTCCGCGGCCTGGGAGCCGGCGTGGCGACCTTCGGCGTCGAGCCGATCCTGCAGTTCAGTCGTGTCATCGGATCAGCCATGGCACAGGTCGGCGAGGGTGCGCTCTCGGTGTTCGCCCGCGCCCTCGACGATGCCCGCCTCGGACCCGCCAGCCAGAAGAATCCGGATCGCTACGCGCTGGCGGCGCTCGACTCGTTGTCGATGTTCCACGTGATCCCTGAGGTGCTGTCCGTGACGTCGATGCTGCTGTTCGACCAGGCGACCGAGCGGCTCGCCGGCGACCCCGGCCAGGAACAACTGATGGCCATCGGCTTCGTCGACCTCGTCCGTTCGACCCAACGGGCCGAGATCCTGGGCACCTACGAGATGGCTGGCGCCATGTCCCGCTTCGAGGAACGATCGGTTGAACTCGCCGGCATCTACGGCGGTCGCGTCGTGAAATTCATCGGCGACGAGGTCATGTTCGTCCTCCCGACGATCGAAGGCGCCGTCGCCGTCGCCGAGGGACTCCTCGTTGCGGTCGACGAGGATCCGGCGCTCAGCTCGGCGCGCGGCGGGGTTGCCTACGGGCCAATGCTGAACCGCGACGGCGACTGGTTCGGCACCACGGTGAACCTGGCCGCACGGCTGGTCGAGAAGGCGAAGCCACGGGAACTGCTGTGCTCGGGCGAGGGGGCCGAGCACGTCGTTGGCTCTACTACGCGAGGACGAAAGCGACTCAGGGGATTGACCGATCGCGTCGAAATCTTCCGGATCGGCTGAAGGCTCGCCGGCTCAGGCTTGGACAGCGAGTAGCGGTACGAGCATCTCGGCACGGGTCATGGAGCCATGGCGCCCAATCAGATCGAAGGGTCCCGAATCGGCGGGATCGTCGAACGCAACGTCGTCGCGGGCGACCAGCGCCACATCGCCGAGCCGGGACAGGGCCACATCGCCGACCTTCGCACCAAACCACCGATCACGAATCATCTCGTCCCGGGTGACGACCCACGCCACATCACTGTGGTGCGTGGTGGCGGCATCGAACAGATCCCGCTCGGCTCCGGGCAGGGCGTGGAGCCAGCGGAAGCGAGCCTCCCCACTCTGCAACTGCACCATCGACAGCACCTCGGGATGCGGCTTGAGCACCCGATCACCGACATCGACCTGTCCATGATCGGCGGTCACGACCAGCGACGCACCGGGCGGCAGCACGTCGCACATGTACTCAACCATCCAGTCGATGGCAATGAGCTCGGCGTCGTAATGCTCGCCGAGGCCATATTCGTGGGCCACCTTGTCGATACCGTCGTAGTAGGCGTACACGAACGGTTCGCCCGCGCGCAAGAGGCGACCGACCTCGATGGCAAGCGTCGACATGGTCCGGTATCCGACGAACCGGGAGCCGCGGAGATGCGCTCCCGAAAAGCCCGAGTGTTCGAACTCCGCTCGGACCACGATCGGCGGTCGTTGATAACAGAACGGTTCGCGCAGCCCCACGCTCTCGGGACGGATTGAGTGGCGTGCATCGCCTCGAGCCGTGGTCCAGCGCAACACATTGAGGACGTCGGTTCCGATGGCCAGGCGGTAACCCATGACACCGTGCTCGCCCGGCGTCGACCCGGTGGTGATCGACGTCAGGGCTGTTGCGGTGGTGGTGGGGGCAACAGTGGTGATCGGCCGACCGTCCATGCCTGATAGGCACGGCGCCAAGGCGCGGCGCGCCTCGAACTGGTCCCAGCCCAGGCCGTCCAGCACCAACACGACGACCTGATCCGCAGTGGCGGCCGCCTGCGGAAACCATGTCGGCACCCCATCGGGGTCGTCCAGCAGCGCCGGAATGATCGCGCTGATGCACGGGCCGTCGTACGCCGGCAGCATCGGCGTGCTGGGGTCATGGGAGAGCAGGTTCGTGTCCGTGCATCCACGGTATCGCCCGGAGCGCAAGAGTCCGAACCGGCGGATGAGGCCAGGCGGGTCGTACGATGAGACGGTGCGTTGCCGGAACATCGTGATCAACCGAGGACCGAACGTATGAAAGTCTCGACCCGTGGCGACTACGCCAGCCGCGCACTGCTGTCGTTGACCCTCCATCAGGAGTGCGGCCCAACTTCGGTGCGGGACATTGCGGAGCGCACAGCGCTTCCCCAGCCGTATCTCGAGCAGATCCTGTTGGCGCTCAAGGGTGCCGGACTCGTCCGTTCCAAGCGGGGCGTCGGCGGCGGTTACGTGTTGGCCCGCGACGCGTCGACGATCACGCTCGCCGAGGTGGTCTCGGCGGTCGACGGCCCGATCCAGGCGGGCGACTTCGGCCAACCCCACACCAACGGCTCATGTGACCACGAAGGACAGTGCGTCCTGCTTGCGCTCTGGGGCGACGTCGGCGATCAGATGCGCAAACTGCTCGACGGGTACACGCTCGCCGATCTCGCAGCGATCACCCAGGGCGATGCGCCCTGGCCCGGTCAAGGCTGATTCACCCACCCCGCCGGTTGGTCAGCTGAGCTGATCGAGGATGTGCTGCAGCTCGGCGGGCAGCGGCGAATCGAACGTGACGAGTTCGCCGGTACGGGGATGATCGAAGGACAGCTGCGTCGCGTGGAGAAACGGGTGGTCCATGGGGATCGAGGGTTTCTGGCCGTTGTAGAGATCGTCGCCCACCACCGAATGACCGATGGAACGAAGATGCACCCGGATCTGATGCGTTCTGCCCGTCTCCAGTTGACACGCCACGAGCGACGTCGGCTTCGGTTCGTGGAATTGTGACAACACCTCGTAATGGGTGCGAGCCTCTCGACCGTCAGCGCTGATCGTCATCTTGAGGGGATCGCGACGAGAGCGACCCACCGGGGCGTCGATAGTGCCGTGCAGCGTGGTGAAGTGTCCCCACACGAGCGCGAGATAGCGACGAGCAACCGTGTGCGTCGAGAGCTGTTCGACCAGATCGTGGTAGGCGCGATCGGTACGGGCAACAACCATCAGGCCTGAAGTTCCCTTGTCGAGGCGATGCACGATGCCTGGTCGGTGCGCCTCGCCGACATCGGCGAGTTCTGGAAATCTGACAAGCAGGCCATTGACGAGAGTCGATCCCTTGTGACCGGCGCCGGGGTGCACGATCAAGCCGGTTGGCTTGTCGATGACGATGACATCGTCATCGTCGTAGACCACCCGGATCTCGACCGTTGGGTCCGGTTGTGGAAGTTCCTCCGGCCGCACTGGCGACTCGGAGATCGACACGACCTGCCCGGCCCGGACTCGTGTCGACGGTTTGACGGCGATATGGCCATCGATCGTGACCGTGGCTGCCTCGATGGCCGCCGCCGACTCTGCCCGGGTACAACCGGTGAGCATCGCAACCACCCGATCAATGCGCTCGCCGGTCAGGGCGTCTGGAATCTCCTCGGAAATCACGGCGACGGTGACTCGGACGGCGCTGTGTCAACCGGCGAGGACGATTTCTCGGGTGTCGGCGAGTCAGGGTCAGGCTGACGCCAGGCGACAATGGCCAACAAGATGCCACCGACCACCACCGCCGAGTCCGCGACGTTGAAGGTGGGCCACCAACTCGTATAGATGAAGTCGACGACCGCACCCTTCATGAACCCAGGAGCCGCGGAGTACGGCACGCGGAGCAGGCGATCCAACAAATTGCCTGCGGCGCCACCGATGACCATGCCCACGACGCACAGCGCCGGAGCACCCTTCACTGATCGCGAGAACCAGATCAGTCCGCCGATGATGGCCAGCGCGATCAGCCCGATGAGTGCGCCGGAATTGTTGAACTTCGAGAACGCCATCCCCTGGTTGAAGGCCAGTCGGAACTGCACCCCGAACAGGACATTGACGTGCTCATCGCTCCCTGCCGGCGACAGCCGGTTCACCGCCCAGTGCTTGCTGAGTTGATCGATCAGCACGACCGCCGAGGCCGTCCCGATGACGGGGAGTGTGCGGTTCATGGGCGATCAGCGGCGAGCGAAGCCGCCGACCTTGTACTCAACGCGCTCGGTCGCCCACGGAATGGCTCGCAGTCGTTCTTTGGGAATCGGTTGGCCGGACACCCTGCATACTCCATAGGTACCCTTCTCGATTCGGGCCAGCGCCAGGTCGATCTCCTCAATGGCGGCGCGGGCCTGGGCGGACAACGCCAGATCCCGTTCCCGCTCGACGGCGAGGGTGTCGCCTTCGCCCGACTCCTCGTCGAACTGGACATCGCCGGGCTCACGATTCTCGGTGAGCGAGTTCGCTTCCTTCAACAGTGCAATCGACTGCAGGTCGTACTCGGCCCGCTCGGTGATCAGCATGTCCTTGGCTTCGGCCAGGAACTTGGCGTCATACGGCGACTTGATCGACGCGATGTCGATCGGCTTCGGCGTTACGGGAGCCGCCTTCTTGGCCACGGGAGCGGCCGTCGTTGGCGTTGCCGCGGACTTGTTCTCGGTAGCGGCGCCCTTCGTTGCAGGAGCCTTCGTTGCAGGAGCCTTCGTTGGAGGAGCCTTCGTTGCAGCAGCCTTGATGGGAGCCGCAGCCTTTGACGGAGCGGCGCGCTTGGCCGGCGCGGCCTTGGAGCCGGCGGCCGAAGCCGCGACCTTTTTGGCGGCCGCGACCTTCTTGGCAGCTGGTGCGCTCTCGGTGGCCGCAGCCTTCGCAGTTGTCTTCGCGGGTGCGGCGGATTTCTTCGTTGCCATGGGTATGCCCTTCAAATGGCTGACTCGGACGGTGCAGCGTAGCCAGAATGTGGCGCTTCACGCGCCAACCAGGGCAGTGAGTGGTGTGAAGCCTCAGCGACGACGGCCGAAACGGCGGCCACCATTGGGCTCGTCGCCCTCGAAGAATGCTGACATCTTGTCGTCCCCAGGTTCCGCCTTCACCGCATCATCGAGCTTCTGCATGTACCGGTCATGCTGCCCCGTCGACTCAAAGGTGTGCGCTTGGGTTGCTGCCGGATCGTCGAATGGACTCGCTCCAACACCTTCGGCCGCCTCGACGTCATCGTCGGCGCGGCCAGCCGCTGGGGACAGCTCGTCGGCGGAATCAATCGGAGCATTGGCCGCCGCTTGCGTCGACCCCATGTCCCCTGACGTTGGCTCATCACCGTCGACCTCGGACCAGCTTCCCGGACCCCACGGGTCCGCTGCGGCGCCTTCGGGGACCTCGTCGACAACAGTGATCGATTCGGCGCTGACCCGCTCGCTCGGCGCCTGCGTCACAGCACCAGCTGCTCCCCCTTGAAAGAACGCCCCCTCAGTGCGCAACGCCGTGGTCTCCGGCGGCAGGGCCGGTCGGCCAGCGAGCGCCTCGGGGTCGTCGAGAACGGCCCGGATACGCTCCATGGTTCCCGTGAGGTCAGAACGGTGTTGATCGACACGGCTCCGGAGCGCTTCGACGTGACCGACCAATGCCGCCTTCTCGCTGTCGAGCGACGCGATCTCGGCGGTGAAGCGTTCTCGGTGGCTCCCGAATTCGGCTTCCGCGTCTTCTCGGGCTCGGCGAACCAGATCCTCGCGTTGCGCCTGCGCATCTCTGACCAACCGTTCGGATTCGGTCGTGGCGTCGCGGAGCAGGCTCTCAGCACGCCCGCGCGCGTCAGCGACCATCCGGGTGGCCTCGGCGCGGGCCTCGGAAATGGCGGCCTCGGCAGTGCGCTTGGCCAACACGAGCGTGCGAGTTGCCTGCTCGATCTCTTCGTCGTCGGTCATCTGAGGAACAGCGGCGCGAATGGGTGACGGTTCGACGGCATCGACCGTCCGCGGGGGCTGCGAACGGACCTCCTCGAGCGACCGCTGGATGACGTCGACCTGCGTACTCAGATCGGCATTCTCGGCCAGCAATTCGGACAACGACGCCCCCACCCGTTCGAGGAAATCGTCGACCTGGTCCGGGTCGTACCCGCGGAACTTCTCGGAGAACTCGATCTGTTCGATCAGCTGTGGCGTTACGTCCATCACCTCAGACTAGAGGCCCGTGGCCTCTCAGAGGTTGAGGCCCTCAGAGTATGCCGCCAGCGCCGCAACCGATCGCCGGCAACAAGATGATCTGAATCACCAGCAACACGATCATCGGTGTGAGATCCAGCAGGCCTGAACCAATCCGCACCGGTGGAATCACCTTGCGCATCGGCACCAGTAGCCAGTCGGTCGCCTTGCCGACGTACCCGACCACCGTGGCGAGACCGCTCCCCGGTGCCGCCGGGAACCAACTCAACAGGATGCGGGCAAAGATGAGCAGCACGAACAGCTGCAACGCCACACAGAGGAGATTGCTCACGAGTTCGAGTCAGTCCTCATCGTCGGTGAAATCGCCGGCGCTGAGGCGACGACGGTCCTCGGAGGAGATCTCCACGTCGGCAGGGCTCAGGAGATAGACGTGCGACGCGATCTTCTCGACGCGACCGCCCAGTCCGTAGGCCACACCGGAGGTGAAATCGAGGAGCCGTCGAGCGAGATCCCGCTCGAGCCCCTGCAGATTGACCACGACCGGCCGACCCTTCTTGAACCAGTCGCCGACCTTCTGGGCGTCGTTGAACTCGTCCGGATGAATGACACGCGGCTTTGAACTCAATGCGCTCGGCAAGGGCCTCACCACTCCTCGACCCAATCCCAATGCCGGGTCGGACGAGCCGAGCGGACGAGCCACCATGGCGCCGGACACCGGCAGCACCGTCACGCCGAGTTCGTTCGGCTCGTCGAACGCTGACACCCGGCTGGGACGTGCCGGGCTCCCCGCGCGCGCCGGCGCTACAGCGCGCGGCCGACGCGCCGGATCGGGCTCGTCGGCAAGCGGCTCATCATCGAGGTACCCCTCTTCGACCTGGTCGTAGCCGTCGTCGAACTGGTCGTAGTTCTCTTCGGGACCGAGTCCCAACCACGACATTCCTCGCTTCATCATTCCAGCCATGAGGACTCCTTCCCCTGCAACGTCGTCTGACCGACGCATTTCACAACTGCTTCTAGTCTCGCACGATCGAGGCCTCCTCCGGCGCCACCGGCGAACGAGCGGGTCATCGCTCGCGACTTCCGAAAAGTGCCGTGCCGATCCGGACCATGGTGGCGCCCTCTGCTACCGCGATCTCGAAGTCGCCTGACATCCCCATCGAGAGCTCCCGGAGATCCAGCTTCTCTCGGAGATCCCGAACTCGACCGAAGCCGATCGCCGCTTCCTGATCGGTCGACCCGAAGGGTGCAACGGCCATCAGCCCAACGACATCGAGACCGCGGTTCACCGCCCGCCTCAACAACGGCTCGACCTGATCCGGGGCGACGCCACCTCGCCCCATTTCGCCTGACAGATCCACCTGGATCAGTACCTGTGCACCGGGGCACAGCCGCGCAATCACATCGACCAGCGACTCGCGATCGACGCTGTGGATCGTGAGCGACCCCAAGGCATCCGGTTGCGCGGGATCAGGCTCGGGGAAGAGCAACTTCGCTTTGTTGGTCTGGAGCTGGCCGATGAAATGCCAATGGGCGCCGACGATCA
>JBBRSC010000102.1:0-10799 GCA_038245795.1 Acidimicrobiales bacterium
CGTGCCACGTGTTGTCCGAGAAACGGAGAATTCCGAACATGGATTCGAATCGATACTCACCATCGATGACAGCGTGGACCCCAACCGCCGCCTCCGGTGTGGGATAGGCACCGAAAACCTCACGCGCGATCGCCAAGTCATGCGGTATCAGGATCCAGGTGCCGTCGACATCATCGTGGAGGGACTCGGGCTGTACCCGCACGGTGCGGAGCCCAGAGACGTCACCCAGAGCACCGCTGCGAACGAGGTTGCCCATCAACTGCACGCCGCCGTGATAGCGCCATTTGTCCATCACGAACAGACGGTCACTGGCGAGCTCGATGATCCGCTGAGCGGCTGCGACGTCAGCGGTCAACGGCTTCTCGACGAACAGCGGTACGCCGAGAGGAATCGCCGCGATGATCGCCGCTGCGTGTTTGACCGTCGGCACCGCCACCACCACGCCGTCGACACCGGCAAGCTGAGCGATCTCGTCGACCAATGTGGCTCCACCCTCGCGAGCCCGGTCAGCGTTGGCGGCGCTGTGCGCAACGACGACCACCTCGGTGCCGAGCACGCGGAGATCCCGAAGGATCAGCCGTCCCCAGTTGCCGCATCCGATCAACCCAATTTTCACGATCGAATCGTACCGGCACTCGTAGCGACGATATGACTGGCTCCGCTGATGAGTGCAAGGTGATCGCTCACTCTGACTATGGCTCGGCGTCTGGTGGGTGGTGTCGGTGTTGGTGGTGTTGTTGTGAGTGGATGACGCGTCCGGTGGGGGTGGTCCAGGCGAAGCGTTGGTTGTTGGTTGCGGTCATGTTCCAGTGGTTTCGGTGGGTGACGGTGTGGTGGTAGCGGCAGAGGAGACACATGTTGTCGATGTCGGTGGTTCCGCCGTCAGCCCAGTGGGTGACGTGGTGGGCGTCGCAGTGTTCTTTGGGTGCGGAACATCCGGGAAACACGCATCCGTGGTCACGGATGTTCAGTGCGTGGCGCAACCCGCGGGTGCAGGTCCGTACGGTTCGTGAGAGGTGGAGGACCTCACCGGTTGTGGTGATGCTCATGAGGCGCCATGTTGCCTCGGGTGCGAGGTAGCGGAATGTGTCCTCGGTGATCTGGGTGTCGTCCAGTGTGAACGTCGCGGTGCCGTCGTTGGGGTTGGCGTGAACGACGATCGTGACGTCCGCCAACGCGTTGCGGTGCTGGGCTTGCATCGCGCCGTTCGCGAGTCGGGCCATCTCAGCGAGTGCCGCGGCGCGGAGTTCGGATCTCGATGGGAGTTCGAGGTCGGCGGGGTTGATGTTGTCGGGCCCGCCGCATGTGCACGGTGCCTCAGTGCTGGTGTCGGTGTGGCTGTCGGCGGTCGTGTTGCGCTCCGCGATGTTGGTGCGGGAGCGGGGACAGGTGTGGTGGTGGGAGCCACGGAGCGTCTCGATGTCGGATCTCGCCTGGTGCCAGAGGCGGTCCGCGATCCGGTCGAGGGTGTTGAGAAATGGGTGTGCGAGGTCGGGGGTCAACCAGGCGTCGATGTGGCACATCCCGTCGGATGTGTGTGCGGCTTTGACGGACGATTTCCGGTTCCGGGTGGGGTCGTGGCCGCCGTCGACGTCGATCATCTGGCAGATCGCGATGATTTCGGTGGCCCACCGGTCGAACGTGTACCGGTCCGCCAACACCAACAGCTCTGTTTGGATCGCGACGACATTGTCGATGATCCTCGGGTTGCACACCCGGAGGATGGTCTCGATGTGCGCCCAACTGATCCGGGCTGTTTCGAGCGCTTCGAGGAGCACTCCGAACCGGGCGGTCAGTTGTTTCGAGTGTCGGACCACCGTTGTTGATGGCCCTGATGGTTGTGAGCACACAGCGGCCACCCACGATCCGGTGCGCATCCCGTGTTCGGTGTCAGTGGTGCCGTCAACGTCAAGGGTTGCGAGCACCCGGGCCCGGCGGGCGTCGAGGCGGCGTCGGAGCCCCTCGAGTTTCACGAGCTCAACACACAGGTCAGCGTCGGGTTCGCCCAACATTTCGTCGAGATCAGGGGCGAGGCTGGCCACGCTGAACCCCAATTCGTCGGAATGGCCAGCGCACGACCCGTCGACGTGGCCGTCGACCAGCACCGACACCTCCGACACCGCGGGACCCACCACATCATCCACCACGTCGTCCGCGACATCATCCACCAGGTCGTCCGCCACATCATCCAACAGGTCGTCCGACACCGGTGCGGTGTTCATCGAGTCGTCGTTTGAGATATCGAACATGTGTATGACTCTAATAACACCCTGTGACAACGAACGCGCCGGATCGGCCGAATCGACCAATGATCCGAAAGAGGTTCGAGACGTGTGCCGGTCAGCGAGCCGTCAGAAAACCCGCGCACGTCGGTGAACACTGTTAATTTGATCCGCATGGGCCATATCCGGCTCACAAACCCCGGGGGGAACACATGAAGAAGAGGACCATTGCATCGCTCGGCGCGGCAGCACTACTTGCCCTGTCGATGGTGTCGCAACCATCCGCTAGTGCCGACGTCGCCTGCGGGAGTTTCTCGTCCGGCCTCGGCCAGTGCATCAACAGCCAACTCACGGTGGCGGGCACGTCCTACAACGTCGACTGGTATCTGCCGAACGCCACGGCCTCGGCCCTGATGCTGATGGAGCACGGCTTTTCCCGCGGCTGCGGAAACCTCCGCGACACCGCGAAAGCCACGATGGAGAAAGGCGTCATGGTCCTGTGCCTCAACGCCGACATGTCCGGTGGGAACGCTGGCCTCGGCCAAGCGCTCGGCGACCTGCTGACGGCTCGCACATTCAGCCCCCCAGCGGGCAAATCGCTTCCGGTGAACTACATCGTTAGCGGCCATTCGGCTGGCGGACACTTTGCCAGCGTGGTCGGCGCCCGTATTGCCAACAATGGCTACGCCAACCTCAAGGGAGCGGTGCTCTTCGATCCAGTCGCGCAGGGAGGATTCAGTGCCAATCTTGACGCCATCTCGGCGGGCGGCACGCGGCCAGTGCTGAGCGTCGCTGCCCGCCCATCGGTCATCAACCTGACGAACAACTCGTTTGGCGCGTTGACCAGCCTTGCCAACAATTTCGTCGGGATCCAACTTGTCTGGTCGGGATACTTCTTCGGAATCCCCTACGGCGGAAGCTGCCACACCGATGTCGAGGGAAACAACGGCGACATCATCGGCAACACCGCTGCGCTGTGCACTCCGAACTCGACCCAGACGGCCCGACTCCGAGACTTCTCGTCGTCCTGGGCGAAGGACTTGGCAACCGGCACCCATACCGCTGCGTACTACTGCGACAACTCAACGGGCAAAGTCAACTGCGGAAACAAGATCACAGGCCTTGTCAACGGGTTCTTCGCTCAGGCCTCGCTGATCCCAACATCCTGACGGTCATCTGACGAGTCGACGAGGGCACGAGCCAACCTGGCTCGTGCCCTTGTCGCGTCAGACGCTCGTGCGAAGATGAGCCACACACTTGGAAGGTGGGGGTCATGAGCGTCAAGAGCCGGTTGATCAGACTGCTGGGCGGGACCGAGGTGGTGGGTGACCCCGACGAGTTCATCGAAGCAGGGTTGGTGGCCTTCATGGTCTCTGAAATCGTGGTCGCGAAACTCGACGATGCCGACATCCCTGCCCACGCTGTGCCGGAACGCAGCATGGGTGCGAGCGGACTCGCCCAGCGCGTTCCGAAGGCGCGGATCTTCGTACGTCGGAGGGACATCAACGCCGCGATGCCGATCATCAACGAGGTGTCGATCGGCTGGTAGCCGGGCGGTGCTGAACATCCGATGAGCCTCCGCTGCGGAGAGCCGCCAATCGCCTCACAGTGGCTACCTTCGTGGTGACGTACCCGAGAGAAGCACCAATGCGAATTCAGATCACCAACGATGACGGCATCGAATCGACAGGACTGCACGTCCTCGCGGCTCGTCTGGCGGAGACAGGCCACGAGATCATTGTCGTGGCACCCGACCGCGACTGGAGCGGAGCCGGAGCCGCGCTCGGAACGATCCGGCCCGATGAGCATCTCAAGGTTGCCCGGGTCACCATCGACCTTGCTCCCGGCGTGGAAGCGTGGGCACTCGATGGTCCGCCAGCGCTGACCGTCATCGCCGCCCGCCTCGGCGCCTTTGGGCCACCACCGGACGTGGTCGTCTCGGGCATCAACGCCGGGCTCAACACCGGTCGATCAGTGCTGCATTCGGGAACGATCGGGGCAGTGCTCACAGCTCAGAACTTCGGGGTCTCCGGTCTCGCGGTCAGCGTCGCCGATTCTGATCCGTGGCACTGGGAGACTGCCGCTGAGCTTGCGGCTGACGTTCTCCAGCTCCTGTTAGAGGGGCCGGCGCGATCGGCGATCAACCTCAACGTCCCCGCGGTCGAACCCGGCGGGGTACTCGGAATCAGGTGGGGTCGACTCGCTCCCTTCGGAGCTGTACGAGCCGCCATCTCGAGCGTCGGCAACGAGCACCTGCAATTCGAGCTCACACTGACCGACTACGTTGCAGAATCCGATACCGATCAGGGGCTCGTCGATGCCGGCTACGCGTCAATCACCACGCTGGTGGGTGTGACCGAGGCATGGGCCGAAGATGCCGTGATCGACAGTGTCTTCGATGCCGATGATGCGCCCGAGCTGACCGAGCGCATCATCCCCGGGGCTCCACTTCATGCGGTACACCAGGTTCCCGATGGCACCATCCTCCGGCGACCGCACCTGGGCGAGGACCCTGGCTGAATTTTACTGGCGCACGAAACGTCAGTCTCAGGAGCCGTCGCCTAGAAGCCTTCGCAGAGCGTGTCGAGCGCCTTGTTGATCCGGCGCACTCGCGCTTCGGGATTCTTGGCACCGTCGATGAGCTGCACGTGACCGAGCTGATTGCTGTACGACATGAGGTCGAAGCGCTCCCGGGCCAGCGGTTCTTTGTCGAGTGCGGCCGCGAAATCGTCCGGCAGTTTCACCCGCTTCGGATCGTCATCAAGCACGACGACGAGATCAACCTCGTCGCCCAGCGATACGCCGGCACTCTCACGATGCTCGGCACTCAAGGGAATCACGAGTCCGACGCCGCGCAGGATCACGGTGCTCCGGAACGTGTGCCCGGACAACGTCACCATCACGTTGGGCTGCTTGGAGCCACCGAGCTGCGTGACCAGGTCATCATTTACCAGGAGACCAGTGGATGATTTTCCGGCATCGACGACGGTACTGCGATATTTCATATGGTGTGTCTTCCGTTGGTGATGGTCAGGCCGGCGACAGCACTACGAGAGGAATCTCGCGGTCGGTCTTCGTCTGGTAGCCGGCGTAGTTGGTGTGTTTCTCGGTGATCAGCGGCCACATACGGGCACGATCCTCGGCGTTGGCGATCGACGCCGTCATCGGTGTGCGCGCTCCGCCCTTCATGGCGACCTCGACGGCAGGATGATCGCGCAGGTTCAGAAACCAAGCGGGATGGGTGTCGTCGCCACCGCGGGACGCCACAATCACAACGTTGTCGCCCTCGATGAGGGGTGATGTCAGCATCACCGAGCGGGGCTCGCCGCTCTTGCGACCGATGGTCGTCAGCTCGAGCACCGGCATCTTCGAGGCTTGCCACCCGAGGCGACCACCGCTCAGTTTCAAGATCCCGCGATGGACGTTGTTCATCGTCTTCAACATCAGATCGCTCGGCATGGCTCAACCCTGCCACATACGAGCCGCTGACGATCGATCCAGCCCGACCTACGAGCCGTAACGCGCCATCACCTTGTTGCGATTCCGCGGGTGAATGTTCGCCAACGTGACGTCACCGTCGTAGTGCTCGACGACTCGGTGGTCCATCACCCGACGCCACAACGGCGGGACATACGCCACACAGAGCATCAATGCATACCCCGACGGCAGCTGCGGCACATCGTCGAAATGACGAAGCGTCTGATAGCGGCGAGTTGGGTTGGCGTGGTGGTCGGAGTGCCGCTCCAGTTGGTACAGCCCGAGGTTCGAGGCCACGTTGTTGGCGTTCCAACTGTGCTGCGGTTGGCAGCGCTCGTAGCGACCGTTGGCGACCCTTTGGCGAAGGAGCCCGTAGTGCTCGATGTAGTTGACGACCTCGAGAAGCGAGAAGCCGAAGACGGCTTGGACGAGCAGGAACGGCACGATCGACCAGCCGAGCGCTGCGATCAGTCCCCCGAACAGCACCACCGTGATCGCCCACGCGTTGAGGACGTTGTTGCGAGGTGACCACAATCGAAGCCCTTTTCGCTTCATAGACGCAGCCTCGATCTCCCAGGCACTTCGTAGGCTCCCGATGACGCAGCGGGGCAGGAACTCCCAGAACGACTCGCCCAGTCGAGAGCTCGCCGGATCCTCTGGCGTCGACACCCGAACGTGATGTCCTCGATTGTGCTCGACATAGAAATGGCCATAGGCCGTCTGCGCCAAAGCCAACTTCGAGAGCCGTCGTTCGATCGTCTCACGTTTGTGGCCGAGCTCGTGCGCTGTGTTGATGGCGACGCCGCCCACTGTGCCAATCGTGAGTGCCAGGCCGAGCTGGCTGACCCACGACAGACCGCCGGACGAGATCAGCCATGCCCCGAACACGAGCCCGGCGAACTGCAGCGGGATGAAGAGATAGGTACACCATCGGTAGTAGCGATCGGCCTCGAGTTGCGGTACCGCCCAGTCCGGCGGGTTGGCGGAGTCACGTCCGAGCAGGGTGTCGAGCAGGGGAATGATGGCGAGGACCCAGATCGGTCCCATCCACCAGAAGACGTCCCAGCCGGTCAGCGCGACGGCGGCGGCGGCCATGAATGGAAACGACGGAACCAACAGCCCGAACAACCACAGCCCGCGATGGGGATCGCTGTAGACCGGCGGCTCCTCTGTCAGATCATCAGCGGCTGGTACGTCGGTGTTCGTCATGATGGCTCCGTTGATACGCGAAGGTCGGCGGCGAGGACGCCGGGCTGGGCGGCGAGGACGCCGGGCTGGGCGGCGAGGACGCCGTCAAAGAGGAGCGCGCACATCGTCGAGGCGATCACCTCGGGAGGATCGGTCGGCGCATTGATCGAATAGCTGACGAGCAACCGGGTCAGGAGATCGCTGAACAAACGTCGCTGCTCGCTGTCGATCTGCGGCGCGATGTCATCGACGACCTCGCGAATCACCATGCCGGCCAACGCCAGGATGGGTCCGCCGTCCGACGTCAGAAATGGGA
Source organism: Acidimicrobiales bacterium (assembly GCA_038245795.1). Lineage (GTDB taxonomy): Bacteria > Actinomycetota > Acidimicrobiia > Acidimicrobiales > Microtrichaceae > JBBRSC01. The sequence goes on from JBBRSC010000102.1 coordinate 7,204, forward strand.
GGAGCACCTCGGGTTCGGTGGTGAGCACACGGTCGAGGAGCGGGTGCTCTCGAGCTGAGACCAGCGTCATCACAATGCCAGCGTGCAACGCCGCTCGGGGATCATCGTGCTCAGCGGCCGCATTCGTGATTCGTGAGACGAATTCCATCGCCTCTCGAACGATCGCCGCAGTAACCAGCTCGTCCTTTGATGAGAAGTGGGTGTAGAGGGTCGGGCGGGAAATTCCGACGAGCCGCGCCACCTCGCCGACTGATGTGTGGGCGATGCCGTGCCGCGTGGCGAGCTCCACTGCAGCGTCCAGGATGGCTTCACGCACGTCGTCTCGAGACCTCATTCTTTACATCTTAACGATAGTTGTAAGATTGTCAAGAAGCGTCCGACCACGTCCGGGTTGTGGGGACGGTGGGGTCGGCTGGTGATTGGGTAGTGGCGCGGATTGTCGTGGGAAGATGAGATCAATGAGTGAACTGGAACCGTCGCCGGATGATCTCGATGAACAGTCAGAACGCCACGCCACCAACGTCGAACTCTTTCTTGACCTGGTCTTCGTGTTCGCGGTCACGCAGATCGCGACAGTGCTGGCAACGGTCGGTACCGCCGCCAGCTTCGGGCGTGGGCTCCTGATCACGTGGCTCGTGTGGTGGTTATGGTCGCAGTTCACCTGGCTCGGCACCGCGGTCGATCTCGGTGCTCGCTCCCTGAACCAGCTCATGATCCTTGTTGCGGTTCCTCTGACGCTGCTCATGGCCGTCGCCATCCCCGATGCATTCGGGGATTCGGGACCGAAGTTCGCTGGCGCCTACCTGGCCGTTCAATTCTGGGCGCTGGCGATCCAAGGTCGAGGACTGTGGGGCGTTGCGTCCACACGACGTGCGTTCCTCCAGTACGCGCCCCTCGCCATCATCGCGCCCAGCATCCTGTTGGCCGGGTCGTTCCTGAACCTCGGTCCCCGCACCGCAGTGTGGGCGCTGGCAGCGATCGTCCAGATCGGCTCCGCGTTGGTCGCTGGCCGAGAAGGGTCGAGTGGCGAGAGCGACTGGACCATCGACCCGCTGCATTTCGCAGAGCGACATTCACTGTTCGTCATCATCTCGTTGGGCGAGGTCCTGGTCGCCGCGGGGCTCGCCGCGTCCGAGGAGCCGCTCACCGTCACTGTTGGGCTCGGACTCGTTGCTGCAGTATCCGTGGCATGCGTGTTCTGGTGGGCCTACTTCTCCTACGTGCCCTCGATCATCGAGGATCGGCTCCGCGAATCGCAGGGCGTCGAGCGTGGTCGAATCGCTCGCCGCGTGTTCTCATTCGGCCACTTCCCGATCATCTTCGGCATCGTGCTGTATGCCGTCGCCGCGAAGCACGTCATCGCCCACCCCACGGAGCCGCTCTCATCGCCCGATCTCTACGCACTGGCGTTCGGCATCGGATCGTTCATCGGGGGGCTGGGTTGGCTGCAATTCTTGATGGTCCGCCATGTCGCACAGGAACGGATCATCGTCATCGCGTCCGTCGCCGTGCTCTGCGCGGCCGTGGGCCCGCATCTCGCAGGTGCGTGGATGGTGGCCATCGTCGCCGCCATGATCGTCGTGGCCCAAGGACGAGTTCTGCGAAGCTACCTTCGGGCGACCGCCGCCGACTGAGCCGTTCAATTCTCGGGCCAATCAGTTCTCGGGCGAGTCAGTTCTCAGGATGGTGACAGGCCACAAGATGATCCGCGGCGCCCAAGCCGCCAGCCATCGGGGCGAGCAGCGGCTCGACCGTCGAGCAGATCTCGTCGGCCTTCCAGCACCGGGTGCGGAACCTGCAGCCCGACGGCGGATCGATCGGCGACGGGACATCGCCCTGCAACACGATTCGACGTCGACTCCGCTCGATGGTCGGATTGGGCACGGGGACCGCTGAGAGCAAGGCCGTCGTATACGGATGATGCGGAGCCGCGTAGATCGAGGTCTTCGGGCCGATCTCGACCATCTTGCCGAGATACATCACCCCCACGCGATCCGAGATGTGCCGTACCACCGACAGATCGTGGGCAATGAAGAGGTACGAGATCCCGCGTTCGTGTTGCAGATCGCGGAGCAAATTCACGACACCTGCCTGAATGGACACGTCGAGCGCCGAGACGGGCTCGTCCAACACAATCAGCGAAGGATCGAGCGCCAACGCCCGGGCGATGCCGATCCGCTGCCGTTGTCCACCAGAAAATTCGTGTGGATAGCGGCTGGTGTGCTCGGGCGACAGGCCGACTCGTTCCAGGAGTCCCGCCACGGCCGCCGCGCTTTTGGCGCGACTCATGCCGCGGTGCACCAGAAATGGTTCGCCGACTGCCTCGCCGACGGTCATACGTGGATTGAGCGACGAGTAGGGATCCTGGAAGACGATCTGGATGCGTTGTCGGATTCGTCGCATCTGCCGTTGATCGAGCCCACCGATCTCGGAGCCCTCGAAGAGAATCGAGCCCGAGGTCGGCCGGATGAGGTTCATCAGCACGCGACCGAGCGTGGACTTGCCGCACCCCGATTCGCCGACGATGCCGAGGGTTTCGCCGCGGCCGATGTCGAGGCTCACATCGCTGACGGCCTGGACCCTGCCGACGGTGCGTTGGAGGATTCCACCGCGAACCGGGAATTCCTTGACGACGTGTCGGGCACGAAGGAGGGGCACGGTGGGGTCCCACCCCTGGACCGCGGCCCCGGAATTGCTGACGGCGGTCATGAACGTTCCTTCTGGCGGAGCTCGGCCACTTCGGCCGAGTAGTGACACGCCGACCGATGTGCTGTGGCGCCGACCTGGAGCAGCTCAGGCACATCGGTTGCGCAGCGGCCGTCAACGTGGGCAAAGCGGCAGCGCGGATGGAACGAGCAACCACTCGGGAGATTGATCATCGACGGCGGTTGGCCTCCAATGGGCCGCAACGGGGCTTCTTCGCCTTCAACGGTGGGAACGGAATCCATCAGACCGATCGTGTAGGGGTGCGACGACCGATCGAAGACCTCGTCGACCGTTCCCTCCTCGACGCCGCGACCGGCGTACATGACCATCACCTGGTCAGCGAGGCCGGCGACGACGCCGAGATCGTGGGTGATGAGCATGATCGCCGAATCGATCTCGTCCTTGATGCCGACGAGCACATCCAGCACCTGCGCCTGCACGGTCACGTCGAGCGCGGTCGTTGGTTCATCGGCGATCAGGAGCGACGGGCGACACGAGATGGCCATGGCGATCATCGCCCGTTGCCGCATGCCGCCGGAGAACTCATGGGGATACATTTTGGCTCGTCGCGCGGCCTGCGGGATCCCTACGAGATCCAACATCGCTACGGCGTGAGCGTTGGCAGCCTTGGCGTTCATCCCCCGGTGGATGCGAACCATCTCAGCCACCTGGCGGCCCACGGTGTGTACGGGATTGAGCGCCGTGAGCGGATCCTGGAAGATCATGGCGATCTCCCCGCCCCGCACGTGGCGCATCCGTTCCGGCGTCGCCGCCAGCAGGTCCTCGCCCTGCCAGAGGATGCGTCCGCCGACCACCTCGGCGGGCGGCGTGGGAAGCAGGCCCAGGATGCTCATGGCAGTCACGGATTTACCGGATCCGGACTCCCCCAC
>JBBRSC010000103.1:0-10708 GCA_038245795.1 Acidimicrobiales bacterium
GACGGGACCACCTGCACCCCCTGATCGCATCAGACGCAGCAGAACACTGGCCCTCCCGACACCACGTCGGGAGGGCCAGTGTCGTTCCCGCCGAGGGGCGCCCCTACGAAGCCAGGAAGTCGATCATTAGTTCGTTGACCCGCTGACGGTGCGTGTACCAGATGCCGTGCGGCCCGCCTTCGATGATCTCCAAGCGTCCGCCCGGAATGAGTTCTGCGGCACGCTTCCCGGTGGCCTCGAACGGCACAGTCTGGTCGGCGCTGCCGTGGAGGATCATCGTCGGGACCGTGATCTGACCGAGGTCCGCCGTGAAGTCCGTTGAACCGAACGACGCGGCGCAATCGCGGGTGGCGCTCGGCGAAGCGAATGCCTCGATCTGCAGGAAGTACTCCATGAGCGCGTCGCTCGGAATGTCGCGAGGGCCGCCAGCCTTGTCGGGGGAGCCGCCGTCGGGCAGACCGAAGAAGCCCTTACCGAAGGCCTTCAGGAATCCGATCCGATCGTGGAGCATGGCAGCGCCGAAGCCCTCGAGCACCTCAGCCGGCACGCCGGCCGGGTTCTCGGTCGAGTGATACAGATACGGCGTCACCGACGACATCAGCACGGCACGCGACACCCGGTTCGATCCGCGGGTGCCGAGATATCGGGCCACCTCACCGCCACCCATGGAGAAGCCGATCAGCGCGACGTCGTGCAGATCGAGTTCGGTGAGCAGATTGTCGAGGTCGGCTGTGAGTGTGTCGTAGTCGTAGCCGTCCCACGGTCGGTTGGAATCCCCGAACCCTCGACGGTCATAGGTGATGCAGGAGTAGCCAGCCGCCACTAGGTCGGGCACCTGGTATTCCCACATTCTGGAGCTCAGGGGCCACCCGTGGATGAGCACCACCGGGCGACCCGTACCGGCAATCTCGTAGTACAAACTGACGTCGCTCTTGGTGTACGGCATGGAGGTCTCCTTGGTCGGACCTCGGTCGATACCCCCCAGACGTCGAGATCAAACGATCGACCAGTGACCGGCCGAGTCCGCTGCGTCGGACGTCGTGGCGGTGGACTGCTTTACAGGAGCGACTGACGCACCCGAAGTCGAGCGCCGAAGAAGTCGGCCAGCCGCGTGACCGACCAGATCGTCAAGAACATCACGGCGGCGGGGATCAGGCTGATGTGGGGCGCAATCTGGATCAGCGGCCGGCCGCCGGCGATGATTGCCCCCCAACTTGTCTGTGGCGGCTGCACCGACAACCCGATGACGGCCAGGCCGCCCTCGGCCCCGATGGCTCCAGCGACCCCCAACCCGAAGAACACCAGGCAGAACGGTGCCACATTCGGGGCGATCTCACGCAACAACACCCGGGATGGTCGCGCCCCGACCATCTGCGCTGCGGTCACATACTCTCGGCGAACCAACGATGACGTCTGCGTACGCGTCACCAGCGCGATGATTGGTGTGCCGGTCACAGCGAGGGCCAACCACACAGCGAACGTGTTCCGCCCCAGCGCAGCCACCATGCTGATCGCCAGCACAATCCCGGGAATCGCGATCGTTCCGGCGCTCAACGCGGTGATGAAGGCGTCGATGCGTCCGCCAACGAACGCAGAGGTCATGCCGATCGCGCCGCCGACGACCAAGGCAACGATCATGGACCCGAACGCGATCACCACGGTGGTGCGTGCCCCTGCCACCAACCGTGACAAGAGGTCGCGGCCGATCTGGTCGTTGCCCAACAGGTGGTCGCCGCTGGGGAGCGCTGCGGTCTTGTCGTTGGCGGCCCGCTGGAAATCGCATCCGGGTTGAGCGATGAGGAGGATTCTGCCGTCTCGCACAACGGGCTGACCATCCGATCCAAGTTGTGGCTTCGGTTGCTTGGTGGTGCACATGCCTTGCGAGTTGGAATCCGGCAAGGGCAGCCATGGTCCTGCGACAGCGGCCACCAGCACGAGGCCCAGCCACAGTGCCGCGAACCAACCGACGGGACCGAGAGATCGCTGATCACCCATCGATGCGCGGGTCCACGGATCGGGCGACGGCATCAGCAGCCAATGTCACCAGGGCGAACAGCACCGCGATCGTGGTCGACACGCCCAGCAGCACCGGAATGTCGACCGAAATCGCGGCTGCAGACAACGATGTGCCGAGGCCAAACGGGAACGCGAACAACTGCTCGACCAGAATCGAGCCTCCGAGCAGCGCGCCGCACTGCAACGCCACCAACGGGATCAGCGACAGCGACGAGGGCCGTAGCGCGTGAGCCAGCAACACCCGTCGGGTTGATACGCCCTTCGAACGCGCCATCAAGATGAAGTCCTCCTGCAGGGTGTCCGCTACGTCGGAACGCAAGACTCGGGTATACACGCCGACCATCGGGAGAGCGAGCGCAAGAGATGGCAGCAGGATCTGTTGCAAGTTCGTCCAAGGGTCCTCGAAGAATCCGACGTAACCAGAAGCCGTGACCGGGAACCAGGGCAGCCGTACGGCGAACAGTGTGATCAACCCGATGGCCACGACGAATCCGGGCGCGGAGACGAACCCCGAGGCGATACCGCTGAGCACCCGATCGAGTCGCGCTCCGGCGCGGGCGCCGGCGGCCAGGCCCATGGGGATGCCGATCAACAACGCAATGAGCTGCGACACCACCACCAGCTCGAGATTGACCGGCAGCGCCCGGATGATCGTGTCGGCCACTTCCTGATCGGGGCGCAGATAGCTGACGCCGAGATCTCCCTGAGCGGCATTGCCGAGCCAATCGAAGTACTGAACAAACAGCGGTCGATCAGTGCCTAACTCCGCGGCCAATGTGGCGCGTACCGCCGGGTTTGAAATGTCTGCGCCGCGCGCTGCGCCGACAACATCGACCGGATCACGGGAGACCCGGAGTAGGAAGAAGGTGGCCGCCGACACAAAAATGGCGACACCGATCACGGTGAGGATCCGCCCACCGAGACGGATGAACGCGGGCCGTCGAGATGCTCCCCCCGGTATCGTTTCGACGACAGCCATCTCTGCGGTCAGCTCTTGGCTCGCCACAACAATTCGGTGTTGGGCTTGGTCGCCCAGGTCAGATCGTTCGTGGTCACGCCCCGAGCGTTCGCATTCGATACCGTGCCAATCGATGAGGTCAACAGCGGCACGTAGACGAGGTCCCGAACCAACGCATCGGACACCTTCTGGTACGTCTCTGACCGCTTCGCCGGGTCGGTGGTGGTGCGGTCCTTCTCGAACAGGGCGTCGACCTCTGGGTTGGAGTAGCGCGCGATGTTGCTTGGCTGGCCGGTCACCAGGAGGTCGGAGAGTCCCTGTGGATCTCCGCCGAACGCGGGGAGCCTGACGCACGCCAGGTCCCAATCGCTACTCCCCCCGAGCAACTGCGCCGCGAACTCACCAATATCCAGCATGCTCAGGGTCGTCTCGAACCCTGCGGCCGTGATCTGGTTCTTCGCGACTTCAATCAAGGCCTCGGCCTCCGGAAGCTTGGCGCAGATGAGCTTGAGTGCCGGCAAGCCGTTGCCTTCTGCCTTGACTTCTGCGACGAGTTCTTGTGCCTTCGCCAGATCGTATTTCGGGTACTCGCCACCGCTGATCTGAATCGATGAGCCGCTCGCAAAGAACGAGTACGCAGGCTCGAACGCCCCGGGGAGATAGCTCTGGGCCAACGCCTCACGATCGACCGTGTAGCTGAGCGCCTGGCGAACCTTGAGGTTCTTGATCGCCGGGCGGGTGGTGTTGGCGATGACGGCTGTGGTGCCACCGGCTGCCCGGTCGACGGTAAACGCACTGTTGGCTTGGGCCTGCGTCAACGTCGGGCCATCGAGCACCTCCATCATGTCGATCTCACCCCTGGTCAGCGCCGCGATGCGGACGGTGGGGTCCGGGATGGGCGCCAACTGCAATTCGTCGAGATAGGGAAGCTTCTGGCCGTTGTCGTCGGACTTCCAGTAGTTCGGGTTCTTCTTGAATGACAGCGAGCCGCGATCCGCCAACGTGAACGGACCAGAACCGATCGGCGAGCGGTCACGATCGGCACCTGGGACCAAGGTGGACGGGGCGACCAACGACGTGTTGAAATCGGTCTCCGGCAGATGAGCATTCGCGGCCGCGATGGTGAAGGTGACCGTGGTCGGGTCGGGGGCAGCAACGGCGATCTTGGACCATTTGCTGGCGCACTTGCAGTTGGCCGGGTCCGCTCGGAAGGTGTAGTTCGCCGCGACTGCTGCAGCATCGAGCGGAGTGCCATCACTGAACTTGATCCCCGTCGCGATCTTCACGGTCCAGACCGTCAATGCATCGTTCGGCGTCCACGACAGAGCGACCGACGGCTGAAGGGCACCGCTCGCGTCGCGAACGGCCAGGACGTTGTAGAGGGCGTCCAGTGCCGTAGCGCCCGCGCCCGTTGAGGCACCGCCACTGCCGGACAAGGGATCGAGCGACGCCGGAGCAGCCTCCACACCAATGGTGAGCTTGCCCCCTGGGGTTGCCGCCGGGTCGGAGCCTTTCGCCGACGTGGTCGTGGACTCTTTGACGGCCACCGAGGTCTCTGCGTTGTTGCCGGAACACGCGGCCACGCTGACCAGCGTGCCAACTCCCAACACGCCAATTGCCACTCTTGCCCGAATCATCGAAGCCCCCCGCTGTCGTGCGTCGCCTATCTGATGACACCGAGCATACGCGACCTCGTTGACGTTGACATCATTCAATGGCACAGTTTTGAATGATGACAACGACCGCAGCTGCTGCGACCTCGTGACCGACCCACGCGATCTCCTCGAGCCAGCGTCGCCAGCCGACCCGGTCGATGTTCGCTACCGGATCGACGACTTCGCCCGTCTGGGCGGTTCGACAGTTCGCAACGTTCGCGCCTACCAAGACCGGGGATTGCTCCCGTCGCCGCACCGCGAGGGCCGCGTCGCTCTGTACGACGCGGATCATCTGCAGCGACTGCAGTTGATCGGTTCCTTACTCGATCGGGGTTTCACGCTCGCCAACATCAACGAACTGCTCGACACCTGGAGCGACGGCGGCAATCTCGGTGACCTCATCGGGTTGGGCCGCCAGATCGCCCGACCATTCACCGACGAGGTCGCAGACAGCGGCACCCCCGGGGAGATCGCCATCCGCTACGGCCTGCCGACCGATTCCCACGCTTCGATCGCGGCCCTCGAGCACGGGCTGATCAAGGTTGACGGCGACCAGTTCGTTGTTCCATCGCCCCGCCTCCTGCGCGCCGGGCTCGAGTTGCAGGCGGCAGGGGTTCCCTTTGACGAGCTGTTGGTCGAACTCAAACGGATCCGATCGGAAGCCGAGGCCATGGCCGAGCGGTTCGTCCGCCTCGCGCTGGCCCACGTCTTCGAGCCCCACCTCATCGACGGCGTACCAGACCCCGACAAGCTCCCCGCCCTCACTGAAGCCTTCACGCGCATCCGCCCCCTCGCCACGACCATCGTCAACGTGGAACTCGCCAGGGCACTCGAAGCCCGCAGCACAGCCGAACTCGGCGCCCACATGATCGCTTTGCTGGGCAAGGGCGACGCCGAGTCCGCCTGATCCGCGCCAACGAGGCAGCGAGCGCGTCGCGCCCCGTCCCGCTCAGGCTGCGAGGACGTCTCCCTGGTTAGAACACGAAGTCGTTGGTGCCGTTCCGTCCCGGACGAATGCTCACCTTCGCATCGACCCAGGCGCTGCCGTCCTCGATGGCGGACACCATCTCCGCTCGGCCGGTTCGCGCGTAACAGCGGGACCCGTCCGCCAACTCGCAGATCGCCACTGCCTGGCTCGGCGATCCATGAGTTCCGTGGGCGACGGTGGCGGCCAATATCAGCGCCGAGCCTTCAGCCCGATCGACGACCACGACGTCAGTGGATTCAGCGTTCCCACCCCAGCGTTGTTCCCCCTGCTCGTGGTCGGGCAGTTCGAGCGGACCGGGAGTCGCGGACCACACCGCGGCAACGTGCTTGGTCATATGCATGCCGACCCCGGTCACCATTCCGACCCGCGCAGGGTCGGCTCGCAGGTGATCGGCCATGTGGCTGATGGAGTGACCCATGTAGTTGCTGCTCGGACCTCCGTGATACGGCAACCCACCGGTCAGCGATATGGGTCGCTGGTCGTCGATGGACAGTCCCAGCGCATCCTGAGCGAACTGCACGGCGGAGCCGAAACAGCTGTAGAGGTCGAAGGCACTCACCTCGTCGACGGTCATTCCGGCCATCCGCAACGCTTCGCCGGTCGCGGCTCGCATTCCAGGCGAGGACGTCAGATCGCTCCGGGCACCGAGATGCACGGCGTCGCGCGCGAACCCCCAACCACGCAGATACACCCGACGCTCGTCCGGCACACCCCAGGCATCGGCAGTGCCGCGGGTGACCAACAGATTGGCCGACGCCATATCGACATCCATGAAGGCCGTCATACGCTTCGTATACGGCGTCGCGATCATCCGATTTCCGGGAGTCGGCCGTGTGATTTCGTCAACGGAGAGCGCCTCGCGGAACCACGCATCCGGATTGGTGGCGGCCACGGTGTTGAGCCGCGACATCACCGTCCCGAGCGCGGTGCGGTCTTCTGGCCGTGCGCCGCGGTCCGCCCATCGGGCCTGCTCCAGCAACGCAAAGGTCAGCCAGGCGGGCAACACGCCGTGGGCGATCTCGGTCGGCAGGTACCACTCGTCGATGTCCACCGGAAAGGCCGGCGGGGTGGGATGTGGGTGGCTCCAGGGCGGTGTGTGTCCGTCCTGGGTGTGGGAACGCAGGGAGGCGAATGCTTCCCCGCCGACCACCAGCGCAACCTTCGTGTCACCACGCAGCATGCGCTCGGCGGCGCCATCGATCAGTCGCTGCGGAGACGTTCCGGCCAGGATGGATTCCTGCTGTTGCGCACCGCTCAGACCGAGTCGTTCGGCCAGGCGTCCGACGGGCTCGTCGTAGGCCCACGACTGGCAATGCACCAGGTTGAGGTCGTCGACATCAGACATCACATCTCGGTCGACGCCCGCATCGGCCGCCGCCGCACGGGCGACCTGCTCCCACATCTCGAGCGGCTCGGGTGCCAGTTCGCCACGGGGGTGCCACGTGCGTCGACCGGTCCCGATTAGGCACGGCACGTTGTCGGGGTCGCTCATTCGGTTCGACATCACCAGAACTGTAAGACACGAATACAACATCGCCAATTGCGGTCGGAGACGTGTGACGCGCATGGATCGGAGCCCGTGGATGGAGCGACCGGAGGTGATGGCAGGGGAGACCCGCCGTCTCCGCGATACTGCACCGGTGGATCTGCTCCTGTTGTCGAACTCGATGAACTACGGATGCCAGATGTTCTCGCACGCGGCGGCCGATTTCGTCGAGGTGGTCGCAGGGTCAGTCGTGACGTTCGTTCCCTACGCGCTCGCCGACTGGGACGACTACGCCGACCGGGTGACGCTTGCCTTCGGGGAGCTCGGCATCGAAGTCGCGTCGGCACATCGAGCGGCGTCGCCCAACCGCGCCATCCTCGAGGCGGACGTCTTGATGATGGGTGGGGGCAACACCTTCCGGCTCTTGGACACGCTCTACGGGCTGGACGTCATCGATGGTGTCCGCCGCCACGTCCGCTCTGGTGAGACCCGGTACATGGGCGCGTCGGCCGGAACCAACGTCGCATGTCCGAGTATCCGCACCACCAACGACATGCCGATCTGTCACCCGCCAAGCTTTGCGGCGTTCGGTCTGCTCCCCTTCCAGATCAACCTCCACTACTTCGATGCTGACCCGGCTTCGACCTTCATGGGGGAAACCCGCGAGGAACGGATCGCGGAGTTTCTCGAGGAGAACGACTGCCCGGTGCTTGCCATGTACGAGGGATCGTGGTTACGCGTCATCGGCGATCATGCCTCCGTCACTGGTCGGGCTCGACTGTTCGAACGTTCGGGCTGTGAGTCCTTCGACGACGGTGTCGATGTGTCGCAACTCCTCGATCTCGTCCCGTCGTTCGATGGTGGCGAGCGCCCCAAACGCGTCTAGATGCTCAGCCCGCCATCGGGCTGAGTCGGTCCCCGGCGACCCACCCCTGGACCTGATGTCGATCGAGCAGCGATCGGCCCTGCTCAGCAGGGGCGATGAGCGCGGCCTTGGCCAGCGCCTCAGCCCACCATGCTTCGGCCGCTGCGACGACAACCGTTGATGTGCCGGAGGTCGAAGGTTGGCCGGTGTGGGGATCGATCAGATGATGCGCGGGCGCGCCGTCCACCGTCGTCCAGCGACGGAACCGCGTCGATGAAGCGACGATCGCCCCGCTCGTGAGTTCGGCCTCGAACCACGGGGTGACATCTTCGGCTGGCTCTCGGGGGGCATGGCACTCGACAGGAATGCGCCATCCGTCCTCGGGCGGATCCCCGGCAACGCGAACGTCGCCCCCCAATCCGATGCAGACGCTGGCGGCCCCTCGATCCATCAACCGGGTCGCGAGGAGATCAGCAGCCAGGCCTTTGCCGATCCCACCAAGGTCGAAGCGGAGTCCTGCCGGCCGATGCACGATGTTGCGTTCGACGTCGATCGACACATCGGCCATCCCGTGGGTCGGACGCGCCTCAAGGATCGACCCTCTCGGAACCTCGTCGCCGATCCACGATTCTCGGTATCCAGATTGCTCGAGAGCGTCGAGGACCGTCGGGTCGAACCAACCATCGGTGAGCTCCCAGGCGAGACGGGCGCGGTGCAGTCCGGCGGCGAGCAGCGAACTGACCGCCACGCTGGAATGTGGATCGGCATTGAGACCGCAGAGCTCACTCGTGGGTCGGAATCTGGACCAACAGTTCTCGAGGTCCTCGAGCTCGTCGATCATCTGATCGGCAAGATCATCCGGCCCCCCGCTGATCTGACAGTGGGCGTCGCTGCCGAGCGCATACCACCAGCGCTCGGTCCACTGGCCCGCTAGGGGCATTTCGTTCCGCTGCACTTCGGCGGCGGGGGAGGTGGCACCGTGGTGGGTGCTGGCCTGGCGGTGGTCGGTGCGGGTGCGGGGGACGGTGATGGACCAGCCGCACTTGGCGCCGGCGCTGACGGCGCGCCGCCCCCGGTTGACGGAGTCACCGGGGCTGGCGAGCCAGAGGGGCTCCCCACTCGTACCGTCGGAGCCGCCGCCGATCCAGCCCCGCTACTGCGAGGACCACTAGCGGTCGCTGGCGCAGCCTGCGTCGCTCCCCGTGCCCCCGGCGAAGTCGTTGCGCGACCCGACGGCGCGGTCGTTGCGCCGGCGGCTGCGGCACCGGGGGTCACGCCGGGCGGGAGCATCACGACCACCTGACGATGGATCTCCCGAACGACGACGACAGTGTCGACGGGCGCCGCTTCGGTGGTCGATGTCGTGGTCGTGATGGGTGGCGTCACTGCGGGAGCGGGTGATGCCGACACCATGCCAGCGATCATGGCGAGCAGCCCGGAGGTGCTCGCACCGCCGACCACGATTCGGCTCGCCATCGCGGCGTGGCGGCGCTTCCGCTTGGCTCGTTGAGCCGGTGTCACGTCAGTGTTCACAGTTCCATACTCCGTTGTCCTCGAGGTGCGGCTTGACGCATCCGGGCGGGATCGGCGGATAGGGCGTTCCCGCCGGCCAATCGCTCGGCACTTCCGCGCCCGCCGGGAGGTTGGCGGTCGGCGGGGAAGGTTGGGTGGTCGTTGGTTTGGGCGTGGCGGCGGGAGCCGGCGAGCTGGTCACCGGTGGAACTGTCGATCGCGCGGGACTCGTCAGGGAAGGCGCAGTCGGGCTGTCAGCAACCGGACTGCCGCTCGGGCCGGTGGCAGATGGGGCCGCAGATGGTGTCCGAGCGGGTGCGGGGGGAGTTGCTGTGGGAGGCGCGGCGGCACCTCCGGTGCCGGGGGCCGGCTCGACCGCGCCCGGCGACGGGACGTAGACGAGGTCGTCCACGAACTGATCCTGAACCACCGTGACGGGAGGGAGCGTCGCCAACGACTCGCTGGCTGGCTGAGCCTGACCAGCGGTGTCGGCATGATCAGACCGAGCGCTGATCATCGAGGACGCCGCGGCGATTCCAGCGCCCATGACCATTGACGTCGCGATGACCGATGCGATCAGATTTCTTCGGACCATGTTTTCGACCCCCCGGTCGTGTGTTGGAGCAAGGTGGGCTGCGGTGTTCGTAGGCCTATCGGCCCAACGCCATTGTTCGCTTGAGGCACTTGGCCGAACCTTTACCTGACCTGTTCAGGAAGTTCGGTCGAGGCGGAGCACCCGGATCAGAAGTTCGGACCCCTTATCGACCAACTGGCTGGCGAGGTCGGGTGGAGGTGCCTGGTCGTGCGCCGCCGGAGGGTCCGGTGCGACTGGCGGGCGGCGGCGGCGGCGTCGGCGTTCGAGTAGCGACCACCCGGACGAGGATGAGGGCGACGGTGATCGTTGCCAGCAGTATCGCAATGATGACGTACGCCCGGTTTGCGGTGTCGGTGCCCGCGGTGGCGGCATGGAGGAGCGCCAGTGCGAAGGCGGGGAAACTCGCGTAGTGGGTGGCTCTCCAGATCTTTCTGGGGATGCGGGTCCTGACCAGCGACGTGGCCTGCACGACGACGACGCAATAGGCCGCCATGACCCCCCATGCGACGGCCGTTGGCTTCCAGGCACTGTGCCACGGGATGGCCAGATCGGCGATCGTGAACTTCGTGTAGTTGTCGGCCAGGAGTGAGCCCAGGTGCAGCGACAGGAACGCAATGGTGATGGCACCGAGAA
>JBBRSC010000104.1:0-10660 GCA_038245795.1 Acidimicrobiales bacterium
CGAGCGACCCGACGGGTCGTTTGGTTCGATCGAGGCGAGCACCGACGGGGCATCGCAGACTTGCAGGTAGGCGACGCGCCCACCGTGGGTGGCCAGATCGATCGGCAGCCCGCCGGATCGATGAAGGTGCAGCGCGTCAACGACCAGCCCGACGCGCTTGGATCCAGTGAGCGATATCACCTCGAGGGCGTCATTCAATGTGGCGATCGACCGGAACGGCATCCACTCCAACGCCACGCCGACTCCGACCGCCGCGCACCGTTCGTCGACGTCGGCGAGCTGTTCGACGATGGCGAGTCGGTCGTCTCCTTCGCCCACGCAGAGGAGATGTTGTGCGCCGACTTCGGCCGCGTGGTCCACGAGTTGCTGACGATTGTCGTCGGTATGGTCGACACCCAGCAGCGCGACCTCGACGTCCAACACGCGGCACCCGGTGTTGCTCAATCGTCGGCGGGTCAGGGCGAGTTCTGTGGTCGTCGGGGCCCTGAGATCGAGTCGAAGCCCCAGATGCGCGAATCCCGCGTCGCTCGCCATCGCCACGGCATCGGGTGCCGACGCGAAGCCCCCGGTCGCGGCAGAGAGCGAGATGATCATCCGGTCGGGCGTTCGGCGTCGGCGCTCGCTCATCGCAGCGCTTGTTCTACTGCTGTGCAGACTGACACGCGACCGTCCCACGGTCGTCCTCGCGTGTTGCCCGCCCAGACGTCGGTGTTCATGTCGATCGGTCGACCGCGATCCAACAGCCCGTCGAGACCGGGCACCCGCAACAACGCGGCCCCACGTTCGGTGTCGCCATTGCGCGCCACGGTGGCGAGATTGTGGAGCCACACCTCGCAGTGGAGGTTGGCGCGGTAAGCAGCGATGTCGTCGCGATCGCCACCAAGCTGGACCAGGCAATCAATGACCAGCGTTGCGAAGGCTGCGGGATCGTCGGATCCGGCGCGGGCACCGACATCCGATTGAGTCACCGCCACGATGGTGCCGTCGGCTCGCAGCTCGGTGATCCATCCGCCCGGATCGCCGTTGCACGCGGTCGTGGAGGCCGTCTCGAACGTTGGGGCCACGTTGCCTCGCCACGGATGCCATCCGCCGAGCAGCACCCATCCGCCAGCAGCGAGTCCGCCGACCACGACAACGATCAACAGGACCCGCTTCATCGCGACGTCATCAACCTACGAACGCGTCGCGGAATCAGGAGGCGTTTCGATGGCGGCGACGAACACGGCCGCCACATCGCTGGCGTACTGGCCCGCAACACCGGGCCCGAGCTGCACAACCGACATGAGCAGCGACAACACGATCGCGATCACCCCGTTGCCGATCTCGGTCGGGTCGATGTCAGAACGAACCGTCCCTGCAAGCTGCTCGGAACGGAGGCGTTCGATGGTTGCTGTGCGGAGTTCGTTCAGCGCGGGAATGTCGAGCACCCGGTCGATGACATCGGGTTCCATGCCACCCAGAACGCGACGCGCCAACGGGTGGCGATCGACGGCATCGCGCAGGGTGAACACCAACGTGTCGCGCCAATCGTCGATCGACGAGTCAGCGACGGGACTGCCTCCTTCGAGGATCACGGCATTGGCATCCTCGTCGATTGCTGCCAAGAACAGCGCCTCTTTGCTGGGGAAGTACGTGTATGCCACCGTTCCACCGACCCCAGCGTCGCGGGCGATGTCGGCGACCGACGTCGATCGGAATCCGTCGCGGCCGAACCGTTCAATAGCCGCCGCCAGGATCGCGTGGCGCGTCTGTTCGCCTTTGGTCGGCAGCGCCTCGGGGGAGAAGGGCGAGAGCCGCACATCGCTGTTCGAGTCGGTGGCCATGTGACAAGTGTATCAAAAATGAGGGATTGAGTGGAATCCTCGATTCGTCTACAGTGGCGCCTATGTCAACCGTCGCACGTCCACAGCCGGCCTCTCAGGTATCAGAACGCACGGTCCCGACCCGTCGGATCTCGTTCGACGAGTCGCTCCACGCCGTGCCCAAGCACTTTGCCGCCGATGGCGATCTCATCCTGAGTCATCTCACGGCCTGTCTGTCCGGGTTGTTCCCCGATGGCGAAGACTTCTTCGTTCGCTCTGTGCGGCACTATCGAACTCGAATCACTGATCCAGAACTGAAGCGGCAGGTTGCCGGATTCATCGGCCAAGAGGCGACCCATGGCCGAGAGCACCGTGCGCTCAATGACCGCTTCGACGAACTCGGGTATCCCGTGCGTCGATACGAACGTTTGACCAAACGAGGGCTCGGGCTGCGAACCAGGTTCGCTCCGCCGATGACCAACCTCGCTGCGACCGTTGCGCTGGAACACTTCACCGCCACGCTTGCGGAGCTGCTGTTGACGAGCCCAGAGACCCAGGCCCTCTTTGGCGACGACGACCTTCGCAACCTGTTCCTCTGGCACGCGCTCGAGGAGTCAGAGCACAAGGCAGTGGCGTTCGATGTCTATCGGGCGGTGGGCGGCTCGGAGCGCCTCCGAGTGTGGACCATGCGGGAGTTGCGATACGGATTTCCGTTGTTCCTTGCCATCCAGACAGCGATTTCGCTGTTGGGAGATCGGGACACGTATCGGCGCGGCAACCTTCGTCGGAGCTGGCGCTCATTGCGCACCTCGCCCCTCGTTGGACGCGATGTGTGGAAGCAACTGTGCGACTTCGATCGTGCGGACTTCCACCCTGACGACAGCGACACCAATCAACTCGTCGATCAGTGGCGGGAGCAACTGTTCGGCGCCGACGGACAGATCACTGGTCTCTTGAAGACGACCGCCGCATGAGCTCGACTGAAGTGAGCTACGAGTCGCCGGCGAGCGCGGATGAACAACAGCCCGTCGAACATCTCGACGTCCTGATCGTTGGCGCGGGACTGTCGGGTATCGGTGCCGGACACTTCATCCAGAACGACTGCGCTTGGGCGAGCTACGCCATCTTCGAATCCCGCGACTCCATCGGCGGCACATGGGACCTCTTCCGCTACCCGGGCATCCGATCCGACTCTGACATGTTCACGCTCGGTTACTCGTTCCGACCCTGGACCGGGGAGAAGTCGATCGCGGACGGTCACTCGATCCTGCAGTACATCAAGGACACGGCCTCAGAGGAAGGCATCGACCAGCACATCCGGTTCCGCCATCGAATCGTCAGCGCGGATTGGTCCTCGGATGAGGCCCGTTGGCACGTCACCGCGCAGCGGACGACCTCCAGGGGTGACGTCGAACAAATCGCGCTCACGTGCGGGTTCATGTTCTCGTGCAGCGGGTACTACCGCTACGACCACGGATACACCCCAGAATTTGAGGGTCTCGACCGGTTTGCCGGGACGGTGATCCACCCGCAGCAGTGGCCCGACGGTCTCGACGTCGCCGGGAAGAACATCGTGGTCATCGGCAGTGGTGCCACCGCGATCACGCTGGTTCCGTCGCTCGCGAGGGCCGCCGGTCACGTGACCATGCTGCAACGGTCGCCGACCTACATCGCCACGCTCCCCTCGAAGAACCCACTCGCGAACTTCGCCCGTCGGGTCCTGCCGTCCAAGTGGTCGGGCCCTGGTATCCGCTGGTTCAACGCGCTCATGACCCAGGGGTCCTACCAAGTGAGTCGACGTCGACCGGAGTTCGTGAAGAAGATCCTTCGGGCGGGTGTCCGACGGCAGCTCCCCGACGGTTACGACATCGACACCCATTTCACGCCGCGGTACAACCCGTGGGACCAACGGGTGTGCGTGGTGCCCGATGGCGACCTCTTCAAAGCGATCCGGGCGGGCAGCGCCTCGGTGGTCACCGACCACATCTCGACGTTCACTGAGACGGGCATCCGGTTGACCTCCGGCACCGAGTTGCCAGCCGACATCATCGTCACGGCGACCGGGCTCGAGCTGCTGTTCCTCGGTGGTGTCGAGCTGACCGTCGATGGCGAGAAGGTCGACCCATCTGAGCGCCTCACCTACAAGGGAATGATGCTCGAGGGCGTACCGAACCTCGCGTTCGCTATTGGGTACACCAACGCCTCGTGGACGCTGAAGTGCGATCTGACCTGCGAGTACGTGACCCGCCTATTGAACCATCAGCGGGAAACAGGCCAGCGCCAGTGCGTGGCGTGCAACAACGGCACCGCGACGAGCGACGGGCCGTTTCTCGGCCTGAGCGCCGGCTACATCATGCGGGCCGCGGATCGAGTTCCGCAGCAGGGGTCGAAGCATCCGTGGCGGGTGTACCAGAGCTACCTGCAGGACTACCGGGCGCTCAAACGCAGCCAGGTCACCGACGACACGATGGTGTTCTCGAACCGGGCAACGCCCTCATCGAACACAACATCAATCAGATCATCGGCCACGTCATCAGGGGGAGCAGCAGCATGAAGGATTTCAACGGACGGGTCGTGGCGATCACGGGCGCCGGTTCGGGTATCGGGCGAGCGTTGGCACAGGACCTCGCAGTGCGGGGCGCCCACCTCGCGTTGTCGGACATCGACGAGGTCGGCCTGGCCGAGACAGTCGCATTGTGCGAAGGCCGCGGCGTAAAGGTCAGCTCGCAACGACTCGACGTCGCAGATCGCGACGCGGTGTATGCCTGGGCCGACCAGGTGGTCGCCGAGCACGGCACCGTCAACATGATCATCAACAATGCTGGCGTGGCACTCGGCGCAACAGTCGAAGCCATGAGTGACGAGGACTTCGAGTGGTTGATGGACATCAATTTCTGGGGCGTCGTTCACGGCACCAGGGCGTTCCTGCCGCACCTCAAGGCCGCGGGTGAGGGCCATGTGGTCAACCTGTCGAGCGTGTTCGGACTGATCAGCGTGCCATCGCAGTCGGCGTACAACGCAGCAAAGTTCGCGGTGCGGGGCTTCACTGACTCGTTGCGCATCGAGCTGGATTTCGCTGACTGCGGCGTGTCGTCGACCACCATCCACCCAGGCGGCATCAAGACAAACATCGCCCGCAGTGCACGGATGGACGACAGCGTCGGAGCGTTTGCCGGCGATGCAACGCGAGCGGCGGTCGACTTCGATCGGTTGGCCATCACGTCGCCCGCAAAGGCGGCCCGCCAGATTCTCGCAGCCGTCGAGAAGGACCGTCGTCGCGCCCTGATCGGGCCGGACGCCAAGGTCATCGATCTCCTGTCACGCCTGCCGGGTGGGCTGTACCAGGGCGTCGTAGTGCGAAGCATCCGGCGCCGGCAGTCCAAGAGCTGAACGTGGTGCACCGACATTCGGTGCACTACGACACGACGTGTGCAACACTGTTGGAGTTGTTTGCACCTGGGAGGGAAGCATGAGACGTCTACTTCGTCCATTGGCCATTGTCGGCGCGATCTGTCTGGCGGTCGTGAGTGCTGGTTGCACCACGATGGCTGCTACGCCAGCACCGGCGGGATCATGTTTGATCACGAAGGCCGGATACGGCGGCGGACCTGCCGTCTACGTCACCTTCAACGGAGCTTTCGGAGCGGGCAAGAACATACGTGTGTACTCCGATGCTGCGTGCACCACGCCGGTTCTCGGTCCCGACGGGAACGCCAGCGCGCTGGCCACCGTTCAGGGTCCGATCCCGACACTGCCCTTCGGATACACCGCGTGGAACCAGGTTCCTGCCGTTGCGGCCGGGGATCTGCCATCGTGGATCTCCAGCTACTCGCAGGTCCAGACCCTGTGTCTCGGGGTTGCGGGCCTGGCGTCGCTCCCTGCCAACGTGACGATGGCGATCTCGTACGTGCCGGACTGGGTGGGGGTGGCCAACAGCCTTCCGTCTAATCTGTGGTCGTGCACCGCAACCGACAACTCGACGGCTACTCCAACGGTGCTCCTGCCCTGAGCGGCCGACCAGCCGCGCCGATGAGGCCAGCTCAATGACCCGACAGTCGTCGGGATATGTGGTCGCCGTCGCGGCTGGTGCGCTGTTGCTTGCTGTGTCGTGTTCGGTCGACGGCGGCGGATCGGCGAAGTCCACCGTTGCTCCGACGACCGCCGCAACGCCAGCCAAGGTCGTCGTGCCCGATCAACTCGGTCCCCACCCAGTGGGGCGGAGGACGATCACCGTCGTTGATGAATCGCGCAAGCGCACACTCAACGTCGATGTCTGGTACCCGGCCGATGCCGAATCCGCCAAGGCGGCGCCACTGACGCGTTACGTCTTTCTGCCAACTGCGTATGTCGATTCGGCCACCGCTCGGGACAAACCGACAGTGTCGAGCGAAGGTCCATTTCCGTTGGTGGCGTACAGCCACGGCAACGGCGGGATCAGCTACGTGGCGTCGTTCAACATGGAGCACCTAGCGAGCTACGGCTTCATCGTCGCGTCACCTGATCACCTCGGCAACACCGCCGTGGAGAGCGTGCTCGGAAGCAGCGATACCGAGCCCGTGGTGGCGATGAACCGGCCACCGGACATCTCGGCGGTCATCACCGAGATGATGAAGTTGTCGGCGGATCCGACGAACCCGTTTCACGGTGCGGTCGATGCCGAGCGGATCGGGGTGATGGGCCACTCCTTCGGAGGTTTCACCTCGCTCGCCGTGGCCGGTGGTTTCACTGGGACCACCGGAGAGATCGCTGCCGATCCGCGCATCAAAGCGGTCATTGGTTTGGCGCCGTACACAGTGTTGCTGTCCGACGCGAATCTGGCGGCCATCAAGGTGCCGACGCTCCTCATGGTCGGCGACAAGGACGTGACGACTCCCATCGACAATGACACCACTCGGCCGTGGGAGAAGATCACCGCCACCCCGATCTTCCGTGTCGACATGGTCGGTGCGGGCCACCAGTCGCTCACGGACGTCTGTGACTATCAGAAGTCGATCCCGAAGCTCCCCGATCCGCCCAAGGTGGTCGTCGACTTCGTCAATCGATTGGCCG
This sequence comes from Acidimicrobiales bacterium, assembly GCA_038245795.1. Taxonomy (GTDB): domain Bacteria; phylum Actinomycetota; class Acidimicrobiia; order Acidimicrobiales; family Microtrichaceae; genus JBBRSC01. The sequence goes on from JBBRSC010000104.1 coordinate 6,852, forward strand.
AGGAGGGGTGCGGCCCGGGCTTCATGGAACATGCCCGCGCAAAGGACCTCGTGAACATTTACACCACGGCGTTCCTCGACACCTACGTCGCCGGCCATGACACCTACGCGGGGGTGCTCACCGATGCCTATGCGAAGGAATCAACAGACATCCGCTACCAGTCGCGCCCTGGGTCCTGAGGCACTGGATTCAGTCGCATCGACCCCGATCCGATCGCCGAGATGTTGGAGCGGGTCGTCGCGGGTGAGTTCCCTCGGGTGGATGGCGGAATCACGGTGGTCCCACCCGATCGCACCACGGGCCACCATCCGGTGTTGTGTTTCACCGGGCACGCCGTTGTGTCGACGACGCTGGATGTTGAAGTGGTTCGCTCCCTCGGCGCCGACGGTTACGGCGGCGCCCATGCGCCGGACGTACTGCGAGCGCTCGCCGGATCCAACGGCTGGATCGGCGTCCTCGATGCCACGTTGTTTGCGCTCGGCACGGGGGCCGGGTCGACGCTGACGGAGTCCGACGCATACGAGGGTCACCATCGAGTCGAGTACGCCCGGTCGGTTCGTGGCGATGTGCGGGTATTGGCCAACGATCTCGGGTTGGTCACGCTGGGGTCGGGAGTCGGTGGCCGTATCGATCTCGGGTTCGAACTCCTGTCAGAGGCCGACCGGGGGAGCGGTCACGGACGACAGCTCGTCGCCGCGGCTCTGGCGATGGTTCCCGCCGGTATGCCGGTGTGGGCGTCGTCGTCGCCTGGCAACGCACGCAGTCTGCGGAGCCTGATCGGCGCCGGCTTCACGCTCGTCGGTTCCGAGGTCATCATCCGACCCGGCGGCTGACGGCACGAAAAGGCGTTCCGGCTCAGCGGTCATGTCCGCTCGAGTTCAGCCTTCATGCGATCGAGGGTCTTCTGCATGCCGTCGCGGTTTGTCTTGCCGCGCGTCCAACCGAGCAGGAACCAGTAGATCCGCAGCGGCAGTGTGTTGGCGAGTTGGAACGACTCGGTGACGTCGGTGCCGTCGCCTGATGCTGCGAGGTGATAGCTCCACGTATTGACCGCCTTCCCGGGAGGTCCGACGCCGAACGTGAACTCGCGTTCCGCGTCCGCCACGACCACCGTGCATTCGGTCCAGTAGATGGGACCCTTCTCGTTGCGCTTCACGTGGCCTCGAAATCGTGCACCCGCAACGGGACCCGTCGCTCCATCGAGCCATTCGGCTTCGAACGTCTCGGGGCTGTAGCTGCCGATGCGAGTGACGTCGCTCACCAGATCCCAGACTTCGGCTGGCGTGGCATTCATATGGACGGTTACCGAATCATGCATGCGGCGAGCCTACGCAACGCTCGTCAGCGGCAGGTGCCGGAGGTGCCGAAGTCCTGCGTCCAGTAGATCGACCCATTGGTTGTTTGGCCGACGCCGAGATGAACGAAGCGCGCATCGAGCAGGTTCTGTCGGTGACCAGGCGAGTTCATCCAGCCCATCATCACCGCAGCGATGGTCGGATACCCAGCGGCGACGTTCTCGCCGAGCCGCATCCAGCCCACGTACCCAGCCCGCTCGACCCGTTGCGACATGGTGGAGCCATCACCACCGGTGTGCGACATCGTGCGCCGGGCTGCTTGATCATCAGAATGCGCCTGCGCCGCAGCGTTCAATGACGCGCACAATGTCAATGGTGCTGAGCCTGCGGTCGCGCGCTCAGCGTTCACGACACTCAGCATCTCGTTCTGCCAGCCCGAGGGCGACGGTGATTGCAGTTCAGGGGAAGGCGGCGCCGCGGTCAGGGGAACGGGCGGCGAGTTCCGCATCGCGGGCGTACAACCACCGATCGCAACGGCGCTGATCACTCCGATGGTCAACGTTCGGCGGATTCCCCGGGCTCCCATATGAGTCCATCGACCCACGTTGCAGATTCCTTGAATCGGTCGACCGGCACTCCGAACTGTGAACGCTGGACCACCCACCGGGTGGTCCAGCGTTCACAGTTCGAGAAATCGGCTCAGCTGGCGATGAGTTCGATACGCGTGCCGTCGGGATCGGTCAGGAAGAGCAGCCTCACGCCCACTGTGACGTCGGTGTACTCCAAGATCGTCCCGCCGTGCTCCACCAGCCGGGCGGCCACGGCGTCAATGTCCTTCACCATGAAGGTCAAGTGGGTGAGTCCCAGGTGACCCCGGCTGGTCGAGGGTGAACCGCTCGGCAGCGGCGATGTGTACGCGAGGAGTTCGAGCTTCAGCGAGTCGCGGGTGATCATCTGGGATCGAAGCGCAACCGGCGACGCAACCTCGAGTGCATCAGCGAGGCCTGGCAGGGAGCCATCATCGAGGTCGTACCCCTCAGCCTGGTCGAACCCGAGGCCGTCGCAGTAGAACCGCAGCGACCGCTCGAGGTCGAACACGCAGATGCCGCAATGGGAGAAGGCCAGCCCGTCGGACGTCATGTTGTCACCCTGCCTTGGTTGTGATGATGGCGTCAATGAAGTGGATCACGCCGTTCGATGTGATCACATCCGTGCGGGTCACGGAGGCGTTGCCGATTTTGAGGATTTGTCCGTCGATCGTGATCGGCACCGGGCCGCCCAGTGTCTCGATGTTCTTCCCGTTGAGGGGAATCAGATCCGACGCCGCCAGCTTGGATGCCACGAGGTGCACGTCAAGCGCCTTGGCGTGCGGAGTTGCGGTTCGTAAGGCGGCGAGATCCTTCGGAGGGAGGGCGGCGAACGCTTCGTTGGTCGGAGCAAAGAGCGTGAAGGGTCCCGCGCCAGCAAGCGTTGTCGCCAGGTCAGATGCGCCGATGATCGAGGCCAATGTCGACAATGTGGAATCGGCCGCCACGTAGTCGGCGATCGTTCCGGATGCCGATGCTGGGGGCTTTGACTGCACCGTCGTTGAGGTGGTCGTTGCGGGCTTGCTGTCGTCCTGTGAGCACGCCGAGAGGACCCCGCTTGCTGTCAGCGAAATCGCCATGGCTGCGACGATCATCGAAGCTCTCGACGGAAATTTGTTGCGATGGCGCTGCATGGGAGGTAAACCTAGTCCCTTGGGTTCAGGGCGAACTGTGCTCATTTGGAGGGGAATCTCATGTCGCGTGTGCGCGTACTGGCCGTATCCATGTTGGGTGTTGTTGCGCTCGGTGCCGCTGGGTGCGCCCCAACCGGCGGCGGTGGGGCTACGGGCAACGTTGCGCCCGTTGCGGCGATCAGCGCCGTACCGTCCTCGGGCCCATCGCCGTTGTCCGTGGCGTTCTCGAGCAGCGGGTCGTCTGATCCGGATGGTTCGATCGTCGGCTGGTCGTGGACCTTTGGTGACGGTTCGCTCACCGACACCACCCCGAACCCTTCGCACACGTACACCCTCGTCGGCACTTTCACTGCGTCTCTGCAGGTCACTGACAACGGCGGGTTGACCAACGTTGCCACCCAATCGATCACCGTGACGTCGGGCGTGAACCCGGTCACCGTGACCGCCCCGGTAAACAACAGCTCGAGCAACAACGCCGCCCCCACCTTCGCCGGTGCCGCAGGTAACGCTGCTGGAGATGCAGCCACGCTCGCCGTGGTCGTGAAGCAGGGTGCGTCGACCGTGCAGACCCTGTCTGCCACGCGCAGTGGCGCGGCATGGAGCGTTCCGGCGTCGCCCGCGCTGGCCGACGGCACCTACACCGTCACCGCCACGCAGGTCCTCGCTGTAAGCATCACCTCGACGTCGCCAGTGGTCACGTTCACCGTCGACGCGACAGCGCCCGCTGGTGTGGCCGTCACGGCACCGCTGACTGCCAGCACATCGAATAACCCCACACCGACCTTCACCGGTAC
>JBBRSC010000105.1:0-10586 GCA_038245795.1 Acidimicrobiales bacterium
ATCGGTGAGCTGATCGAGCCCGTCAACGCGAATGATGCCGTACTGGCGGAAGACGTCGCTCATGACCCGGTCGTTGCCGGTGAGATGACCAGTGTGGGATTGCGCCATCGAGGCACCCGAATCGGTGCGACCCACCTTCACGCACACGATCGGCACCCGTGCGCGTGCGGCGTGATCCGCGGCGAGCTGAAGCGTCCGACCATCGGCGAAACCCTCGATGTAGGCGGCGATGGCACCGGTGGTCGGCTGTTCGGCGAACCAGCGGATGAAATCGGCCGATTCGAGATCCACTTCGTTGCCGGTCGGCGCCCAATGACTGAGGCGGACACCGAGCTCCTGGCTCTGGAAGACCGGTCGACCTTGATGACCTGACTGGGTGATCAGGGCAACGGCCGGACCGTCGAGGTCGTCGCGAAACGTCTCGAAGGCATTGAGGTTGGTATTCGGTCCGAGCAGATGGATGTCAGAACGTCGAAGCAGATGCTCGAGTCGGCGCTGCAACCTGGCCCCGGCGGCACCGACCTCCGCGAAACCGGCGCCGAAGATCACGGCGAATTTTGGTGATCGTTCCATGAGCGACTCGAACATCTCGACGGAATCGCCCACCAGGATCACCGCCAGGTCGATGTCGCCGTCGACCGTGTCGATCGACCGATGACACGCCACATCGTCCAGCATGTCGAGGCCGCGATTGACGGGGATCACCTCGGCGCCGCGTCGCTCGCCCCAGGCTCGGATCTTTCGCCACATGGCGCTGTTCGGACGGCCAGCGGTGTCGCTGGCACCGATGACGACGATCCGTTTCGGCGAGAAGAACGCGTCGAGATCGAGCTCTCGCATTCGGGTCGGTCGCCCCATCAGATCGAATTCGTCTCCCCGGATCATGGGGGGGAATCTAGTCGTGCCACGAGTGAGCCGACTCCCGAAATGGGGATCAGCCGCCAGCCAGTTCCAGCGCGTCGGCCGCCGCCATCCAGGTGTCCATCGCGGCTGATGCACCGTCCTTGGCCAAGCCGAATTCCGTGGCAAGTTCGGTGGCGCGAGCAGGGTCGTTGTAGACGGCTGGATCTGCGAGTTGGCGATTGAGTTCCGCAACTGCCTCCTCAGCTTTTGCGAGCTCGCGCTCAGCTTTCGACACCGCTTTTCGGAGGTCCTTGGTGTTGGCGCTCCGCTGTTGACGAACCTCCGCCTCGGCGCGCTTGTCGCCAGGAGACTTCTTTCCAGCGTTCGCCGAGTTGGTCGTCGAATGGGTCGCGCTCGAAGTGTCGTTTCTCTTTGAGGTCTTACTCTTCGACGCCGCTGCCGATCGCTGCTTCGGCGCAGCAACCCGGGACGGCGACGAGGAGGCACCCGCGGATCCGCCCTCGAAGCTCGGCGACAGGATCTTTTCGTCGACTCCCGGGTGCAGCACCGCGCGGCCGTCGCGTACCTCGAGCAGATCGTCAGCCACGGCGCGGATGAGATGCCGATCGTGACTGACCAAGAGGACCGTTCCCGGATACGCCGTCAGCGCGTCTTCGAGGACGTCGCAACTCGGGAGATCGAGATGGTTGGTCGGCTCGTCGAGGATGAGCAGGTTCACGGGATTGACGAGACACATCGCGATCGCGAGCCGTGTCCGCTCTCCGCCCGAGAGATCACGGATCTTCCGCTCGGCGGCATCGCCCGAGAACCCGAACGACCCCAGCACGGTACGAAGATTTCGACCCTTGGGTTGAACGTGGCTCGACGCCGCCGCACTGAACTCGACGATGACGGTTCGGTCCATGTCGAGCGCTTCGACCTGGTGCTGTGCGAAATGCGCCACGTCGACGTTGTTGCCCAATTCCGATGTCCCCACCATGGGGGCGAGTTCTCCGACGATCAGCTTCAACAAGGTTGACTTCCCCGCGCCGTTCGGCCCCACCACGGCCAGCTTCTGGCCTCGTTCGACCACGAGGTTCACGTCGCTCAGGACGGGTTCACCCCCGTAACCAACCGTGGCGCCGTGAACATCGACAACGACCCGGGCCGACCGTTGCGGCTCGGGAAAGGCATAGCGGGCGACCAACTCGGGCTTCTGTGGGACGACGATCTTTTCGAGTTTCTCCATGGTCTTGATGCGGCTCTGGACGGCCTTCGCCTTGGTCGCCTTGTACCGGAAACGTTCGATGAACTTCTCCTGGCGCGCCATCTCACGGGACTGCTGATTCGCGGCCGATTCGATCTGAGCGATGCGTTCCTCTCGCTGCACGACGAACTCAGCGAAGCCGCCCACGTACTCGGCCGTCGTGCCGCCGGCGAGCTCGATGACGCGGGTGGCGACGTTGTCGATGAAATCGCGGTCGTGGCTCACGAACAGCACGGCACCCTCGTAGTTGCGGAGCGTCTGTTCCAGCCACGACACACTGTCGGTGTCGAGGTGGTTGGTGGGCTCATCGAGGATCAGCACGTCAGGGACCGAGAGCAGCAACCGCGCCAAGGCCGCCCGCATTCGCCATCCGCCTGAGAGCGACGTGAACGGTCGATGGACGTCGGCATCGCGGAAGCCCAACCCGAAGAGAATCCGGTACGCCGATGCCTCGATCGAATACCCCCCGATGCTCTCGTAGCGGTGTTGCGCTTCGCCGTAGGCCTCGAGGAGCTTGTCGTACTCGGCTCCGGTGGCAGTCGCCATGGATTCGGGGAGATGGCGGAGTTCTGCTTCGAGCTGCGCCAGTTCGGCGTGTCCGGCGAGCACTTCCTCGATCACGGTTACCGTTGGATGGTCGGTCAACTCTTGGGGGAGATACCCGATCTGGCAGCCCTTGGGGCGGTTCACGGTGCCCGAATCCGGTGGATTGATACCAACCAGGATCTCCATGAGGGTGGTCTTCCCGACGCCATTTCCTCCTACGAGTGCCGTGCACTGACCCGGGGTGAGACGAATCGACACATTGGAGAACAGGGTTCGGGCGGCATGGGACAACGACAGGCCCGAGGCGGAGATCACCCCTCCATGATGCCAGCCCGCTCAGACTCCTCCGATTCGGGCCGATTGGACATCCATGGATTCGACGACCGACGGGTTGACGCTGGTGGTGCGCGCCACGTCCGACGGTTTCGATGCCTCCTTGGAACAGGCCGGCACGGTGGTGGCATCGGCCGTGGTGGACGCGTGGTCGGACCCGGTAGCGACGGGGCGTCGGCTCGCAGCCTGGCTCGACTCGACGGGTACTGCACCGCGCTCGGCGGTCTTCATCCCGGGGCCTGACGGCCCCGAGTCGGCGCCGGTGTTGGGCGGGAGATGGCCAGTGTTTGTGGCGACTTCAGGAGCCGCAGCCAGCCTCGAGAACGTTGCGGCGGCTCGCCTCCACGATCGCTCAGAGGGGAGTAGCTTGCGGGCAACACGGGTCCTCGTGGTGGCGGCGATCGTTGTTGTGACGCTCGTCGGGGGAATCCTGGCGTTCGTCGCGACCCGCCGTACGGGAACGGACGCGGTCATCGCGGTGCCCACGACAGCGATGGGCGGAGAGGCAACGACGTCGTCGGCGAAGCGGGGCGCTGATCCACGTACCGCCAGATCAACAGCTGGCGTGCTCCGATGGAGCCTTGACGGCGACACGTCCTGGTCGTCGCCGGCGGTTGCCGGTGATCTCGTTGTTGCCGGCCAGCCGGACTCGAAACTGGTCCAGGCCGTCTCGGCGCGCACCGGTGCCGTGCTGTGGTCGCAGGGACCCGGACCGATCGTGGGGCGCCCGCTGATCGCTGACGGCGTGCTCTTCTTTGCGGGATCGGCGGGGGAGTACTCGGCGGCCGACGCGGGAACCGGAGCACGGAAGTGGAGCCAGAAGATCCAGGGCGAGCCGTTCGGACTGCCGGTCGTGACGACCGACGCCATCATCGTGGGCACAGCTGACGGGTGGGTGGTCTCGATGGATCGCGCGTCGGGCGCGGTCCGTTGGCAGGTCGAAGTATCCACGCAGATCCGCGGTTCGCTGGTGGCATCCGATGCCATGGTGTTCGTGGGTGAAGCGAGCGGGACCCTCATCGCCCTCGATGCTGGCACCGGGGCAACCCGTTGGTCGGCACGCATTGGGTCGACCATGGTGTGGGGCGCAACGCTCGGCAAAGGATCAGTCACTGCCGTCGACTCGACTGGAACCGTCAGTGCTCGGAACGTGGCTGACGGATCGGAGATCTGGAGTGTCGCGCTCGGTGGCGACGTGCAGGCCGACCTGGCCTCGGGTGGCGACATCGTCGCAGTGCGGGTGGGGGAGTCGCTCATCGGGCTCGATCCGAATCGGGGTGAGCAACGGTGGAACGTCGCGTTGGGCGGTCTCGGTGCCGCTCAACCGGCAACTGATGGCGTTTCGGTTGCAGTGGTCGGTGGTCGCGGTGATGTGATCTGCGTGGAGATGAGCACCGGTGCGGTGCGTTGGTCAGTTCCTTCGACGATCGGTGACGCCTCGGGAACCCCTGCGTTCGTTGGGGCCGATTCCAACTCGGTGATCGTGCCGGTGGGGAACGCTCTCCAGACGCTTGGGGTCACGTGATGGCACTTCCACTGTCAATTCATGGGTACGAGGTGGTCGAGGTACTGGGTACCGGGACCTTCGCCACCGTGTACCGAGCTCGCGACGCTGGTCTCCAGGCCGACGTGGCGATCAAGGTTCTGGCTGACAACTGGTCGCACCACGAGGACGTTCGTCAGCGCTTTGTGGCCGAAGCGCGCATCCTGCGTCAGGTTGACTCGGATCGCGTCGTGCGGGTCTTCCTGATCGACGAACTCATCGATGGTCGGCCGTATTTCGTCATGACGTGCGCCGATTCGCCGTCGCTCGAGGAGGTGATCCGCCATCGACGAGAGACCTGCCGACCGTTTCAGCTCCATGAGGTCGCGGCCATCGGATCCGAGCTCGGGGCCTGCCTCGAGGTCATCCACAATCTGGGCGTGGTCCATCGCGATCTGAAGCCATCAAACATCTTGTATCGGCGCCGTGAACGGAGTGGTCGCCTCGAGATGTTGCTCGGCGATTTTGGTCTGGCGCGTGACGCCGACCGATCGGCACTCACCATGGCGGCGGGCACGCCTGCCTACATGGCGCCTGAGCAGGCGACGGTCAATGACGAGATCGATGGGCGCGCCGATCTGTACTCGGCCACCGCCATCATCTACGAGCTGTTGACACTGAAGTCGGCCTTCGATTCCCCCACCGTGTCGACGATCCAGCGAGAAGGTCGCGGACTGCCGCTGCCAGCGGCGACCTCGCGGGCGGGGTTGTCGGTCGAGCTCGATGCGTTCGTTCGTCGAGGACTCAGCGTGGATCGCTCCGAACGCTTCCCCGACGCGGCGGGGTGGTCCGCCGCGCTGAGTGCAGCGTGTGCAGCCGTCGATCATGCCGGGCCAGAACTCGCCTCGACCTTCCAGGCGGCGATGTCCACGCCGGTCGCCGGATGGACTCCGGCTCAACATCGCGCCGTGCGACGCGTCTCGGCCACGTTGGTCCGCGCTCCCTGGTGCTGATCGAGCGGCGAAGTTGTTGCGCTCGGCGCAACTCTCGGTGCCGAGAACGGTTTACGCGTTCAGGAGGGCTTTGATGGCGTTGCGACCTTCGTGGATGCGCGACTTCACGGTGCCGACAGGGCAGTCGATGAGTTCCGAGATCTCCCGATAGTCGAGGCCGGAGATGTCGCGGAGCACCACGGGTTCGCTGACCCGACGGTCGATCTGTTCGAGGGCTTCGAGTAGATCGATGCGGGTTCCTGCGATCACGCTGGTGCGCGACAACGATTCCTGCTCAACGAGATCGTCGAGCCGTTCTGAGACCTGCTTGAGTCGTCGATATGTGTCGATGACCGTGTTCGAAACCACCCGGTAGAGCCACGTGGTGAACTTGGATCGGCCTTAGAACTTCGAGATCCGCCGAGAGACCGCAACCAACGCATCCTGGGCGGCTTCTTCGGCGTCCGAACGATCGGGAAGCATCCGATGACAGCGCGCCACGACATCGGGCTGGATCAGCACGAGGAGCTGATCGAGGGCCAATGGGTCTCCCGCAGCAGCGAGTACGGCGAGGCGTTCGACCTGCTCAGCATCCTCCGGAGTCACCCTCTGATGGTACGGGTTCACACACCCATACCGGCGATGCAACGTCGGCCGGGCTGGGCGTCACTGCCCCGAGCAGATTGTCTCGGGCGATCTGCGCATCCGAACACGACGTGTCCGAGCATCCGTCACCCTCCGAGATGGATTGATGACCGTCGCCGTTCACGATGACGTTGCCGACAATGTGGACATCGGTCGCGTCACGGATCACGAAGTGGTTCCACATCGAACCGCTCCCCGGGTTGACGATGCGGTTGTTGATGATCCAGAGATGGCGATTGGGGATGTCGACCGTGCTCGTGGTGTCGATGGCGCCCCACGCTCCCCGTGATACGAGAACACGGCAGCGGGCGACGTCGCCATCGCAGCTACGCGCTCCCGGCATGATCTCGATGAGGTGGTCCCTCGACCCGACACGTTCGGCAGTGTTGTTCTCGATGCTCACGTTGAATCCACCGTTCACGCCGAAGGCCGCGCCCTCGACGTCGTGCACGCGATTGCGAGCCAGCCGTACGAACGATGCCTCGTAGTGCACCCATGGTTCCACCATGAACTCGAGCCCCGTCCCTTGGCCAGCGGTGAACCCGCCGGTGCCGCAGTCGAAGATCTCGTTGTCGACGTAGTCGATCCGCGTAGATCCGCCTTTCACGTAGGCGCACCAATCCGAGGCATCGTGGATCCGGGACCTGGCGACCCGACCCCCTTCGACCGCCACGAAGTCGATGGCGTTGTCATCGGCGCCATGGATGTCGGAGTCCTCGACAACGATGTTGCGCGACTGGTTGACCTTGAGGGTTTCGTGCGCGATCCGGTTCCCGCCGTCGAGTTCGACGGAGGAGAGCGTGAGCCCGTCGCACTGCTCGCAATGAACCGCATCCCCACCGCCACGAGGACCGATATGAAGTCCGTTGAAGGTGATGTGTCGAACATCGAACATGCTGATGGTGGCTTCGATCCGGACCGTTCCTGCCGTGACGGCTTCAACGATGATGGGGGCGCCCACCGTGCCCCAACGGTGCTCCCAATAATTCGGTGACGCGGACTCGGCGATGATCCCGGGAAGGATCCGGATTCGATACCCGGAGTTCAGGATCTGCGAGATCGGGATCTGGCGCCAGGCATCGGTGAGGGTCGCGCCGTGGTTCGGGTCCAACGTGATCTCTTGCAGTGGTGCGAGCGGGACAGCATTCGTTGGGGTGATGGCGGGCGCGGTGCTTATGGCGGGCGCGGTGCCGATGGCGGGCGCGGTGCTGATGGCGGGCGCGGTGCTGCTGGCGAGCGTGGGAGGGGAAGCCGGTTCCGGCACACCCACAGTGGGACCGCAGGCGACCGACATCGACACCAGCATCGACAACAGCATCGAGGCATGGACGACGGGCACGAGGATTCGGCGCATGTCCGTTCAGACGAGGCGGGACGATGCTTGGTTCGCGCCGTCAGATCACCGACGCAATCCGGAGCGCCTCGATCGCCTCGTCATCCAGCCCGAGCAGCTCACGAAGAATGACGTCGGTGTGCTCACCGAGGCGCGGTGCGCCGACCGGCGTCGGTTGCGGCTCGCCGACGAATCTCGGAAACGGTGCCTGTTGACGGATCACTCCGGCGACCGGGTCGGCGACATCGATCAGATCGCCACGCTCGGCCATATGGGCATCGTCCGCAATGTCGGCGGCGGTGTAGGCCACTGCGACGGGAACGTCGTGCTCGATTGCGGCCGCTTCGACCTCCGCTGCCGTCAGCGTTATCGTCCATTCTGCGACCATGCCGTTGATCTCATCGGCGCGCGCGGCGCGGTCGACCAGCTTCGCGAAGCGTGGGTCGTCTATCAGGTCCACCCGATCCATGGCATGACACAAGCGTGCAAAGTTGGTATCGCTGCCCGCCACGAGACACACGAAGGCGCCGTCGGCTGTCGGATAGTTGTCGAGTGGCGCCGAGTTCGACAGGCGGTTGCCCTCCCGGCCGCGAATGATTCCCAGTCGATCATGTCCCGCAATCGTCCATTCGAGAATGCGCAGGATCGAGCCGTAGAGACATGCATCGACGACCGCACCCTGGCCGGTGGCATTCGGTCCAGCGTCGCGGCGATAGAGCGCTGCGAGCGCAGCGTTCGACGCAAACGTTCCCGTCAGATAGTCGCTGACAGTGACTCCTGGACGGACCGGCGGGCGATCGGGATCACCCGTCAAATGGAGTAGCCCGCCGTAGCCGATCCCGAGCCGATCCAGACCGGGCCGCTCGCGGTTCGGTCCGTCCTGACCAAAGGCGCTGATCCGTACCGTCACGAGGCGGGGATGGAGATCGGCGGGTCCAATTCCCCATCGCTCCATGGTGCCCGGGCGAAAGTTCTCACACACCACATCGCTGGTGGCCGCGAGCCGCCGGAACAGGTCCTGGCCGGCGGGTTGGCGAAGATCGAGCGTGACGCTTCGGCGCCCGCGCCCTTCGACCGCCCAGAAGAGCGAATATGGGCCGTCCTCGGTGTCGAGGAAGGGACCGATCTCGCGCATGAAGTCGCCACTGCCGGGTTGCTCGATCTTGATGACGTCCGCGCCGAGTTCGCCCAGGAGCCCCGCGCAGAACGGTGCCGAAATGCGGGTGCCAACATCGAGGACGCGCAGTCCGGCCAGCGGGCCCGTCACGACTGTTCGCGTTTGACGTGATCCATGCCGCCGTCGGTCCGCTCGGCCATCAAACCCAACGCCGTGGCGGTGTTGGAGACGAACTGATGCACCATGAAGTGATGTCGCCACGACTCACGTTGGCCTTGTCCGTCGACCATGTGGTTGATCGACGCCTTGACGGCCTGGGCGGTGACGGGAGGAACCTCGGCCACCCGGTCGGCCATGGCGATGGCTGCGGACAACACCGCGCTGGCGGTGCTGACGCTGTCCGAACCTGGGGTCACCAATCGATTGACCAACCCGAATCGCTCGGCCTCGATCCCCGAGAGGGTCTGGGCGCACAGGAGAAACTCCTTGGCCTTGCGCGGGCCGAGTTCCCACGGTTCCACCAACAACTCCACTCCAGCGCCCGACATCCTCAACACCGGATTGCTGAACCGGGCGTCCTCGGCGGCGACGATCAGGTCACACATGGCGGCCATCATCAGCCCTGCAGCGCTACACGCGCCGTGCACCGCGGCAATGGTCGGCTTGCGAAAATCGCGTAGCCGGACGCATCGGTCGAAGTACATGATCTGTTCGTGCCGCAGCTTGCCCTCGGCGGTTCCCCGACTGGCGGCCCACGGTTCGGTGGCCTCGAAGAGTTCCTTCAGATCGTGTCCTGCGCAGAAGTGTTTGCCGGCGCCAGCGATCACCACGACGCGAACCGCGTCGTCGGCATCGGCGACGTCGAGCGCGGCGTCCAGTTCGTCGATCAGCGTGGCATTGAGCGCGTTCGCAGCGTCGGGTCGAGCGAGCGTGACGAGGGCCACGGCCGCTGCATCGCCGACGATGGCGTAGTCGAGTGAAGTGAACGCTGTTGGCTGGGTCATCGCGGCAATCCCAGCACACGCTCGCCGATGATGGAGCGTTGTATCTCGTTGGTGCCGGCAAAGATCGATGCCGATTGGTAATAGAGCCACGAGCGTTGCCACTCACCCTCGCCCGGCAGACCCTCCGCTCCGGCTGCGAGTGGAGCGAATGGTCCGAGTACATCGAGCGCCAGTTCGTGGAGTCGCTTGGACATCTCCGACCAGTACAGCTTCAGCGCTGATCCCTCGGGTCCGAGCGGCTTGCCGGCTTCGATCCGCGACAACGAACGCCAGTTGTGCAACTGGAAAATTCGAACCTCGATGGCGGCTTCGGCCAGACGTTGCGCGAGCCGATGATCGTTGAACGAACCCTGCGCGAGCGCCAAGCGGAGCAACTCCTCCAGGTGTTGGGCGTGGATGACGAGTTGGCGTGGATTGGTGCCGCGCTCGTGCGTCAATGTCGACGACGACACCCGCCACCCGTCGTGCTCGGCACCAATGAGGCAGTCCTCGGGCACGAAGACATCGGTGAAGAACACCTCATTGAAGTCCGACTCGCCCGTGATCTGGCGAAGCGGTCGCACTTCGATACCGGGAGATGCCATGTCGAGCGCGAAGGCGGAAATGCCCGCCTGTTTCTTCGGAGCATCCGGGTCGGTTCGCGCCAGGCACAATCCCCAGTCGGCGAACTGCGCGTAGCTCGTCCACACCTTCTGCCCGTTGAGGATCCAGCCGCCATCGATCCTGGTGGCACTGGTGTTCAGCCCCGCCAGATCGCTGCCTGCTCCCGGCTCGCTGAACAGCTGGCAGAACAGGATCTCGCCGGTCAGGAGTCCGGGAAGCCAGCGGTGCTGCTGGTCGGCCGTTCCGTGTGTCATCAGGGTCGGACCCACGAGGTTGATCCCGATGCGGCCGACGATCTCCGGCGCGCGGGCACGTGCGAGCTCTTCCTGGATCACATAGTTGGTGAGCGCTCCAACGCCACGTCCGCCGAACTCAACGGGCCAGGTGGCGCCGACCCAGCGGCCGTCGGCAAGCTGTTTC
>JBBRSC010000106.1:0-10455 GCA_038245795.1 Acidimicrobiales bacterium
ACCTCGACGTCCTGGCCGCGGCTCGTCAACGGGTCGACGTGCCGCTCGGTGCTTACCACGTGTCCGGCGAATACTCGATGATCAGGGCCGCGGCGGAACGTGGATGGATCGACGGTGATCGTGTTGCACTCGAACAGTTGGTGGCGATCAAACGAGCTGGTGCGGACCTCATCCTCACGTACTTCGCGGCTGACGCCGCGGGATGGCTGAGCTGATCGGGGACCGTGTGCACCGCCTCGGTAGCCTGTCGTCATGACCCCCCCGAGTGCCCCCTCCGATCAGCAGCTGACCAACGAGTCGCTCTTCGCCCGTGGTCTCGCGGTGATACCTGGCGGGGTCAACTCACCCGTCCGTGCCTTTCGGTCAGTGGGGGGGACGCCCTATTTCGTGGCCCGCGGTGAGGGTGCCTACGTCTGGGATGTCGAAGGACGCCGGTTCATTGATTTCGTGCAGTCCTATGGAGCATCCATTCTCGGTCACGCCCATCCAGCGATCGTTGCGGCCATCCAGGATGCGGTCACACGGGGGAGTACCTTCGGCGCACCGACCGAGGGCGAGGTCGTCCTGGCGGAGCAGCTCTGCGATCGGGTACCGGGCCTCGAACATGTTCGTTTGGTCAGCTCCGGAACCGAGGCGGCCATGTCGGCAATCCGGCTGGCACGGGGCGCCACGGGCCGCAACAAGATCATCAAGTTCGCAGGGAACTACCACGGCCATTCGGATGCGCTGCTGGTCGCCGGTGGGTCGGGCATCGCCACCCAGGGGTTGAGCGGATCCGAAGGGGTGACGCCCGGCGCCATTGCTGACACGATCGTCGCTCCCTACAACGAGGTCCCCGAGATTGACGATCAGGTGGCGGTGGTCTGCGTCGAGGCCGTTGCGGCCAACACGGGACTCATCGCGCCTGTCCCCGGCTTTCTCGAAGGACTCCGCGCAGCGTGTGATCGGGCTGGTGCGATGTTGCTGTTCGACGAGGTCATCACTGGTTTCCGTCTCGGTCGTTCGGGAGCGACCGGGTGGTTCGGCGTGCAACCCGATGTCTGGTGTTTCGGCAAGATCATCGGCGGCGGTCTGCCGGTCGGAGCGTTTGGATCATCGGCGGAAATCATGGCGAACCTGGCGCCCCTCGGTGGCGTCTACCAAGCGGGCACGCTCTCGGGGAACCCGCTGGCGACAGCGGCCGGTCGAACGGTGTTGTCGTTGCTCGATGACGAGGCCTACCGACGACTGATCGCCACGGCTACGTCGCTCGCTGTCGGCCTTCGTTCCGCGTTCGCCGACGCGGGAATCGACGTCGTGGTGCCTCAGGTCGGCCCGCTCGTCGGGTTGTTCTTCGGGGCAGAACTCCCGACAAACGCCGATCAGGCGAAGGCCGCCGTGGACTTGGGCCGGTACCCGGAGTTCTTCCACGGCATGCTCGATCGCGGCATCGCCTTGGCGCCCGGACCATATGAGGTGATGTTCCCGTCGCTGGCACATTCGGCCGACGACATCAGGATCACGGTCGACGCAGCCGCTGAGGTGGCCCAGACGATGGCGGCGCGCTGACCCCGGGTCGGGTCGATCGTGTGCTCCACGAGTCGGGCTCGGAGGCCAGTCTTTTCACTGAAGCGGGAAGTTGGCCAGACAGGACGTGCGCCAGCGTGACCTGTTCGAGGACTCGACGGATCGATGTCCGAACGGCCACCCAGACGTCCTGGAGATGTTCGGCGACACCCTCGTAGGCGACGTCCTCCGGGCGCTGGCCGCGCACCTCCGCCAATGGGCCATCGGCCGCGCGGATCACATCAGCGATCGTGATGTCCCTGGCCGGTCGAGCCAATCGGAACCCTCCGGACGAACCGCGGTACGAGGTCACGAGCCCTGCACGTCGCAGATCCACAAGAATGTTCTCGGTGTACTTGGCGGGGATGTCCTGGGTTGCCGCGACGACCGCTCCGGGAATGGGCCGATCGTCAGGGGCGTCGGCCAGGACCAGCAGCGCCCGGACGGCATGATCGGCCTTGGTCGAGATGTGCATGCGGTCAGTCTGCCCCGTGTCGACATCGCGGCCCTCGCTCAATGGTCACCGAGCGCCGAGCAACCCCCGTCGTCGCCTCACCCGCCGATCCAAGCAGTTGAAGGCGCCATCAACGATGAGCCCGATCGCCAGGAACACGGTCATCATCGCCAACACGCCGGGGGCATCGGAGAATTGACGAGCGAAGTCGAGCCGTGCTCCCAGCGATGGCCGATCGGCGAGGATGACCAAGAGTTCCCCGGCCACCAGACTCCGCCAGGCAAACGCCCAACCCTGTTTGAGCCCCGCCAATATCGACGGCATGGCGGCGGGGAGGATGACCGAGCGAAGCAACGTGCATCCGCGAGCACCCAGTACGTGAGCGGCATCTCGTACTACCGGCGGGACCGTGTCGACTCCGCCGATGATTCCGTTGGCGATCGAGGGCGCCGCTCCGAGAACCACCACGAACGTGATCGCCCCCTCGGACAGTTGGAACAACAGGATGGCGAGCGGGAACCAGGCGATCGATGGCATGGTCTGCAGTCCGGTGATCAGCGACCCGACAGCTCGGCGCAGAATGGTGGACTGGGCGACGGCGCACCCAATCATTCCGCCGATGACGAGCGCGAGAGCGAACCCAGTGATTGCGCGGCCCATGGTGACGGCGAGTGCCCGGTAGAACGTGGCGTCGCCCAGGAGTTCGCCCAGCGCGCCGGCGACGGCACGTGGCGGCGGGAGGACATACTCGGGGCGCCAGCCGGACAGCACCACCAACTGCCAGAGGCCGAGCGCCAACACGAGGGCCGCGAGTCGTGGCCACGCCTGTGCCCACATTCGTTGCGCATTGATCGTCGAGCGAGGCGCACCGTTCGGCGTGTCGAGCTCATCGAGTCCCGCGAGGGTCCCGTGATCGATCGATTCGCGACGGGCGATGCCAGCGTCGGTGAGGTCAATGGCCATGTCGGCTCACCTCGCTCCGGAGCGCCATGGTGACCTCGGTCGCCAACGCCGATACCGCGGGCGCTTCGATCCGTCGGGGTCGATCGATTGCCACCGGGAACTCCTCGAGCACTCGGCCCGGTCGGCTTCCCAGCAGGATGATCCGATCCCCGAGTCGGGCTGCCTCGCGTACATTGTGGGTGACGAACACGATCGACAGGCCCCGTTCCTGCCACACCCGTTCGAGCTCATCGTGCAGGAGGTCGCGGGTCATCGCGTCGAGTGCGCCGAAGGGCTCGTCCATCAGCAGCACGGTGGCGTCCTGTGCGAGCGCGCGTGCAAGTGCAACACGCTGACGCATCCCCCCGGACAGCTCGTGGGGTCGACGATTGGCATGGGATTCCAGGCGAACAGCCGACAGGAGCTCCCGAGCCCGGGCGGATCGAACTTGTCGATCACGCACGCCGGCGAGCTTCAATGCCAACTCGACGTTACGTTGGGCGGTCAACCACGGGAACAGCGCGTGCTCCTGGAACATCAGCGACGTGCGTCGGCCGCCGAGTCCGATGGTCCCCGCCGAGGGATCGTCAAGGCCAGCGATGAGGTGGAGCAGGGTGGTCTTGCCACAACCTGACGCGCCGACGACGCAGAGGAATTCACCATCGGCCACATCGAGGTCAACTCCGCTCAGGACTGGCGCGCCACCGGCGCCGTAGCGGTGCTCGAGACCCCGAATATTGATCGCCGTCATGGCGCCGGAACCGTCGTTTGTCCCGTCGCCGTCAACAGCTTGTTCAGGGGTGCAAGATCGAAGATGCCGTCGAGGTCAGTGGTCGTCGGGAGCCCCAGCGTCTTGGCGTGTTCGGCCGACGCCTGCAACGACGAGGCCACCGGATCGTTGCTGAAGGTGAGGTGATTCCAGGCGGAAACAACGAGGATGCTCGTGAGCTCCTTCTGTGTCGTCTTCTTGATGCCGGAGATCACTGACTGCTGGGCGCGGGCCGGGTCCTTGGCGATGGACGAGTTGGCATCGATCTGGCCCCGCAGGAGACGTGTGACCGTGTCAGGGTGTCGATCGAGAAAGTCCTTCCGCACAATCAGTTGCGTGGTGACGAACTGACCTCGGGGCCACAACGACGCTTCGTCAACGAGCACCGTGCCACCGCCTTCGCCGACCAGACGGGTCGCCCATGGTTCGGGAACCCAAGCGCCTGAGATCGCTCCCGCCCTGAAAGCTTCGAGGGTCCGAGCGTTTTCCTGGGGCTGGATCGACACGTCACCACCACCGTTGGTGTCGGTCGCCAACCCTTGTTCCCTCAACCACCATCGAAGGGCCACATCCTGCGTCCCCCCCAGCTGAGGGGTGGCCAACTTCTTCCCTCGGAGTTGCTCAGGTGAGGTGATTCCGGGTGCGACAACGAGTTGGGCTCCGCCCGAGGTCGCACCGGAGATGATCCGGATCGCGCCCTTCGATTGTTTGAACGCGTTGATGGACGGGTTCGGTCCGATGTAGGTGGCGTCGATGGCCCCCGACAGCAGCGCCGTGACCGCCTCGGGGCCGGCGGTGAAGGTGGATGTTTCGAGGCGATCGGTTCCGAGGGCGGTGGCGAAGAGGCCCTGCTCGACCCCGACGATCGCCGAGGCGTGGGTGACGTTCGGGAGGTACCCGAGTCGCAGCGTGACCGGACCGGCGGACGAATCCGCTGGGTCAGAGCCCCCACAGCTGGATGTCACGACGGCAAGACAGGCGACGGCGACCAGCCCGACGTTGAATCGGCCGAAAGATCGGAACGCTGTCGTGGTGGTTCGCATCTGGTTCTCCCGATACCTGACTAAGTTAGTCAGGTATAAACCATAGAGACCGATCGCGATCTTCGTCAACATCAGACGATGTGACCGTCCGGGGTGGAGCGGCCTTCTAGGTTGTCGCCGTGATCGCTGCACGCTTCGACCTCCATGAACTGACCTCTGCCACTGACGCCGCGGCGGTGTCCCTGGTCAGGGATCGAGCCGTGGAACGATTGTGGAAGCGTGACTACACGCTCTTCTCCGAGACGCCCGTCGAGTGTCGCAATCGGATGGGATGGCTGGAGACCGCAGAGGAGAGTCTCGAGCAGTGGCCCACTCTGGTTCGAGACGCCGAATCGATCGCGGTGACGTGTGATCACCTGGTGCTGATGGGAATGGGCGGGTCGTCGCTGTTCCCCGAGGTGCTGGCGCGGACCTTCGGCTCCGGACCAGGCCGACCGGAGCTCCACCTTCTGGACACGACCCATCCCGATGCCATTCGGCGGATCACGGCTGATTGCGATCCCGCCCGTACCTTCCATCTCGCCGCATCGAAGTCGGGCTCGACCATTGAGACACGATCCCACCTCGCGTGGTGTTGGGAGCGCTCGGGTGACCCGTCGAGGTTCGGTGTCATCACGGATCCTGGTTCGGATCTCGGAACGCTGGCACACGCCCGCGGATTCGCGCATGTCTGGGAGAACGATCCTGACATCGGCGGACGATTCGCAGCCCTGTCACTCTTCGGCATGGTGCCCGCGGCACTGCTCGGGTGCGACGGCGTCGCCATCCTCAGCGCGGCGCTCGACCAGGCCGAGGCAGTCGAGCCCCTCGGAGACGACGAGGCATTGAACATCGGGCTACGACTCGGTGCCGCCATCGGTGCGGCCGCACGTGCTGGTCGCGATCAGCTGACCGTGTTGTTGGATCCGCGGCTGGCGGCGTTCGGTGCGTGGATCGAGCAGCTTGTCGCCGAGTCACTCGGCAAGTCGGGCATGGGTGTCGTGCCGCTCATCGGGGAGACCGTCGAGCACATCATCGCGACCGAGCATCGCCGCCTCGTGATCAGCATTGGTGATGCCGATGGCCGCGCCGAGATTGCCGCCACCACGATTCCTCAGATCTCGTTGTCACTGGAGGAGACCACTGACCTCGGCGCCCAGGTGTTCCTCTGGGAGTTCGCCACAGCGCTGAGTGGACGGGTGCTCCGAGTGAATCCATTCGATCAGCCCGATGTCGAGTCCGCCAAAATTGCGGCTCGTCGACTCCTTGAAGCTGGGGCGATGGACACGACCCGTGTTCGCAGCAGCAGTGCCGAAACTCCGCTGGCGTCAGCGCTGGCGACCATCGAGACCGGCGATCACCTCGCGCTGTGTGCCTTTGTCGATGCGACGGCCACAACAGTGGCAGCACTCGAGGCTGCCAGGCTGCGCCTCGGCCGACAGTTCGGGGTGGCGACAACGATGGGGATCGGGCCGCGGTTCCTTCATTCGACCGGCCAACTCCACAAAGGCGGTCCCAACTCGATCGTGGTCCTGCAGATAGTGGGAGGTATCGAACTCGATCTGGCCATCCCCGAGAGCGGACTGACGTTCGGTGAATTGTTCTCTGCCCAAGCGGAGGGCGACCTGGTGGCCTTGAAGGAGGCCGGGCGGAGGGTCATGCGCGTCTCGTTCGACGAGCTGGTGGGTTCCGCCCCCTGACCGGTCAGATCACACGTTGCTGATCGCGACGCGGACTGTGACGCGAGATCCTCCGGTGGACGCCACCTCGACATCGGTCCGCAGCGTGGCGTTGGTGAGTGTTCCGCTCGAGACGCCTCCCGCCGGATTCTGCTCGAAGACCGGGGACGAATGCCTGATGACGCGGGCGCCTTCCGCCAGGGTGAGGCCGGACCCCGAGGCGAACGTGTCGACCTCATTGGCAGCCATGTTGAACGAGATGTCCACGGCATCGCCAGTATTCACGAGACGGAAATCGGCCATGGACGTGGGGAAGGACAGCCCCGTCTTCTCGGCCACCTGCGCGGCCGTGGTGTTCTGCGGGAGGTTCACGCCCGCGGTCGGAGCGGAGGAACCGCCAGGGGTGGCCTGCTTCGTGCAGCCCACCAGAAGCATCGTCACCAGAAGCATCGTCGCCAGCGCGCTGACGGCGATGACGCGGCGGGCGACACCGCGGGTCACGCGTCGGGAGGAAGCTTGGCCCATTCCGCGAGCAAGGTCTTGTACTCGGCGGACTTCTCGGGGAACTCCTTGTCGATGAGCGTCTGGATCGACTCGTATTGCTTGACGTCGAACTTCTCGCCACCGAACACCGTGCGCTCGTGGCGGATGACACCGACGAGTTGGGCTGCGGTCAGGGTCTTGCCCCAGGCCGGCATGACTGCACCACTCCCGCCGACGGGCTTCTTGTTGGCGCCGTAGGTGGGGATGCCAGCATCTTTGAAGCCCTGGGTACCGAGGATGACCCACTTCACCTGATCGGCGATGTCCGGCCAGTCCGAGAGGAGTTGACCGTTGTTGAGGGCCGGGTTGGCGCCGCCGCCGCCGCCGCCGGCGCCGTGGCACGAGGCGCACGATGCGTAGACCGTGGAGCCCTGGACGAGGGGTCCGGCCTCCTTGGCGGTGGGCTTGTCGAGGGTGAGTCCGTAGATGATTGCCCAGACTGGGAGAAAGGCCAGGACCGGAGTGACCCAGTAGGGGATCTTTTTCCGGTTCAACGAAGCTTCGATGTAGGGCGCAACCGGAATCTGCGGGGGAGCGGCTCCACCGGCGAGCGTGGCCGGCACGTCAGACGCTGTCGTGGTGGTCGCAGGAGCGGACTCGCCGACCTTCTCGATCGCTGCCGATTCGCTCGGGGCCGAGGCCGCCGCGATGGCACTCGCGTCTCCCGTGAGTGCAGCGCGCCTCGCCGCCCCTCGCTTCAGCAGGTGTTCTGGTACCTCGGTCAACGAAGCCTCCGCTCGATGTTTCACGCTCCGTCCCCACCAGGAACGGCAACGACATGTTATGCAGACGACGGCTGACCGGACCAACCGCAGCGGTCCCGATCCGCGGTCTCCATCGGTGCTCTGATCGACGGTAGGAACGTCGCGGCGTCGCCCCCACGAAGACGCCGGGAGAAAGGGTGCAATCGGCGGCCGCGGAATGTGCTGCTGGCCGGGGTGGCGTGGTAAACCTCATCCCAGCGATGGCGAATGCCTGAGCAACCATTGTGAGAACTTTCACAAGCGGTCGTAGAATGCCTCTGACACGAGAAAGGCGCAGCGAATGGACATCTCGAAGACGCACATCAGACTTCAGGGTTTCCTGTTCGTGACGCTGCTGGGGATCCCCACAGGAATGGCCTTCCTGATGTGGGCGGCCGATGGCGGTAACCGGATCGGCTTCACCCAGGCGCACATCATCAGCGTCCGCTACATCATGGCGGTGCTCATCCAGATGGCGTTGATCGTGCCGGTCTTCATCACTGCGCAACGTCGACCACCGGGCACCCCGCTCACGTGGGGCGAAGCAATGGTCGGGGCCACGTATGTCTTCGGTGTGCTCTTCTGGCTGTACGGCGTGCTGCCCCACGAGTTTCTCAACTGGGCAGACTCCGAACTCGGGTGGCGGCCCGACAAGAAGATCATCGGGCCCGAAGGTTCGTGGGCCGAGTGGTTCAGTTTCTGGAAGTCGATCCCGCTCACCATCGACAAACAGAAGGTCCGCGACATCGTGGCAGTGGTCCTCTACACGGTTGGCCTCGGCGGGTTCATGTGGATGTGCAAGTTCTGGAACAACCGGGAGAAGAACGCCAACGAGATGAAGGCCATCGAGCCGATTTCTCGGTACGGCCGTCCCCTCGTCGCGAAGGCGGGGAAGAGCTGACATGGGTACCGACGCCAATCCGCCAATGCCTGAGTTCCGAACGGACTATGTGCTCCAAGAGGTCGATGCCGACTACCTCGCCAAGGCAGTCAAGCCGAAGCAGTTCATTCACATCGACCAGTCGGAATGCATCATGTGCGAGGGCTGTGTCGACATTTGCCCGTGGAAATGCATCCACATGGTCTCGACCGACAGCATCGACGATGCGATTGGGATCGAGCAACCAGGCCTCGACCCGAGCGACCACGTGGTCTTTCTGATCGACGACGACGTGTGCACCCGCTGCGCACTCTGCGTCGACCGTTGCCCCACCGGGGTCATCATCATGGGCAAGATCGGCGACCCTGGTGCCGCCGGCGATACCCATCAGCGCACGAACACCCATGGCTACGGCTATGGGATGCGGTTGGGCTGAAGTCCGTGACCGCTCACCTGATCACAACGAAGACGTATTCCCCCCACACAGCAACTGCAGAGTAGGAGTACTCGTGGCAAAGACGATGCAGGGCGATACCAGCCCGGGTCTGGGCGCCAAGATCACCCAGTTCAACGACAACCTCCAGGGTTCGCAAGCCTGGAACTCCATTTTCCGACCCGGGTCGATCTTTCGGAAGGGCTATTCCGACAGCCCCCGGAACCGCTCCTACGTGATCATGAACTCGGTGCTCTACCACCTGCACCCGGTGAAGGTGAAGCGACACGCCGTCAAGGTCAGCTACACGCTGTGCCTGGGAGGGTTGAGCTTCTTCATCTTCATCCTGCTCACGGTCACGGGCATCTTCCTGATGTTCTTCTACCGCCCCACAGCCGCTCAGGCGTGGGACGACATCGCGGCGCTACGCACCACGGTGACCTTCGGTCTGCTGGTCAGGAACATGCATAGATGGGGAGCACACCTCATGGTGTTGACGGTGTTCCTCCACATGGCACGCGTCTTCTATCACGGCGCCTACAAGGCACCTCGTGAGTTCAACTGGGTCATTGGCGTGATCCTGTTGACACTCACCCTGCTGCTGTCCTTCACCGGCTATCTCCTCCCGTGGGATCAGCTGGCGCTCTGGGCGGTGACGGTGGGAACCAACATGATGGGCTACACACCTGTCTTCGGATCCCAAGTCAGATTTGTGTTGCTCGGCGGTTCCGAGATCGGAACCGACACCCTGCTGAGGTGGTACGTCCTCCACGTGCTCTTCTTCCCCTTCATCATCGTGATTTTCATGGCGATCCACTTCTGGCGTGTCCGCAAGGACGGCGGCATCTCAGGTCCGCTCTAGGTCGAAAGGCAGTTTCATGACCGAAATTCCCGAACACCTCCTCAAGCGAGCGCAAGCCGCAAAGGAGAAGGCAGCCGCCAAAGCGGCAAGTGAATCCGCTCCGGCCGAACCGGTCGCTGCGGCCGCCGCCCCGGCCGCCGCCAGCGATTCGCGCATTCCCGCGCATCTTCTGGAGCGGTCAAAGGCCGCCAAGGCAAAGAAGGCCGGCGGTGACGACACCGTCTCGGCGGGCAGCGCCGTGGCAGTCGCCGAGTCCGGCGGAGCAGTCGCCACGCTCACTGCGCCTCCGTTGGCCACTGGCCCCGGTGGTCACACCCAGCGCCTCCTGACGGTCGTGAAGTCGGGTTCCATCCAGGACGTCAAGGCCAAGCCGCAGGACAAGGTGCACGTCTGGCCCCATCTGTTGATCATCGAATTCGGTGCGGCATTGTTCATTACGGCGTTCACCACGATCTTTTCGATCTTCGTGAACGCACCCCTGCTCGAGTTGGCGAACGTCAACAAGACACCGAATCCCTCCAAGGCGCCGTGGTACTTCCTCGGTCTGCAGGAACTCCTGACCATGTTCCACCCGATGGTCGCC